>JAYSYA010000001.1:0-6648 GCA_043716765.1 Akkermansiaceae bacterium
AGGGCAAGCGCGAGGGCGGCGGCGGCCGGGGGATCGGCCCGCTCGAGGCGGTCCCGCAGCGGCGCAAATGCCTCGGGAGTGGCGTGGCGGTGCGCGGAATTTTTGAATTCCGCGATGACCGCGCTGAAGTTCAAGCGGGGGAAAACGATGAGGAGATCGCTAAAATTGCAGACTTTCAAAGCCGTAATTCTCGCCTCGGGAGCGACTCGGGTGAAGCTTCGTTCCTTTTCGTCATAGCGGCTGCCAGTGAGGGCTTCGCTGAGCTTTTCCAAAGCGAGCAGCGCCGCCTTGTCGATGGAGGCCGCCTTCCCGGGGCTGGGATTCGTGGCGGGCAACGGCAGTAAATGATGAATGGTCAACGTGCCGTTTTCCTCGCCGGTGAGTATGCTTTTATCAGCGAAGGCGACCGCGGTGACCGCCGATGCCACTTCGACGGGCGCGTGTGGATTTGTCAGGATCATCACTTGATTTCCATTCACCGCGAACGGCGCGTGCTCCGGATCGCTCATCAGGCCGGTCCACAAGTTAGGGTGGCGGCTCCACGGGAAACGGCGGGCCAGCGCCGCCGTGCCGAGCGATCCATCCTCCTCGTCGCGGTAGGAAATGACGGCAGGGACGGGTGGTTGGTGCGGTCCCGGGTCTTGGAGTGTTAGGGCAGCATTGCCATCCTGTGAGAATTGCGCATGAAGCAACTTGACGGGCTGCGGCAGCGGGGTCTTCACGACCGGCTCGACCGGAGAGACGGGGATCTCCAACAGACTTCCGTCGGCATGCAGCACGCGCAGTTTTGCACGGTCCAGGAAGGCGGCGAGCGGTCGCGGGGCGAGCGGCTCGGAGGAGCGAATGATTTCCCCGGTAGAAGTGTCCCGCAGGTGCCAGATGACGGAATGGTCCTTTTTCGAAACGAAACCGGGATGCGCCATCAACAGGCCGTCTCGAGAAAAAACCACGACGGCCGAGGGGGTGAGGAAATCGGGTAGCGGGCCGAGGTCGCGGATCGGTTCTAGCGTTTGCGCGTTGCAAAGCAAAGTCACCGGCCCGCGCTCGACGACCACCGACTCATGCCCCGGATCAAACACCAAGCTGCGGGTTTGGTGATTGGCCACGGGAAACAAAACTCTCTCGATTTGCGGCGTTTCGAGATTCCAGCGGACGGTTGTGTTGGTCTTTCCGCCGAGGCTCACCCACAGCGCCGACGCCCCGGCGAGGTCGATGTGTTCTATCGAAAATGGATGGGCGAGAGTGAGCGCGGGAAAATTCCAGACCGTCTCCTTCAGAATCGTTTCCGCCAAATTCTGGGCCTCTTGGGAAGCGGGCTCGGCTTTGAGGGCGGAAACCAGCAGCGCGAGCGCCTCGTCCGGACACCTCAGGTCAAGCTTGGTCCGGGCCGCGTCGACCCGCGCCCCCGCGAGTTGCGAAACGAGTTCATCAACAGTCGCGCGAGTGGGTTCCGCCGCCGGTTTACAGCCTGCAACGACCATGCCAAAAGCCATCAACGTGAATACAACCCCCCGGCGGTTGCGGTGGCGCGCCGTGGAAAATCGTGGGGTCCGGCCGGGCATGTTCCTTCCTTTTAACGCCGCGGGACGAGCTTCGTGTCTGTGACCTGCGGATCCGCTCAAAGCCCGCTTTTCTGGATCAAATCGCGGAGCTGCAACTGGAACTCCTTGATATCCTCGGGCGTGGGGCGGTAGCCCTCCGTATCCGGATCGAGTCCGGGGCGGCCGGTCTGATCGAGCATCCAAACGGCCGTTTCGCCGTCGCTAAAGGTGGCTTTGCCGCTGACCAACGCGCCGGGCAGCGTGAGGCTGTCCATCGTCACGGTGACAAATCCGGTCGGGACCGGCGCGGGTTTTTCCTCGTTTTTGGCTTCGACTTTCGGCGTCTCGACCAGCTCAATGCCGAGGTCAAGAATCAGGAAACGGGTGTCCATATAGGTGAGGGAATGGCCGAAATCATCCTTCAAATGGCGCTGGAGATCCGACATGGTGGCACCCTCAGCGGCCCATTGCTTGAGCGCGTCTTTTTGTTCCGGGGTGAGTTTGTTGGCACTGAACATGGCCTACTTTCAAACACGGCCTATGGCTTGCCAAGCATGAACTCAATCTGAAAAACATCGACGATCCAGTGCTCAGGCATGGGCAAGTTTCTCTGGCAGATTTGGATGTGGTGTCAGGGGGGCGTGGGCGTCTCATCCACGCCAAGGGAAGAGATGTCCCTTCTCCATATTTCACCACTCGCAGAGGCTTTCCAGATAGGCGGCGGAGCCATCGCGCAGCCAGCCGTCGAGCTGGGACGGGTCCTTGAGCTGCTGGCCGCGGAGGCGCGGGACGGCGATGTATTTGGTTTCTAACGATGGAAGGTTGCTCATGTCCACCCAGAGTTTTTCGAACTGGCAGACGGGGAAGATGTCTTCCTGGCCGTGGCCCCAGCGTTTTTTCACGTCCTTGAGGGTGATGTAGGTGGGCATCCGCGCGGCGAGGGTGCGGATGGCGGTGTTGACCTTTTCAGGATCGGTGAGGTCGGCGCGGGTGAGATGAAAGGCTTGGAGCAGGGCGTCGATCTGGATCCAGCAGGTGTTGCTGTTATAATAGGAGAGGTTGAACTCGTCTTCCTCGCGCGGCATGGCCAGACCTTCGACGAGTTGCGGGCGGCCGTTGACGCGGGCGAGGCCACCGCCGCGGTCCTCGAGGCGGCGGGTAATGACCTCGAAACTGAGGCCCGCGCCGCTGTCGAGGTGATGGCCTAGCAGCGCGGGATCCACGTTCATGCCGACGGTGTCGATGTTGTGGAGCACGAGCGTCTGGAGCTGCGGGCGTTCTGCGAGAAGTGCTGCGAGGGTGCCGTTTCGCAGGAGGTTGGGGACTTCATACCAGTGGCCGACCGGGTGGAGGCATTGGAGCGGCAGGTTGTCGGTATAGTCGCTGGCCTCGCCGGTGGATTCGGCCCAGTGGAGGAGGGCGGTGCGGAGGGAGTCGCGGACTTTCTGCTGTTGCACGTCGAGCACCTGCTGGGGCATTTCCTCCCACGCGAAGCGCAGGTCGCGGACGGTGGGAACGGTGCGCAGGCCGATGGATTTTCCTTGCGAGAGATAGAGAGGGCCTTCGTAGTGATAGTTTTCGTAATGAGTTAGAAAGCGCTCGGTCGGGTCGTGGGAGAAGTAGCTGGTGGTGAAAATGTGGGGAACCGGGGTGCCTGCCTCACGGCCGGTTTTGCGGCTCTTGGCGAGGTGGGTCTCGATGAACGAGCGGTGGCGGCCGCCGAGTTTGCAAAACGGGTGCAAGGCTTTCACAACGCCTGCGCCCTGGGTCCAGCGGGAGCCGGCTCCGGCGGCAAGGGTGACGACGGCGACTTCGCCATTTTTCAAAGCGGCTAGGCCTGTCTCACGCGAAGCTGCGGAAATGGCGGATGCCTGGGTGAGGTCGCTTTCCCTAACGTCCTCAATGATGGCATTCGCGGGAAGCCGGTTCTGGGCGAGACCGATGCGGCCGGCCTTGAGATCGCCGCGGATTTGCTCGTGGGCGGTGCGGTCGAAGCCGTGAGCTGTGAGGATTTCCGCGAGGGACTCGCTGTTGCGGCTTTTCCCCTGGCTGCGCGGGAAGATGGAGTCGAACAAGATTTGCACCATACCGCGGAGCTCGGGGTGGTCGCGGCAGGAGGTGGCGAAGTGGTCAAGCTCGGCGAGGCGCAGCGGCGAGAGTTCGTGGCGGCCTTTCCGTAAAAGCTGGGGGACGATGTAGCTGTAGTAACCGGCGGGCATCAGCGCGTCCTCCCCGGCTAGCAGATCCGCCCAGGTGCCGCGCTCGTTGATGGCGAAGTCGTAAACGACCGGCTCCATCGCGTAGGGCAAGGCGGACCCTAACATTTCCTTGGTTTCGGACATGATGGCTTGGAGGCGCTGTTGGCCTTCGGCTTTTCTCTCAGGAGCGAAGATGAAGCCCATGCCGCCGCCGGCCATGCCGCCTAACATCCAGAAGCCCCAGAAGTCGGAGCCGAACTCGGCGCTGATTTTCTCGATGATCGTCTCGGTGTAGAGGTTGCTGGCCCAGGGGATGATGGTCTGGATGGGCTGGCGGAAATTCTCGGTGGTGGCCGCGCCGATGGCGGGGATGTCGCCGGTGTGGAGGGCGGATAGAATGCGATCAAGGATATTGTGAGTCTGCTGGCGGGCGATCCACTCGGGGCCGCTGCGCAAGAGATATTTTTCGGTGACCATTTCCAGGATGGGGCCGACGTTCTGCGCCATGCCGCCGTGGACGAGGACGAGCGAGTCCTGAAGTTTCTGCCGTGCGTCGGTGGGGACATCGACATCGTCGAGAACCTTGTGGGTGGGCATGAGGCGGCCGCGGGAGATGCCGAATTCCGGGTCGCCTTCCTTGGCGAAGGTGCCTTGGATGAGTTTCATGCCGGGCCAGACGCCGCCGGAATCCTGCCAGCCGCCGCCGGAGCCGCCGATCCACTCGCCTAGCAGCGCGCGGGCAAGCACGATGCGGCGCTCGTTTTCCTTAAGCGGGCCGGTGAGCGAACGGGCCTGGCCGGTAGCGCGCATGCAGACGCTGATGAGCGCGGCTAACAAATTGGTGGAAACGGCGAGGCGCGAGCCTTTGGGGATGTTGTTGACGTTGGAGACGAGTTCGAGGCCTTTTCCGGGGCCTACGACACGGGCTAGCAGATCGGCGAGGCTCTGGCCGGAGCCCTCGATGCCGGGCGGGACGATGCCGCTGGAGATGACGGCGGCTTTGAGCAGGCCGAGGTAGTCTTTGGCGAAATCGAAGACTTCGTTGAGGCTGGAAATTTCCGCGCTGCATGCGAGATCGACGCTGGTGAGGCGGAGAATGGGTTCCTCGATGATGCGCAGGCTGGCTTCGACCGGCGGGCTGGGGGATTTGTCGCGGCCGTGCACGGCGAGGTCGATGGAGATGTTGAGGACCTTGGCGCCCTCGGGGTAGTCCATGCCGAGGAAGAAGATGTCGCTCCAGCCGCAATGGGTGAGATCCATGCGGACTGGCGTGCGCTCGCGGAGGATCGGATAGGTGTGGGTAAGCGGATCGCGCCGGGTCATTTCCGGGCGGATGCGCAGCGGTTGGTCGGCGGGGTGGCCCATCCGGAACATCCATTGGTTCCCGCTAACACTACGGACGCTGCGGCGGACCTGGTCGGCGAGGGTCTGGAAGGCGAGGCGTTGATAGACGGAGGCGAGGGCGCTGGAAATGCCGTCGCTCGGGGCTTCGGTGCGTTGGGCTTTGAGGAAAATGTCGATGGCTTCCTCGAAGCGGCGTGCGAGCAGGTTCTCGTAGCCTTTGAAGGGGATGGCTGCGGGTTTGTCGCTAGATTTCACTTCCGCCAGGCGCAGCGGCAGGTGGAAGCGGTGGATGGAGTAGAGGAAAAGGAGGGCACGGACGCGGTGATAGAGATTCTCGCTGGTGCGGCGGAAAGCGTCGAGCGCGTCGGCCTCGGCGAGGAGCTCTGCGAGTGATAGTTTCTCGCAGGCAGCGTCGAGCGAGAGATCGCGGACGGCGGCGTCCGGCGAGGTGATGATGGTGAGCAGGGCCATGGCCGGTTGCGGTTAGGCGTGGGATTGGGCGAGCAGTTCGACGATGTTGGTGAGGATTTCATCGCGGTCCTTACCGGCAAGGCCGAGGGCGAGCTGGGCGGTGAGCAAGCCGTAGTGGACGCCGATGTCGTGGCGGCGGCCTTGGAGTTGGTGGGCGAGGTAGCGCTCGCCACGGGCGATTTCCGAGAGGGCGCTGGAGAGGTCCGCGCGGCCGTCAACGAGCTGGCGGGCGAGGATTTCCATGATGGTCGGGGTGAGGACGTGAAGGCCGAAGAAGCAGAGGTAGTTGCCGGCGCGGAGTCCGGGAATGACGAGTTTTTGCTCGGCCTCGGTGGGGGTGGGTTTCTCGATAACGGCCTCGACTTGATAGAGAAGGTCGCTGCCTGGCAGACGGCGGCCGCCGATGGCTCCGTAGAGCGGGAGTTTGCTTTCGTGGGTGGCCTGGACGGCGGAGACCGCGCACTCCTCAATCGCTGCGGTGGCGAGGAGTTGGGCGGTGCAGGAGGTCTCGGTGCGGCTCAGATAGAGGTGGTCGCCGACCATCAGCAGGAACGGATCTTTGCCGGTGAACGAGGCGGCGCAGTGGACGGCGTGGCCGTAACCGAGGGCTTCCGGTTGCTCAATGAATTGCATGTGGCTGGCGTGCGGGCCGGCGGCCTCGGCGTAAGCGGCCTCGTCGCCGGGACAGATGACCACGGCGATTTCCTCGATGCCGGCGGAGGTGATTTCCTCCGCTAGAATGGCGAGGGCGGACCTGGCCGCGCCGTCGCGGTCAACGAGGGTTTGGAGGGGGAGGGTGCGCTGGGATTTACCGGCGGCGGTGATGACGGCTTTTCTGACTTTCACGTCGCGGATTCTGGCGAATCCGGTGATGATGGCAATCCCTGAGAGTCTGGATTTACATCACGTGCGTCGACATCAACGCGTGGCTGGCAAAGACTGCCAAGCAACGGCGGGTGGTGAGGGTTAAACCGTTGTTTCCGGCATTACAAAAGCACCGGGAATGGCTTCATCGAGAGTCCCAAGCATTCCCGACAACGTGTCCGCTGCCTCTCCGACCGATATCAGCCCTGCCGTGCGTTGCACTGATACGC
>JAYSYA010000002.1:0-2253 GCA_043716765.1 Akkermansiaceae bacterium
GTCTGCCAGAGGCCGATCGCCACCGATATTTCCGCCACGAATCCGCTGAAGCCGGGGAGGCCCATCGACGC
Source organism: Akkermansiaceae bacterium (assembly GCA_043716765.1). Taxonomy (GTDB): domain Bacteria; phylum Verrucomicrobiota; class Verrucomicrobiia; order Verrucomicrobiales; family Akkermansiaceae; genus Luteolibacter. The sequence continues at coordinate 72 of JAYSYA010000002.1, forward strand.
TGCGGTGGCCAGAGTGAAGCCGACCGCCGCACCCGGTAGAGAGCGCCACAAGTCGAATTTCTGGAGCTCCGACAAGTCGCGGGTGTGGGTGCGTTCATACACCACGCGCCCGGCGATGCCAAAGAGAAGTCCGGCGATAATCCCGTGTGAAATCATTTGCAGCACCGCCCCGCGCAAGCCCCAGTGGGTGCCGGCTGCGAGACCTAGCAAAACAAAACCCATGTGACTGACGGAGGAATAACCGATCACGAACTTGAGGTCTTTCTGCGACAATGCGGTCAGCGCGCCGTAAACAATTCCGATTACCGCCAGCCCGGCGATCACCGGTTTCCATTGCTCGAAACCCTGCGGAAACAGCGGCATCGCCACGCACAACGCGCCGTAAGCCCCGAGTTTCATCACCACTCCCGCTAACAACATTGAGGCGGCGGTGGGAGCGGCGACGTGGCCGGTCGGCGCCCAGGTGTGGAACGGCCACATGCCCGCCAACACCGCGAAGCCGACGAAAAGAATGGGAAACGCCCATGCCTGGAGCGTGGCTGAATAGTTTGCGCCCGCGAGATGGCCGAGATCGAAACTGGTCCCGCCAGCCGCAGCGTAGGCGACCACCAACCCAATGAGGATCAGCGCGCTCGCGCCGATGGAGTACATCGTCAGCTTCATCGCCCCATATTCCTTGTTGGTCGAGCCCCAGATGGCGATGAGCATGTATTTCGGCAAAATCACGATTTCATAACAGACAAACAACAGGAACGCGTCGCGGCTGAGGAAGACACCGTAAACCCCACCGATGATCGTCAGGAAAAAGGCGAAAAACGCACGTGGTCGGCGTTCCACGTTCCATGAAAACAACACCCCGGCGACCGCCACGATGCCGGTGAGCAACAGCAACGTTAGAGAAAGCCCGTCGGCGGCAAGATGGAAGCGGACACCGAGACTTGGAATCCACGGACGGTCGAAGGACCAGACCGGGCCGCTAGGATCATTCAGGCGCGACAGGCAGGCGACGCCCGCGGCCACGGCTCCAGCGAGCGACGCCACAAGGGCGACCACCCGGGAGGCGCCAGCCATGCGGGCGGGCAGCAGGAGCACCAGCAAGGCCCCCGCGAAAGCGGATAGAATGGTCCAGGCGGGAGTCATGGGAACGGGTGGAGGAGGTCGAGCAGGCGGAGCGTGTCGCCATTGATGAAGTGAAGCAGCACCTGCGGCCACAGACCGGGGATCACGATCAGGGCGATGGCGGGCGCGAACAACCAGCGCTCGCCGACGGTGAGGTCGCTCCATTTTTCCATGGCCGGAAGCAAGGGGCCGTGGAACACCTTGCGGATCATGCGGAGCAGGAAAATGGCGGTGAGCAGCAGTCCGATCACCGAGATGGCGGCGGACCATGGAACCAATCCGAACACGCCGTTGAAGATCAGAAATTCTCCGACAAATCCGCTCAAAGCCGGCAATCCGAGCGAGGCGAACAACGCGAGTCCCATCAGCCCGGAGAAAACCGGCATGCGCGCGCGCAGGCCGCCGAAATCATTCAAGCCGCGTTGACCCCCGCTCCGCGTTTCGAGAATGCCGATGCCGAAGAACAATGCCGAAGCGATCACGCCATGATTGAAGGCCTGCAAAACGACTCCCGAAACCGCCGAAGCCATCGCAACGCGGTCCGTATGCGCCGCAGCCACCGCCGCCACAGCGAGGACGCAGTATCCGAGGTGGTTGACCGAGGAGTAGGCGAGGATTCGCTTCAAATCCTTTTGCGCCAGAGCCGCGACCGCGCCTAGCAGCACCGTCGCCACCGCCAGCGCGGTCAAACACGGGGCCAGACCCGGCAGCACCTCGGGGAAAATTGGCAGGAAAACCCTGAGCAAACCATAAACGCCCATCTTTGAGAGTAGGCCTGTTAGCAAGATCGTGACCGGAGTCGGGGCTTCCGCATAGGCATCGGGCAACCACGCGTGAAACGGCACCACCGGGATTTTCACCGCCAGCCCGAGGAACATCGCGACGGCCACCAATGTTAACAGCGAGTAGCCATCAAGACCGGTGGAGGAGAAGGATTTAGCCAAACCCGCGGCGAGCTCGCGATTGGCGGCGAGCCGGCTCAGCTCCGCGAAATCCATGGTGCCGACTGACAACTGCAAGGCGAGAAAACCTAGCAACATGCACACCCCGCCAGCCAAGGTCA
>JAYSYA010000011.1:0-19749 GCA_043716765.1 Akkermansiaceae bacterium
GTATCAGACCAGCGCTCACAAGATCCTTCAACTCATCATCCCTCCGACAGATGGCTACGATTCCCTGGTCGTCGAAATCAGCAAGGACAACGCCGAACCCTTCTTCAAGAAAACCATCGACACATCCAAAGGCGCGATCATTCCCATCGAATCAAAAACGCTCTGAATCAACGATACTCCGCGCTTCTCTCGGCGACCTTCGCGTCTCCGCGTTTCGATCCATCCAACCTTTTTTCCATGACCCACCTCATTCAAAACGCCCGCATCGCCTCCGAAAACTCGCCCGATCTCACCCCGGCCGATGTCCTGATTTCCGACGGCAAAATCCAACAAATCGGCCAAGGTCTATCTGCTCCTGATGGCGCCCGGGTGATCGACGCCCGCGGCCGCATCCTCGCGCCCGGCATGTTCGACGCCCACGTCCATTTCCGCGAACCCGGCTTCGAGTCGAAGGAAACCATCGCCACTGGCACCGAGGCCGCGATCAACGGTGGCATTACCGGTGTCGTGATGATGCCGAACACCCGCCCGGCCATCGACTCCGCCACGGTCGTTGCCAACGTCTTGGATATCGCGAAACGCACCGCCCGCATCCCGGTTTACACCTCCGGCTGCGTCACCAAGGACCGCCACGGCAAGGAACTCGCCGGCATCGACGGCATGCGCGCGCTCGGCGTGAAAATGCTCACCGACGACGGCGACACCACCGGCGACCCCGCCGTGCTGCTGCGCGCCATGCAATATGCCGCCGAGTTCGGCATGTTTTTCGCCAGCCATTGCGAGGTGCCGGAGCTCGCCGGACCGCGTGCGCTGAACGAGGGATTGGTTAGCTATCGGCTTGGCATCAAGGGCTCGCCCGCCTGCGCCGAGGAAATCATCATCGACCGCGACATCCGCCTCGCCCACGCCGCCGGCGCGCACATCCACATCCAGCACGTCTCCAGTAAGCTCGGCATGGAAACCATCCGCTGGTGGAAATCCCGCGGCGACGTAAAGGTCACTGCCGAAGTCTCACCCCACCACTTGTTATTCACCGACGAGCACATCGGCGACTTCGACACGAATTACAAAATGAACCCGCCGCTCCGCACCAAGGAGGACAACGAAGGGCTTCTCCAAGGACTCATCGACGGCGTCTTCGACCTCATCGCCACCGATCACGCGCCGCACACGCCGTTTGAGAAATCCCAGGATTTCGTCAGCGCGCCTAACGGCATCACCGGCATGGATACCGCGCTGGTCTCGCTCTATCACCACTTCGTCGCCACCGGCAAATTCGGCTGGGACGTCATCGTCAAGCGTTACTCCGCCGAGCCTCGCCGCCTGATGGGCTTGCCCGCCGTCTCCATCGAAGTCGGCCAGCCCGCCGATCTGATCCTGTTCGACACCGAGGCGGAAACCACCTTCACCAAGAATTTCATGAAATCCAAATCCCAGAACACACCGTTCATCGACCAAACCCTCAAGGGCCGCGTCGATCTCGTCGTGCTCGGCACAGAAATCCTGCTGGAGCGCTAATCGCCCATTCCAAGGTCCGAAACTCCCACTTGTTTCTCATTTTGAAACTCAATGGTTTGACAGTTTGAAATTTCTGCCGATTCTAAGGCCATGAAAACCATCTCCGTGCGTGAAATGAAGGCTCACTGGTCTGAAGTCGAAGCCCAGGTTCGAGACGGCGAAACCTTCGAGGTCATCAATCGTGGTCGCCCCACCGTGCGGATTATCCCGGCGGCTGCACGCCGGATTCTAGCGTGGGAAGATCATCTCATCACCGCCATTCCCGCTTCCGGACGATCTGCGGAAGAAACCATCGCCGGCGACCGGGAGGGTCGTTGGTAATCATGCTTTATCTCGATACCAGCGCGCTGCTCAAACTCTACATCCGCGAGCAGGGCTCGGAAGTGGTGCAGGCACGCGTCGCATCCCAGGATCTGCCCCTGCCGATATGGGAGATTCAGGAAGCCGAGCTGATCAACGCGCTCCGGTTGAAGGCGTTCTGGCAGGAAATCACTCCTGCTCAGGCGGAGACCCAGATCGGATTTTTCCATGACCGTCGCAGGCGGGGACTTTATCTTTTTCCCGAGATCCAGCGGAGTTCCCTGATGAACACGTTCCGCCGACTCAGCATGGAAACACCACAATGCGGCTGCCGGACCATGGACATTTTCCATGTTGCATGCGCCGTGGAGATAGCCGCCACCGAATTCCTCTCTTTCGATCAACGACAAAACGCGCTCGCGACCTTCGCCGGTTTGAACCTCAGCACGTTGGTTTGATGCCCGCGAAGTTCTCAAGTCATCACTCCCGGTCCTCCGCCTTAACTTATCCTAGACAAAAAAGCCGCCTCTCGACACAAGCCGTCCCATGAAAAAAATATTTCCTCTCACAGCGCCCAACCACCAGCCACCGCGGGTGATCGAACAAATCAAGAGCGACATCCGGAAATACCTCAAGCGCGAGCGCAAGAAGTCGCTACCGGAAGGCGTGGATTTCTGGGACTTCAACTGCAAGGTTGGCCAAGGGGATTCGGCTCCGGAAACCAAGCATGTCGAGGAACTCACCGCCGCGATCGACCTAGCGGCGGCGAGTGGCAGCGCCTCGGTTTACATCGAGATCCTGGCGACTCCCGGCCACCGGAAGAGCAAGGACGCGGGCTGATTTTCTCACAGCTCGCCCTCGATCAAATCATCCAGCGTCTGGCGCTTGCGGACGACCGTGGCCGTCGCGCCTTCGACGAGGATTTCCGCAGGCAGCGGGCGCGAGTTGTAGTTAGAAGCCATGGCGAAGCCGTAAGCACCGGCCGACATCAGCGCGACGTAATCGCCGGGATTGAAATCCGGCAGCTCGCGGTCCTGGCAGAAGAAGTCGCCGCTTTCGCAAATCGGGCCGACGACGTCCACCTTGACGCGTTCGTCACTGGCAGGTTCTAGCAGCGGGGCGATTTCGTGATGGCCTTCGTAAAGCGCCGGGCGGATGAGGTCGTTCATGCCTGCATCGACGATTTTGAACGTCTTGGCCGAGCCTTTTTTCTCGTAGAGGCATTTGGTGAGCAGGACTCCGGCGTTGCCGACGATGTAGCGGCCGGGCTCCAACAGAATTTTCAAACCGAGGTCTTTCAGGCGCGGGACGAGCTCCTTGCCGTAGCGCTCGATGGTCAGCGGGCGCTCGGCCTCGGGCTGGGTTTCCCACCAATCGACGCTGCCGGATTCGAGGGATTCCTTGTAAATAATGCCGATGCCGCCGCCGATGGACCAGAACTCGATACCGTAATTTTCCTTGAGCGAGGTGACCAGCGGGATGACTTTTTCGACCGCTTCGATGAACGGCGCGATGGACGTGAGCTGCGAGCCGATGTGCATTTGCAGGCCGCGCAGCTTGATGTTTTTCAACTCCTTGGACGCGCGCTCGTAGAGGTCGGCGATGGCTCCGAAATCCACGCCGAACTTGTTCTCGGACTTGCCGGTGGAAATGTATTTGTGGGTTTTGGCGTCCACGTTCGGGTTCACGCGCACCGCAGCCGGGGCGATCATGCCGAGTTCGCCGGCGACTTCGTTGAGATAGCGCAGCTCCTCCTCGCTCTCGACGTTGAACGAGTAAATGCCTTTTTCCAGCGCATAGACGATCTCGTCGCGGGTCTTGCCGACACCGGCGAATGTGCAGTGCGCCGGATCGCCGCCCGCCTTGATCACGCGGAAAAGTTCGCCGCCGGAAACGATGTCGAAGCCCGCGCCGTGGGTGGCGAGCAGGCGGAGGACGGATAGATTCGAGTTAGCCTTCACGGCGTAGGCGACCTCGTGAGCGACGCCGTTCATCGCGGCGTCGAGGCGGGTGTAGTGATCGATAATCGTGCCCGCGGAATAAACGTAAAGCGGGGTGCCGTATTCGGCGGTAAGCGTGGAAAGATCAACGTCTTCGCAGAATAGGGAACCGTTTTTGTAGGAGAAACCGTGCATCGCGGGAGGGAATTAGCGGCGAATCCCTTGCGGGTAAAGCGAAGAACATGAATCCGGAAAAGTCTTGCCATCGCCGGAATCCCGGCTATCCCGGCGGTGCACCGCGCTTTTGCCGGTGAGGGGTCGATAAGATTGGCTCCACCCTTTTCCGGTCTTCATCGATGAGAGATTGTTTGAGGTTACTCCAACCGCTCATCGACACCGCCAGCCGCCGATTCCGGACGGGCAGGCTATTTATCAACATGACCCCGACAGCATTCGAGGCGTTGCCATTGGCCGCGCCCCTCCAACGCGTTTTGCGCGAACTCAATTATCAAATTCCTTCGCCTGTCCAGGCGCAGGCCATCCCGCTGCTGCTGGAAGGCCGCGACCTTCTCGGTTGCGCCCAGACCGGCACCGGCAAGACGGCGAGCTTTGCCCTGCCGATCCTTCATGCGATCCATGAGCGGCCGAAGCAAATCAAGCCCCGCCAATGCCGCACGCTGGTGCTGGCACCGACCCGCGAGCTCGCCGGCCAAGTCGGTAAAAGCTTCACCACTTACGGTGCCCACGTCCGTTTCCGCCAGACTCTGATCTACGGCGGCGTCGGCCAAAATCCCCAGGTCTCCGCGATGCGCGGCGGCGTGGACGTGCTGGTGGCGACCCCAGGGCGTTTGCTCGATCTCATCGAACAACGCGCCGTGGATCTCTCCGCCGTTGAGTTCTTCGTGCTCGATGAAGTGGACCGGATGCTCGACATGGGCTTCGCCCGCGATGTGAAAAAAATCGTGGCGCTGCTGCCGTCTAACCGCCAGTCGCTGTTCTTCTCGGCGACGCTTGCCCCGACCATCGTCGAGCTCGCGCAAACCATCCTGCGCAACCCGGCCCGCGTCAGCATCGATCCCGGCACGACGACCGCCGAGCGCATCGAGCATCAAGTCTGCTTCGTGGACCGCGAAAACAAGCGCCCGCTGTTGGAGCAACTCCTGCGTGGCCAGGCGTCCGCCACCAGCGGCAAGCTCACCATCGTTTTCAGCCGCACCAAGCACGGTGCTAACAAGCTGGCGAAAAGCCTGTGTGAAGCCGGTTTCCCTGCCGATGCGATCCATGGCAACAAGTCGCAGGCGCAGCGCGAGAAGGCGCTCGAAAAATTCAAGAAGGGCCTCACGCCCGTGCTCGTCGCCACCGATGTGGCTGCCCGCGGAGTCGATGTGAAAGACGTCGGCCTGGTCGTCAATTTCGACCTGCCTAACGAGCCGGAAGCCTACGTCCACCGCATCGGCCGCACCGGTCGTGCCGGAGCGGAAGGTCGCGCCGTTTCGTTCTGCGCGGAAGACGAGCGCGAGTTCCTGCGGGAAATCGAAAAAGTCATTAAAATGGCGGTGCCGCGCTGGGATGACCACGCTTGGCATGACGAGTCGTTAGCCGATCGCCATCTCCGGATGCGGACCGGCGGCGGCATGGTCCAAGGCGGCGGAAACCGCGGTCGCCAAGGCGGCGGCGGGGGTGGAAACCGCAGCGGTGGCGGCGGAAACCGTAATGGAGGCGGAGGGCTGGACTACAGCAACGCCTCACGGGGTAACAACCGCCGTCGTCCGGCTTCGCGCTAACATTCCGACTTCAAATCAAAGCGTGGAGATTTCCTGAGAGGGAAGTTTCCGCGCCTTTTTGATTTTTGCGAGCGGCGGTCACTTGGTTTCCAATTGGAGCACCGTGATGGAATAGGCTGGCACGGTGTGGGTGAAGAGGGCTTTTTCGTTAGAAATCACCGGCTGGAGTGGGGGAGTCTTTGAGGAACGCTTCGGTATTCCGATAGTAGTGTTCGTCGTAGCAGTGGTTGATCTCCTCGGTCATCAGGCCGTAGTGCATCGGGCTGACTTTTCCGGTGGGAGTGCCGGCTTCGATAGTGAGCGAGGCGGTTGGCGCGGGATTTTCCCGCGCCGTGGCTGGTTCGCCGAGACAAAATCCGCAGGCGAGGAGCGGCAGCAAGACATGGCGCGATGGCAGGAGTTTTTTTAAAAGCTTCATTTGCGATCCTTGTGAGGTCCAAATCTCAACAGCACGCTGGCGGACGCAAAGAAAGAACGCCTCAACCGCAAAAAGTGCGGTGAGTTTCGGAGTAGCCTGGAAAGTGCCGGGTTACGCTTCGGCGAGTTGGCTGACGTCCCACGCGGGCAGGCCAAGTTCGGCGTTGATCTCGTTAAACTCACCGATTTCCGCTGCGGTGAAGAGCAGGCCGCCGGCGGCGTCAGAGCGCTTGCGGGCGGCGGCTTCAAGCTGGCCGGGGAGCATCGCGGCTTCGTTGCCGTGGCCGAGGATGTCGTCGATGACTGCCTTGAGGTTCTCGATCTGGCTGCGGCCGTGGGCGAAATTTCCGCCGGAGAGGGCGTCGGGGTGGATGACTTGGAAGTAGAATACCGGGGTGTTTTTCTCGCCCGGAGTCGTCAGCTTGCGGCCGCGGATGGTGGGCAGCGAGCCGCCGATGAGGCCGCCGAAAATTTCGTTGAGCAGCGACATGCCGTAGCCTTTGTGACCGCCGAAGGGAAGCAATGCGGCGACTTCGTTGGGGTCGTTAGTCGGTTGTCCATTGGCATCGACGGCGGCACCGGGAGGGAGCATTTTGCCCTCGCGCTTCAGGGTTTGGACGCGGCCCATGGCGACGGTGGAGGTGGCCCAGTCCATGACGATGGGGAAACCGTTAGCCTCGGTGCTGGGGATGCCCCAGGAATGCGGGTTGGTGCCGAGGGTGGGAAATTTTCCGCCGAAAGGCACGACTTCAGCGAGGGCGGAGGTACAATTGGTATAGGCATAGTAACCGCGCTCGGCGGCTTCCATCACGTAGCCGCCGCCCCAGAGGTAGTGGAAGGCGTTGTCCACGGCGATCTGGGCGATGCCGTATTGGTCGGCGAGGTCGATGGCGCGGTCGATGGCGCGGTAGGCGACCGACTGGCCGAGTTTTTTGTGAGCGTCCCAGCGCTCGGAGGCGGGGAAGCGGGATGGCAGGACTTCGATTTCCGCGCCGGGGACGCAACCGCCGACTCCGGAGCCGAACAGGTGGTCGAGGTGCAAAGCCTTGAGCGCGTGGTGGGTGCGGATGCCGTGGCGGGCGGCCTCGGCGCAGAGTTTGGCACCTTCCGCGGCTTCATCGGCGCTGTAGCCGTGGGATTGGTAGGCTTTGGAAACGAGGGCGTCGTGGTCTTGGCGTGGAATGACGAGGAATTCGGACATCAGTAGGTGGTTGTTGGAAAGCCGTAAAATGGTGCCGGAATCAACACGCGTGTCGAGTCGGATGAAACGCGATTTTCCGATGCTAGACCGGTGGTGAAAAATTGACCGGCCGGCGGATCATGAGGGTGCTGGGGGCTGCATTCCTCGGATCACACGCCGACCGGTCGTTTTGTCGGGGGAAATTGTTTGCTTACGGCGCGGTGAGGGCTGCGGTGTCGTCGGTGAAGTCGGTTTGCATCGCATTGATGGTGATGGTTCGATCGACCGAGAAGGTGATAGGCGGGCAAAGCAGCTCGGTGCCAAAGACGGTTTCGCTCATCAGCGCCACGGTGTAGGTTCCGTTTCTGGTGAATTTGGTATCGAGATCGGTGACTTCCAGGATCTTGCTAACGGTTTGATCGCGGTCTACCGGGAAGGCTTTGGCAATGACGCCCTGCGCGCCGTTGACTGCGGTGCCTTCGTAGAGCATCAAGTAGGTGTCGCTGCGTGGATAGAGGTCGTTGAGGTTGAGTTGGATTTTCGGAGTATCGAAACGGAGCTTCTGTCCCGGGGTGATGCCGAGGATTTCACCGGAGGCGACGGGCCAGACCTGCACGTGAGCCGAGGCGATCTGGGTTTGGGTGATAGAGCCGTCGGAAAGGGCGTGAATGATGAAGTGTTCTTCACCGCGGGCCTTGGTGGGATCCGCCGCCCTGAGCGATGAGGCGGCAAACTTGAGCACGGTTTTGCCGTTCTCGGAGATATACGCGGAGGACTTCGGGGTAGTTGAGGCCACCGCAGTGCGGTCGAGCGAGATTTGTCCTTCCTGATAGGTTTGGAGGTGTTGTTGGAGCAGGACCTTGGTGGCAGCGTCCGGCAGACCGGTGCCCGTCAACAAGTCGGCCACCTGAATTTCTACGGAAAACGGCTGATCGACGCGGGTGCGGGTGACTAGGGTGTATGGATCCAAAGTAGTGATCTTGATGTCCGCTTTCGGCAGGTAGGCACTAACGAGTTTCTGGTCGAGCAGATAGTCTTTTGCCTGGGTCTGCTCGATGGTCCAGAGCTGGAACAAGGAACCGTTGCTTTCGAGCGTCATGGCGGAGGGGCTCATGCCGCTGCGCGCGACGGGCATGTCCCATACGACGCCGGTTCCTTGCTGGGTCTGGCGGATGAAGTTCACGTAGGTTTGGACTCCGGCAAACGCGGGGGTTGATAGAGCGGCGAGTAGCAGTCCGAGAAATTTCATCGCAGGGTGATGGTTGGGGGTTCCGGAGCGAGGCGGACGGAGATCGGGCCTTGCCGATGGGTGGCGATGACAATCTTCTCTTGCTTTGCCCAATAGGCGGCACGCTCGGGGGGGAGTGCTTCCTTTCCGGAGGCCTGGTCGAAGGACACATCGTTGGTGGTGATCCAGGCCCGGTTTTGTGTGAGAAAATCGTGCCACTGCAGGAGGGTTCCGACCGGGTTGGCATCCACGCGGCTTTTCAAGGCCTGCGGCAGAAAGATCACCGCTCCTTGGGGAATGATGGTCCAGTTCTTCCCGTCGTTCAGAACCACCGATTGCTTGATGATGGATTGGCCGCCAGGGCTGCTGACGACTGTCGGACTTTGCGCCGACTTTTCGAGGCGGATCAGGGGAGTTTCGTGTTGCAGCTTGGCGAGTTCGTCCGGCGTGATGCGTTGAAGAACGGGCTCCGCCGCAAAGGCGGTGTTAGACAGCGCGCAGAGAATGAGTGCGGTTTTCATAGGGGGAGGTTTAAGGGGGAGTGTTATTCGAAGGTGACGAGCACGGCAAGATCCTGGAGGTCGAAACCATAGTGGGTGGGGACGGTCTGGCCGAGTTCCATAAGCACGATGAGTTCGCGGTTGCCGATCTTCACCGTTTTGCCATCCATTGCGAGGTAGGGCTTGAGGAAGTCCTCAATAAGGCTTTGCTGGAAGGCTTGGTTAGTGGAGGGAATGGAGTCTCCGTTCTTCAGCATGAGAACGTTTGGCGTGCTCGTGGCAGTGCTGTAGAGCGGGAGCCAGGCCTTGCCAAAATAGCCCCGGCCACCGAAGTTGATGATGTCGCCGGACTTGACCGTGGTATCGAGGACGACAGCGGACGGGTTGATCTTGGATTGTGTGCCATAGAAGATGCGCGCCCATGAGGAGTTGTTTTTGCTCCACACGACTTCGACGGGAAGTTCATTCGCGTTATTCCTCCGGATTTCATCATCGCTCGTGAAGTTGTCGATCCCGCCTCTTGTGACTCCAAACCCTCGGGCGGGGTTGCTCGAATCCACGCCGTCGGCATTGTTGCCGCCGCCATTGTTGTCCTTGGCTTGTTGGAACGAGGCTCCTAACACGCGCACTCGCATGGCGAGGTTTCCTTTCGGTCTCAAAATGTTTGGCGGGACTACTTCGAGGATTTCAGTGATGCCGGTCTTGTAATGGATCTGCCAGTCGAGTTGTGAGAAAGCACCGACGCGAACCAGACTGCGGTCGATGTCGAGCTTTCCGGTAGGGATCGTTTCTTCGGCAGGGACGGATTGGAGCGAGCAAAGGCATGCAAGCAAGCCGATGGCCAAGCGTCCGCCACGGGGGGAGTGGGGATGTTTCATGGGGGGGGGAGTTGGTTTTCTCTTGCGAGTCAACGGAGCGATTGAATGCCTGCCCCCGGACGAAGTTCAAGAAGCCCGTCCTAAGTTACGCGATCGCGTGGGGGGCAGGCGAGTCACCTTGGGCAGATGCTTGGTCCTGTAACTCTCTTGAAACGAATGATTTGACAATAAAATGAAAAATCCCCATCCCGCCTGATTCAGGCGGGATGGGGAGATGGAGATATTCAATCTTCGCTAACCAAACTGAAATCAGCGGTCCAAGATCGAGTTCCAATGCTCGAGATTGTCCTTCTGTGACTCGAACAAAGCGACGATGTCCTCGTGGATGGTGATCGATTTGATTTTGTCGCCCTTGACGATTTTGTTGACCACGTCTTGGCCGGTGATGACCTCGCCGAAGACCGCGTGTTTGCCGTCGAGGTGCGGGGTGGGGAGGTGGGTGACGAAGAACTGGCTGCCATTGGTGTTAGGTCCGGCGTTGGCCATGGAAAAGATACCGGCTTTGTCGTGCTTGAGCGAGCGGTCGATCTCGTCGGCGAACTTGTAGCCGGGGCCGCCGGAACCGGTTCCGGTCGGGTCGCCGCCTTGGATCATGAAATTGGGGATCACGCGGTGGAAGGCGACGCCGTCGTAGTAGCCGCGCTTGGCGAGGTTGAGAAAATTGGCGCAGGTGACCGGGACTTGCGAGGCGAAGAGCCGGGCGTTGATGTCGCCAGCGGAGGTGTGGAGTGTGATTTTGATGTCAGACATGGGCGGGAGGTAACACCGGATTTGCGCGTCTGGCAACTCATGCGTTTGCCAATACCCACGCGTATTCCCCGGCGATTTGCTCCTCGACCGGGCGCTGCAAGCAGACATCTGGCAGGACGCCCCAGGTGTAGGTCTCGATCTCGTAATGCGGGCAGGCGGCGGGATGGGATTTCCGCCAGCGGAGCACTTCGGCCGTCTGGCCGCGAGTCGAGCGCAAGGGCGCGGCGGGCTCGGCATCGAGCGGGATATGGAAATGGACACGCATTTCCTCGAACACCGTCGGATCGATTTCGGCTTTTTCCACGGCGCTGAAAAACGCGGGCAAGTCGATGAAGCGCGTGATCTCGCAGTCCGCGCGGCGCAGCAGGACCTGATGGAAATAGACCGGCTCGTCGAAGGGGCGGATCGCCGCGAGCGCCGCCGGGTCGCGCGGGTCGAGGGCCAGCGCGCTGGAGAGATGGATTTTTGAAATCCGGATCCCGGCGGAGGTTAGCGCGTCGAGCGATTCGCCCGCGGTGTCGTATTCCAGCGCAAAGTGGCAGGCGTCGTAGTTCACGCCGATCCGGCGGCGGATGACTTCCGCGTCCGGTGCCGCCGCATGCAAGCGCTCGAAAAACGCGAGCGTTTCCGCCGTGTTTTCGAAATGCCCGAGCGGCTCGGGTTCCAAGCCGAGGTGGAAATCGTGACCGGTCTCCGCAGCGCGCCTTTCCAACCAGGCCGCCAGTTCTATCAAGTGTTGGAGAATCAAAGATTCATCTGCGGCGAATGTTTTGTGAGATCCCGGCAAGGTGGAAACCGACGCTCCCGTGCCCGGCCGAGCGATCGCCGCCAGAATCCGGAACAGATCCATCGTGTAATCCACCCGCGCCCGCTCCGTCCAATCCGGTTTAAAAACCTGCTCTTTCACCCGGGTGCCGTGAAAGCTGCCGAAAGGAAAGCCGTTGATGGTGAAAACGTAGGTGTTTGTCTCGTCGAGCCATTGCTTTAAATCCGCCAGATTTGCCCCAGTCAGAAGCTCCTGCGCCGCCACCGCCGAGAGCCGCAGGCCGATGGCGAATGGCTCGTCCGCCCCTAACGAGCCAGCCGCCCGCAAGCGGTTGCGCACCGCCAACACGTGCGTGCGCAACACTGCGGAGGTCTCCGCCCAGGTTTCCGCAGGGTGGATGTTGGTGCAGTAGGAGAGGTGGGATGGGTGGAAATTCATGGGGGTGAGGTGTTGCCGTCGATAGCTGCACCAGAGATGGGTCATCCACCGCGACTAGGTCGGTTTTGAACGCTCCGACATGCCGGAGTTTTCACACTGGCGGACATGCCGGCCAGTGGAAAGCGGGGACATGTCGCCGCAGTCCGAAGGATGCTTCGCACTCATATTTCAAACCTCGGCGACTGGCTGAGGAACTTGCGGGGGTTCTGGTAGATGATTTGTTCGATCTGCTGCGCGGTGTGCTTGCGACGCTTCATTTCCAGCGCACACTTGGGCACGGCGAGCGGATCGGAGTGGCCCCAGTCGCAGGCGGAGTTCATCCAGAGCCGCTCGGTGCCGTAGATTTCCAGCATGTCGATGGCGCGGTTCGGCGTGCACTTGCTTTCCGGATAGAGCGTCATGCCGGCCCAGTAGCCGGCGTCGAGGACGTGGGAAATCGTGTGCTCCTCGACGTGGTCGATGATGACTTTGCTGCGGTCTAACTTGGAGAACGAGGCGAGCGAGTCGAGTATCAGTCGGGTGCCCTTGAGCTTGTCTTCGAGGTGCGGCGTGTGGATGAGGATCGGCAAATCGCGGTCGAGCGCGAGTTGCACGTGCTCCTCGAAAATCGCCAGCTCGTTGCGGGTGTTCTTGTTCAGCCCGATTTCCCCGATGCCTAACACCGTCGGGCGATCGAGGAATTGCGGGATCAGGCTCATCACCTCGCGGGCAAATCCGGGATCGTCGGCTTCCTTCGGGTTGATGCAGAGCCAGCAGTAATGCTTGATGCCGTATTTCGCCGCGCGCTTGGGTTCGTGTTCGGTGAGTTGGCGGAAGTAGTCGTAAAAGCCATCCGCGGACGAGCGGTCGAAGCCGGCCCAGAAGGCGGGTTCGCAAAGCGCCTCGCAGCCGGCGAGCGCGAGCTTCTCGTAGTCGTCGGTGGTCCGACTGACCATGTGGGCGTGGGGCTCGATGTACTTCATCGTGGCGCGCCGGTGGCACCTTGAAACGGCGCGGTTTGAGGGAGATCTGTGGTGTGGTCCGAAAACGATTCCAACACAACTTTCGCGCGGTCCGGGCGGTCGGAGGAAAGGACCGGCAGCGCGGCTTTCAAGGCGGCGAGGCGATAGTCATCCTCGCCGGGATGGCGGTCGATCCGGTCGAGAAACGCGGCGAGGTTGATGAGCATGTGACGCGCATCGATGAATTGGAGGTCGAGGAGTTCCTGCTTGCTCGGCATGGGCGGACTTTATGAGGGGATTTTCAAATTCCTATCTCGAAAAGCGGGGGAATTGATCACGGCTTGCTAGCTGATGGTGGATCGTGTGTGCTGCGGCCGTGTTTGCGACTTATGTGCATGATTTGAATCCGGTGGCGTTGCCGATTTACGGCGGGCTGGCGCTGAGGTGGTATGGACTCGCCTATCTGGCGGGTTTCGTCGCGGGTTTCCTGCTGCTACGCAACCTGGCGCAGCGTGGGTGGTGGGTGATGAAGCCGGAAAAAGTCGGCGATTTTATCGCGGCTTGCGCTTTGTTCGGCGTGTTTCTTGGCGGGCGGTTGGGTTACATTTTTTTCTATCAGATCCCGAAGGCCGGATGGGAAGGACTGGCGCATGATCCGCTGCTGGTGTTGCGGGTGTGGGAAGGCGGGATGGCCAGCCACGGCGGCATTCTCGGGCTGGCAATCTTCACGTGGTTTTACGCAAAAAAGCACAAGGTTTCGTGGGCCGGCATGGCCGACGGCTTGTGCGTGGTCGGTCCGGTAGGGCTGTTTTTTGGGCGGGTGGCGAATTTCATCAACGGCGAGCTCTACGGTCGCGTCGCGAACGGGGTGCCGTGGGCGGTAAAATTCCCCCAGTCGCTGGTCGAGGAGTCGGATGAAACGCAGGCGATCGCATGGCAGGCTTGTATCCGCATGGAGCCTTCGTTGGCGGATGCGAAAACGCTCGATCCGTTGATCGTCGCGGCCCGTGAAAACCCGCAGATTTCGCAAATTCTCGGGCAATATCTCGAGCCTCGGCACCCGTCGCAGATCTACGAAGCCCTGTTGGAAGGCGCACTGCTTTTTGCGATTCTGTGGTTCGTGCGGGTTCGTTTCCCCAAGGCACCGGCGGGACTGGTCACCGGTTTGTTTTTCGCGCTTTACGCGGTTTTCCGGATTTTCGGCGAGCAATTCCGCGAGCCGGACGCCGCGATGGTCGGCTTCCTCACCAAGGGGCAGTTTTTCTCGTTCTTCATGTTCCTCTTCGCGGTGCTGTTTTTCGGCTATGCGTGGAGGGGATGGAAAAAGGAGGAGGGTTTACGTTCCGTTGACCCGGGTTGACCAAAGGTCCACCCTCCTTATGCCTCACTAAACATTTCCTGGGCGGTGTAAGCCATGCCGATCGCCGCCGCCGCATCGCCGCCGAGCGCCCATTCGAACTGAGTCGTGGTGATGTTCGGGTCGAGCGGGCTGTGGCGATAGACCGGCCAGGCGCGGTCGGCGAAGCCTTCTGCAATCCACGCCAAGTATTGGTCGCGGAACGAGGCTTCCGCCAAGCCGCCGCCGATGATGACCAAGCCGGGATCGAGCGTGCGGACCATGTCGGCGATGGCGTAGCCGAGGATGAATCCTTGTTGTTTGAAAATCTGCACGGCGAGCGGATCACCTTTTTCCGCGAAGTCGCGGAGCTTGAAGGCTTTTTCCTCCACCGGTGCGGCGTCTTGATTGAGCGCGTGGCTGTCCCATTCCGGCTTGGCCAGTTCGAGGCGCAGGCGGCGCCGGAGCGCGACGAGTGAGACCCATGCTTCGGCGCAACCTTTGAGGCCGCAGGAGCATGTCGGCAGTTCACCATCGTCTTCGCGGAAGGGCACGCTGATGTGGCCGACTTCCAAGGCGAGGCCGTTAGCGCCTTCGTAGCTGCGGCCGCCAGGAAGCACGAAGCCGCCACCGAGGCCCGTGCCCGGAGCGACCAATAACAGACTGCCG
This sequence comes from Akkermansiaceae bacterium, assembly GCA_043716765.1. Classification (GTDB taxonomy): domain Bacteria; phylum Verrucomicrobiota; class Verrucomicrobiia; order Verrucomicrobiales; family Akkermansiaceae; genus Luteolibacter. Next base: position 14,646 of record JAYSYA010000011.1, read on the forward strand.
AGGTGCTTGTGGCGCAGCGCGTATTCACCGATCGCGGCGGCGTTGCAGTCGTTGGTCATGTGGACCGGAACGCCGCGGCGGGCGGAGAATTTCCCTCGGATGTCGGTTCCGACCCAGTCTTCGCCGAGGTTCGCGCGGCCCCAGATGACGCCCTCGCTGCTGGGCGCGGGTACATCCAGGCCGATCCCGACGATGGCGCGGCGGTCGATGCCGGCTCCGGCGGCGAGTTGGTCGAGAGCGTCGTCGAGCTGGCCGAAAGTCGCTTCGTAACCATCTTTAACCAAGCTGCGGACCTCGACCAGCGGTCCGACTTGCTCGGCGAGATGATTGACCAAAACGGCCTTCACGGTGGTGCCGCCGATGTCGAGGCCAGCGTAGTAAGAGAGATTGTTTGCCATGTGAGTAAGCTGGTTTTCCGGGTGGCTGGCTGTCAAGAAATTGGGGAGACGACGCTTCAGGCTGAATTGTCACGCCTGCCTTGCCATGGGGGGCGGGAGGGGTATGTTCGCCGGCAAGTCGTCATGACGCCGTTTTTGAGGAAAATTTTGGGGATGAACTGGGTGCTCGTACTGGTGATGTATGGGCTCCTGATTTTCGGCGTGTTCATGATTGAGAGCGCCGCACGTCACGTCTCGATCACTAAGGATAATCTCTCCCATTTCGGCAGCGCGGGGGTTTATTTCGCCTCGAAGCAGAAGACGTTTATCCTGATCGGGAGCATCGCTTATTTCGCTGCGGCGTTTATCGATTACCGGTGGATTCGCTGGTTGGGAATTCCGTTCTATCTGGTGAGCATGGCGCTGATGATCGTGGCGATGCAGCAAGACGACTCGGTGCACCAGTTGAGGCTTGGCGGGCTTTCGTTCCAGCCCGCGCAGCTGGGGATCACGTCGGGGATTTTGCTGATCGCTTGGCTGGTGCAGGATTTGCCGAAACTGCACCGCTGGTTGGGCGCACCCTTCATCCGCATCGGCATCATCGGGCTGGTCGCGGTGGTGCCGTTTCTAATGGTGATGAAAATGGGGGACATGGGTTCGGCGCTGGTCTGGATTCCGGTGTCGATCGTCGCGCTGCTCATCGGCGGCATCCCATTCCGTTATCTAACGTGCATGGCGTTTTTTGGCGCGGGGATCGTTCCGCTGCTATATTTCGTGGCGCTGCCCTTGGTTTCCAAACGGGGTCCCGAGCGGATTGACGTCTGGCTGCGCATGGTGCAGGGCCGCGAGGTGGACATCAATGGCGACGCTTATGCGCCTCACAACGTTTCGATGGCGATCGGCAAGGCGGGCTGGAAAGGTGCCGGCCACAACGCGACTTCGGAGCAGGGGTCGCTGCACGCCAAAGGCTTTATCCCGCGGGAGACCGCTCACAACGACTATGTCTTCGGCGTTATCGGCGAGGAACTCGGTTTTCGCGGCAGTTTATTGCTGCTCACGGCATTCGCACTGCTGCTGGTGCAGGGGCTTTTCATCGCGTTTTACAGCCGGGATGTGTCCGGGCGTTTGCTGGTGTGTCTGGTGGTGGCGTTGTTTTTTGCGCACGTTTTCGAGAGCATCGGGATGTGCGTGCTGATGATGCCCATCACCGGGATTCCGCTGCCGCTGGTGAGTTACTCGGGCACCTTCGTGGTGATTTGCATGTTCCTGCTAGGCTTGGTGCAGAGCGTTTGGATTCATCGGCACCGCAAGCCGGAGCAGCAAATGGAGCAGGCGAACGCGTGATCAGGCGGCGCGTTTGCGTAAGCGGCTCGCTCCGGCGAAAAGTAGCAGGGTGACGAGCGCGAAGGAGGGGACCTGCCAGAACAAAGCCGCGCGCAGGGCCGCGCCGGGCGGTTGGTCGGGAAAATGCGCGAGCAGCCGCGAGAAGCCGAGGCTGAAGAACCCGTAGCCGAGATTGAACGCGAGGCCTTTGACGGAGAGCACGGTGGCGCGTCGGGTAGAATCCGCTAGGCTGTGGAGCGCCCGGCTGACGGTGAAGCCGAGGTATCCGAGCGTCGTCATGAGAAGCATCGCGGGCAACAAGCCGGAAAGCGGCCATGCGGGAACAAGCGCGGTTAGGCCGAGCAACGAAATCCCGGCGGCGATGCCGAGGTTGGTCAGCGTGCCGAAGCGGGTGTTGAGTTTTTTAGCGATGCCCGGTACGAACCAGCCGAGTGCGCCTATCGATGCGCCGATGAAGCCGAAGCTCCATTCTGGCAGCTCGATGAGCCGGTAGTAACTGCTGGTGAGGGTCGCGAAATTCCTGACAATCGAATCGATTGCGAGGCCGATCACCACCACGACCAACGTCCGCGGATTGGTGAAAACCCAGCGCGCGGTTTCGAGTGTTAGTTTCCATGCGCTTTGGCAGGGATTCCCGACTTGGGAGGCGGTTTGGCGCGGCGGTTCGACCATCCGCAGGGTGACCCACAAGCAGACGAGCGCCTGGCAAAGCACGACGGCGACGGGCAGACGGTGGGCGATCTCGTGGGAAAGCTGGAAACCTGTGGGCAGCAAGCGGTTCAGCGGAGTCGGGTCGTAGATCAAGCCGCCGATGGCCATCGCGACGACGAAGCCGACGGAGCGCCAGCGCATGGTGGTGGCGAGCAGCTTGTCCCACGAATCCGTCCGCTTGTTTTCGGGCAGTGAATCGTAGGCAAGCGCCTCGTCCGCGCCGCTGGCGCAGGCTTCCGACAAACCGGAAAGCACCCGGTTCAAGACGCACAAGGCGACCAACATCGCGCCGCCGCCGCGAGGCGCGAGCAGCAGGCAAAGCATTTCCAAAACCATCAGGCCCGCCGCAGTGATCAGCAATTTGCGCCGCCCGAGCGTGTCCGCGAGCGCGCCCGAGGGAACTTCGAATAACAAAATTGTCGCCGCCCAAATGAGGTTGAGCAGGACGAATTGATCGAGCGTCAGCCCGAGGTCGAGAAACAGGATCGCTAGCACCGGATAGTAGGCGCGGGCGTTGTAAAACACCGTGAAGACTACGAAGCGCCGCGGGTTTCCAGATAGATCGGCGGCGGGCATGCGAAGGGCTGCCGAGGATTTTATTCCAATGCGGATCTCAGGTCCGCCGCGGCGCTGCGAGCGCTGGCGGGCGGATCGGGGACGAAGGTGAAATCGTCGTCTTGGCCGGCGGCGAGGAGGGCTTCGGCGGCTTCGGTGTTTAAGGTGAGAGTGACCGGTTCCTGATGGCGGGCGGCGACTTCGCTGGCACGCACGAGTGCTGCCAGGGTGGCGGGCGGTGCGCCGGTGGACTGCGAGCTGCGCGGGATTTTATCGACTGGCTCGAGGTTGGCGATGGTGGCGGCTTCCGGTGCGGCCTTGAGTTCCTCGAACTTGCGGGCGGTGATGAGGACGCGGGTTTCGAAGGAGCCGATGGCGCTGTTATATTGCTCGACGGCGTTGCCTAACGAGCGGCCGAGTTTGGAGAAATGGTCGGCGAGTTTTCCGAGGCGTTCGTGCAGCGTGCGGCCGAGCAGGGAAATTTCGCGGGCGTTTTCGGCGATGGATTCCTGACGCCAGCCGTAGGAAACGGCGCGGAGCAGGGCGATGAGAGTCGTCGGGGTGGCGAGGATCACGCCTTGATCGACGCCGCGCTCGATGAGGCCGGGGTCGCTTTGGAGGGCGGCGGAAAAGAAGGATTCGCTCGGCAAAAACAGCACGGTGAACTCCGGCGTGTGGGCAAATTGCGCGGTGTAGTTCTTCGAGGACAGCTGTTGGATGTGGGTGCGGACTTGGCGGGCGTGGCGATTGAGCGCTTCCTCGCGGACCACGTCGTCGTTGGCTTCTAACGCGTCGAGGTAGCCATCCATCGGCGTCTTGGAATCGACGACGATGATCTTGCCGCCAGGCAGGCGGACGATGAGGTCGGGGCGGAGTTTCTTGCCCTCGTCGGTGGTGGAATTGTGCTGCACTTCGAAATCGCAGTGCTCCTGCATGCCGGCGAGTTCGACGACGCGGCGGAGCTGCATTTCGCCCCACTGGCCGCGGCCGGTGGGCTGGCGGAGGGCTTTGACCAGTGAGGCGGTTTCGCGTTGCAGGCCGAGTTGGCCCTCGCCGAGGGCGCGGACTTGTTCGCGCAATTCGGAGTAGGCGCCTTCGCGGGATTTCTCGATTTCGCCGATCCGGAGGTCGAATTTCCCGAGCGAGTCGGCCATTGGTTTGATGAGCGTTTCGATGGCGGTTTTGCGCTTCTCGATTTCGCCCTTGGCCTCTTCGGTCTGGGTGGAGAGCGAAGTTTTCGCGAGTTGGAGAAATTGCTCGGACGAGGACCGCAGGGCGTCGGCGGAGAGCGCTTTGAAGGTGTCGGAGAGTTTAATTTCCGCGCGTTCGAGGAGCGCTTGTTTCTCGGCGGCGGCTTTCATTTCACTGTCGAGGCGGGCGCGGATTTCGGTGAGCTGGTTGCGGAAAGTTTGGGCGTCCTGTTCATTGCGCTCAGCCTCGGAGGCCGATTGCGCGAGGCGGGCTTCGATTTCCGCGGAGCGGCGCTCCTCGGATTTCAGGCGCTCATTGCCGGCGGAGATTTTTCCGGAAGCGGCGAGCCTAGTGAGCAGCCAACCGACAAGAAGCCCCGCGATCGCGGCGATGATTTGCGGGAGATACGGCGCGATTTCTGGAGGAAGATTCATGGTTTGTTCTTGCGGAAAGCGTGCGATCCGGGTTCGTATGGCAGTCGCTTCGCTCATTCGTCGTATCGGATGGCCTGGCGATACGCAAACCAAACTCCTCATTCCCATGGCCCAAACACTCCCCGATCTCGGTTACGCGCACGACGCGCTCGAACCCCACATCGACGCCCGTACGATGGAAATCCACCACTCGAAGCACCATCAGGCGTACATCACCAATTTCAACAACGCGCTCGCCGGCAAGCCGGAACTGGAAGCGAAGTCGCTCTGTGAAATCATCGGCGACCTTGCTTCGATCCCCGAGGACATCCGCGCTGCGGTCCGTAACAACGGCGGCGGTCACGCGAACCACTCGTTTTTCTGGAAAGTCATCGCCCCCGGTGGCGCCAAGGCTCCTTCCGGAGATCTCGCCGCCGCGATTGACAAGGCATTTGGATCGTTCGACGCGTTCAAGGAAGCGTTCGCCAAGGCGGCGACCACGCGGTTTGGTTC
>JAYSYA010000101.1:0-4984 GCA_043716765.1 Akkermansiaceae bacterium
CATGAGCCATGAGCCATGAGCCATGAGCCATGAGCCATGAGCCATGAGCCATGAGCCATGAGCCATGAGCCATGAGCCATGAGCCATGAGCCATCGGCGCTTTGTCGATCAGTGGAGTCAAGCAATCGGAACATCAATATAGAATTCGGTGCAGTCTCCCGTCCTATCACACAATCCGATCCGTCCATCATGCGCTGCCATAATTTCCTTCGAGATATATAGTCCGAGACCCACGCCTTGGTGGCTTTGACTTGGCGCGCGGTAAAAGCGTTCAAAAACGTGGCCTCGACTGGCTTCTGGAACTCCGGGTCCCTGATCGATTACGGAAATGCGGACATGGGTGGTATCGGGTTTGCTTGGACGAAGAATGACCTTGCCGCCGTCGGGGCTGTGTTTAATGGCATTAGAAATGAGGTTGTTCAAGACCTCGTCAAGGCGGACGGAATCGGCAAGAATTTCGGGAAGATGCACATCCCATCCTTCATCTCGGAGAACGATGTCCCGGCTGGCTGCCGCAGCGGCGAAGAGTCGCACCGCGCGTTCCACGCTGGATCGAACTGTAATTGGTCCGCGCTCCAGATGAGTGATCCCACTCTCCGCGCGGGAAAGATTTATCAGATTATTCAGCGTATTGAGCAGGCGCTCACAATCGCCACTGGCGGAGGCAATCAATGTTTTCTGCTTTCCGCGCAATGGGCTGCCGCGCTCCTCAAGTAGTAACAGCAGCGCCATTCGTATGCCGGTGAGAGGGGTTTTGATCTCATGACTGATGATGGCGAGAAGGTTCGTTTTCATCTCATCGAGCCTTCTGACGCGGCTAATGTTCTGGAGTAGAATGGCCCAGCCCGATTGAGCAGCTATTTCGGGATCGAGTCGGAAAATTCGGGGGAGGTAATAGAGTTCTTCCTCCTGTATTTGGAAGAGAATGGCATCTTGTGGCTCGTGCGGAATGAAATCGCTTTGAGTCTTCCGGCACTCATCGAGAATGGGTTGGATCTTCGGCGGGAGTCCGCTGCGGATCCCAGATTTCTCTACAAGCTTCTCTGCGGATCGGTTGCGCTGGATGATTGTGTTGTCATCGCCAACGACAAAAACTGGAGATGAGAGTGCCATTAGAACTGCCCGGTTTACCCGATTGGCGCGCGCTAGGTTTTCGTCGCCTTCAACGCGTTTAACTTTCAGGGTGGCGGCCCCAGTGCCGAGCATGACGAGCGAGGCGATGAACAAAATGTTCATTTCCGTTAAATCACGCATTAACATCACCGCAATTACCCCCAGTCCCCAGAGCGGAAGGATGAGCGTCACGAGGCCGGAAATATGCCGCAAGCGGAGCATGAATTCACGCAAGGTTTATTCAAGGCCGAAGCGCTTGCGCTTACGGTAAAGTGTGGCTTTATCGATGCCGAATACGGCTGCGGCCTCACTGAGCGAGGGAACCCAGCGCAGCACTTCCATCATGTGCGCTTTTTCGACTTCTTCGAGGCTGTGTTCGCCGCCGATGCCCAGAGTCCCGGGTTCTCCACCATTTTCGCCGACGGACGGGGAAACCGGTTTCGGGAGATCTTCCGCCGTGATCTCAGGTCCCGCCGACAAAATACTGGCACGCTCGATCGCATTGCGCAGTTCTCGTAGGTTCCCAGGCCATGAGTGGCGCATCAATGCGATGTGGCCACACTCGCTGAAGCCCTCGATTCGGCGGCCCCTTTCGGCGGCGAAATATGTCAAATAATCCTTGGCGATGCGCTCCAAGTCGGCCGGCCGCTGGCGCAACGGAGGAATCGTCACACTGATGACATTGAGCCGGTAGTAGAGATCCTCACGGAAATCCCCCGCCTCCATGCTGGCATTGAGATCTCGGTTAGTGGCGGCAATGATCCGGACATTGGCTTCGCGGACCTTGTTTTCGCCCAGCCGCTCATACTCCCGTTCTTGGAGAAAATGCAGGAGCTTGGGTTGGATCTCAATGGGCAGCTCTCCGATTTCGTCGAGAAACAAAGTTCCGCCATCGGCCTCGTGGATCTTTCCCCATGTATCCTTGATCGCGCCGGTGAATGAGCCCTTCACGTGACCAAACAATTCGCTTTCCAACAACTCCTTCGAGAGACTGGGACAACTCACCGTCTGGAACGGCTTGTCCCGCAAATGGCTACGCAAATGGATTTCCCGGGCGATCACACTCTTGCCGGTGCCGCTCTCACCTAGGAGAAGAATCGAGGCGGGAGTCGCGGCGGCGCGGAACAACACTTCGAATTCACCGCGGCTTCGCGCGTCGGCGGAGGAAAAACTCAGCGGGGGCGACGAGGATCGCCGAGCCTCACACTTGAATTCGGGAACAGCTTCCGCCGGCCGCTTGACTTCGCCTCGAATGCTTAGCGATTTTTGCGCCTTTATTAAAACAGCCCTCAATTCGTCAGGCGTGAATGGCTTCTCGAGATAACCAAACGCGCCATGTTGGGTCGCTTGAACGGCAGTGGAAATGGAGGCATACGCCGTAAAGATCACCACCAGCGGCGGTTGGGGCAGCGCGATGATCTTCTGCAAGATTTCAAGTCCATCCTCGTCACCCAGACGGAGATCGAGGAAAACGAGATCGAAATGCTCCTCCTTCATGCGCCGCAAGGCCGGCTTACCGTCTTCCGCAGTTTCGACATAATGTCCCTCGGCCTCCATTGCCAGCGATGTAGTCAGGCGGATCGACTTTTCGTCGTCAATGATGAGAATGTCCATGCGTCGTAGGGGAAGTGTGGGATTGGCGACCCTTTTTTGAGAAACCGATCGTGGCAAGATATGAAGGAAGACCCTACAACGATGCGCGGTGTCGTGCAACATGCATTGCTATAATTCATCAGCGAATCCGCGAAAAAGCGAAATTAACTCATTACAAGCGAGTTGTGGCTCCCGCGAATTGGCGCGCAGACTGCAAGACCATTTCCGCTTAGACCTCAACCTGATTTAGGTCCGTAATTCCATGAAAACTTGCCGTCTCGTTATCGTGATCGCGGCTGCCCTGCTGCTGTGCGATTGCCGGAAAGGTGAGAAACCTACCGAAGTGATACAGGATTTGGTCGCCGGCGGTGATGCCTCGTTCGCTCGGAATACCTTCGAGTCTCTTGCTCGGGGAGATTCCGCAGTGGCCGACAAAATCGATTGGCCGGTTTTGACGTCGCAGGGAAACAATGTCGGAATTTTTTACGTCACGCTCAACTCGAAGGTGGAGCAGGATAAATTTGTTAATGGTTTTATTACCCAGTTCGCGTCTTCATTTCGCGAAACCGGGGGCAAGATTGAAAACTTTACTAACTGGCGCGTGGTGCTACGCGACGATTTGCGAACAGAAGTTGCCGCAGACTCGCCCAATGGGGTCCTGAAGGTCATCGTAGCCAAACGGGATGGCCGAGAACGCATCACTTCGATCCATATCCTCAAATGAAGGAGATATAACCGAAACGGTGGTTGCGAATCGGCGTCGCAAATCACGCTACCTGCACTTGTTTGTCCACGTCTTCGCGGAGGTTCTCGATGATGAAGTCTTGGCGGTCAGGGGTGTTCTTGCCCATGTAAAAAGCGAGCAATTCTTTCACGCCTTTGCCCTCTTCATACTCGACGTGGTCGAGCCGCATGTCGGGGCCGATCATGAAGCTGAACTCGTCTGGCGAGATTTCTCCCAGCCCTTTGAAGCGAGTGATCTCGGCGGCTTTGCCGAGTTTCGCCAAGGCTTTCTGGCGCTCGTTGTCGTCATAACAGTAAATGGTTTCCTTCTTGTTGCGGACGCGGAAAAGCGGAGTTTGCAAAATATAGAGATGACCGTCGCGGATCATTTCCGGGAAAAACTGGAGGAAGAAGGTGAGCAGTAGCAGCCGGATATGCATACCGTCCACGTCTGCATCGGTGGCGATGACGACTTTGTTATAGCGGAGATACTCGATGCCGTCTTCGATGTTGAGCGCGGCCTGAAGCAGGGCGAACTCCTCGTTCTCATAAACGATCTTGCGAGGCAGGCTGTAGGTGTTGAGCGGCTTGCCACGGAGCGAGAAGACGGCCTGCGTCTCCACGTCGCGGCTCTTGGTGATGGAACCGGAGGCGGAGTCACCTTCAGTGATGAAGAGCGTGGATTCCTCGCGGCGCTTGTGCTTGCTGTCATAGCGGACGCGGCAGTCGCGGAGCTTTTTGTTATGGACCTTCGCCTGCTTGGAGCGCTCTCTAGCAAGTTTCTGGATGCCTTTAAGGTCCTTGCGCTCGCGCTCGGCGGAGAGGATGCGCTTCTGGATGGCCTCGGCGACCTGCGGGTGCTTGTGCAGGTAGTTGTCGAGATTGGTCTTAAGAAAATTCCCGATGAACGTGCGGAGCGATTCGCCGCCCGGTTCGATGGTGGCGGAGCCGAGCTTGGTCTTGGTCTGCGACTCGAACACCGGTTCGATGATCCGCACGCAGACGGCGGCCTCGATGCCGGCGCGGATGTCGGACGGCTCGTATTGTTTCTTATAGAAGCTGCGGATCACCTGAACAAGCGCCTCGCGGAACGCGGCGAGGTGAGTGCCGCCCTGCGAGGTGTTCTGGCCGTTGACGAAAGTATAGTATTCCTCGCCGCTCTCGGGCGTGTGGGTAAAGGCAATTTCAATATCCTTGCCGACAAGATGGATCGGCGGATAGAGCGCTTCGTTTTCCATTTCCTCGCGCAACAAATCCAGCAGGCCGTCCTTCGAGCGGAACTTCTTGCCGTTGAAATTGATGGTCAGCGCCGGATTCAGATAGGAATAGTAGCGGCACATCTTCTCAACGAACTGCTCCTTGTATTTCGTCTTGGCGGGGAAAATCGTGCGGTCGAGCTCGAAGGCGAGCCGCGTGCCGTTTGCCGCCTCGTCGCGCCGCGGGTTTTTCATGTCCACAGTGAGCTGGCCCTTGGAAAACTCCAGCGCCTTGGTCTGGTTGTCGCGCCAGGACTGAATTTCGAAAAAATCGGAAAGCGCGTTGACCGCCTTGATGC
>JAYSYA010000102.1:0-15125 GCA_043716765.1 Akkermansiaceae bacterium
CGACACCACGCTCGACTTTGATCAAGAGGAATCCTGCCGGTTCATGAACCGCGTTTTCCGCCAGCCCGCCCTCAAGGGCTACATCGTCAACCTCGACGAACGGGAATTCAAAGTCTCCGAAGAGCCGCTTTCCTGGGTTTGTGAAGACGAGCCTTTTGACCCTAAGAGCTTCGCCCTCCAGCTCGTCACCGCCACCGGCGAAAACGTTTCCCACTCCGTCCGCCTGCTGCCCGGTCGCAAGGAATTCTATCAATCCGACGAGACCGTCTTCCCCGGCCCGCCACGCTGGCTCGAGGAAACCGACGTGATGCCGCGCTACCTGATTCCGACGCGCGTCATCGACTCGCTTGAAGGCGTCGAGTTCCTTCGCAAAATCGGCGCCGCGCTGCCCGAGTCGCTCAAGAAGCGCGTTATCGATCTCGAGCTCAAGCCGAGGTTCGAAATGAAGCTCATCGCCGGCCTCACCGCCGCGGAAACCGAGCACCTCGTCATCGACGTCACCGCCATCGAAACCAAAGGTCGCCGCACCGAGCGCCTCGTCAAGGAAGGCTGGGAACTCGCGGAACAACAGCCTGTCAAAGGCAAGCAACTCTTGCGCTTCGCCCGCGAAGACCTCTATCCGGTCCCCGCCATCCTCGACGAAATGGGCCTCAGCTACGACGAAAAGCTGCTTTCCTTTAAATCCCGCATCACCAAGCAATTTCCCGAGAAATTTGCCGAGTGGATCAAGGCGATGCCGGAAAGCATCGAGCTCGACATCGACCTCCGCCTCAAGTCAATCCTCGCCGATCCCGTCACCGCCGCCGTGCGCTTCGAAGTGGTCGGCCAAGACATCGACTGGTTCGACCTCCGCATCGTCATCGACGTGCAGGGCGCCAATCTATCCAAAGCACAGATCCGCCAACTTGTCGCCGCCCGCGGCGGCTACGTCCGCATGGACGACGGCACGTGGATGCGCCTCGAAATCAAACTTGACGCCGACCAGCGCGAAGCCGTCACCCGCCTTGGACTCGATCCCTTCGACCTCTCCGGCGAGACCCACCGCATGCACGCCCTGCAACTTTCCGATCCCAAGGCCGCCGAGGTCTTTGATCCGAAAGCCTGGGAACGCATCAAGAACCGTGCCAACGACATCCAACTCGAGGTCAACCCCGATCTTCCGGATGGCCTCAACGCCACCCTTCGTCCTTACCAGATCGATGGCTTCAAGTTCCTCGCCTACCTCTGCGTCAACAACTTCGGCGGCATCCTCGCCGACGACATGGGACTTGGAAAAACCATCCAGTCGCTTACCTATCTGCTTTGGTTGTTTGATGAACACCGCAAGACCGGCGGCATGAAAAAGCCCGCGCTCGTCGTCTGCCCGAAATCCGTTCTGGACGTGTGGTACAGCGAAGCCGGCAAATTCACCCCGCAGCTTAAGGTTAAAATCCTCAAGAACCGCGATGACATCGACGTTCCTCACATTCAGAACAACATCGACATCCTGGTCCTCAACTACGCCCAACTCCGCGTCTGCGGTGAGGAACTTAACGGCATCAAGTGGCTCACCACCATCCTTGACGAAGGCCAGCAGATCAAGAACCCGGACTCCAAGGCCGCCAAGTGCGCTCGTGAGTTGGATTCCCAAAACCGCCTGGTCCTCACCGGAACGCCCATCGAAAACCGCCTGCTCGACATGTGGTCGCTGATGGCCTTCGCCATGCCCGGCGTGCTCGGCAGCCGCGCGTATTTCAAAAAACGCTTCGACAAGCGCAAGGACCCGCTCAGCCAGAGCCGCCTCGCCTCGCGTCTGCGCCCGTTCCTGCTCCGTCGCACCAAGCTGCAGGTCGCCCAAGACCTTCCGCCGCGGACCGAAGAAGAAGTTTACTCGAAAATGGAAGGCATCCAGATCGAGCTCTACAAAAACGAACTTAAGCGGATCCAAAAAGCCCTGCTAGGACTTGATTCCGACGAGGCGGTGAAGAAAAATTCCTTCGCCATCCTCCAAGGTCTGATGCGCTTGAGGCAAATCTGCTGTCACCCCGGCCTCATTGATCCGAAGTATCTCAAAGAGGAATCCGCGAAAATGGAATCGCTGTTCTACCTGTTGGATCAGCTCCACGAGGAAGGCCACAAGGTCCTCGTCTTCTCGCAGTTTGTTTCCATGCTCGACCTCATCAAGGCGCGCCTCGAACTCAACAACCGCCCCTACAACTACCTCACCGGCCAGACCAAGGACCGCAAAGGCGAGATCGAGCGTTTCCAGACGACCAAGGACCCGTCCGTCTTCATGCTTTCGCTCAAGGCGGGTGGCGCCGGCCTCAACCTCACCTCGGCGTCGTACGTCATTCTCTACGATCCGTGGTGGAACCCGGCCGTCGAAAACCAAGCCATCGACCGAACCCACCGGATCGGCCAGAAAAACAAGGTTATCGCCTATCGACTTCTCACACGAGACACCGTCGAGGAAAAAATCCGCATCCTCCAGCACCAGAAAACCCAGCTCGTCACCAACGTGCTCGGCGACGAAGGCTTCGCCTCCAACCTCGGCTTGGATGACCTCCAGTTCATCCTCACCCATACCATCGACGAGGAAGACGAGATGAGATAATCCCGGCTCTCCGCCTCCCAAAGAAGCCCGGCTACACGGCCGGGCTTTTTTTGTGAGAAGGTTTCCCGCCTGTCTCAGTCGGGAGCCGAATCCGGTTGAGACAGCCGGAACACATTCCCAAGATTTTCCCCTCAGCAGCAAAAAAACAGGGCCGCCGACCTTAGTCAGCGACCCTGCAAACCCGGAGAAAACCCATTATCTCCGAAAAGGAATTTACGCGGTTCGGCGGCGGCGCAGCAGGAACAGAGCCCCGAGTCCACCAAGCAAGGCGGCGCTCGGTTCCGGCACAGTCATCATGACAAAGTCGTTCCCGCCGGTGAAGCTGAATACGGAATTCACCGTATCGTAATTGCCTAAGTAGGTGACTGCAAACTGCTGCGAACCAAGTGTTACGGTAGTTCCCTCAGGCGCATTGCTAAATGCGCCGTTGATCGCTTCCACCCCGTCGTTGACGACAACGAAGAACAAGTTGTCGTTGTTTGGCGTGTATCCTGTTGTATCCACGCTCAACAACCCCGCCAGTGTGACACCGCCAATCACATTGAGCTGATCGTAATTAGTGCCGGGGGTAGGTGTGCCGGGGTTGATTCCGTTGAGATCGATTTGGAGGATGGAATTGATGGCGAAATTCATATCGCCGGTGCTGCTAAGAACTCCCGCGCCGCTGTTGCCCGGAGCGACGATGCCATTCAACTGGATGGTGCTTGCACCGATAATGGTACCGCTGCCGCTGAGCGTCTGGGTGCCGGTAACCTGAAAGCCGCCGGGGACGGTGTTGTTGCTGACGTCCAGAATCGCGCCGTTGGAACCGGTGTCGCCGACGATGATCTTGGTACTGAGAACACTGCCGAGTCCATCGAGCTTCAAGGTTCCTGCCTTGATGATCGTGTCGCCGCTGTAGGTGTTGGCGGCGGTAAGTGTCAGGTTTCCGTTACCGCCCTTAGTGAGGGAAAAACCGCCGCTGATCTGGTTGCTGGCGGTGAGGGCTTGGGCAATATCGGTCACGGTCCAGGTCTGGTTGGCACCGAGGGCCACTTTCGTGCTGATGGTGTGGCCGGTGGCGGATCCGGCAGCGACCGTCACCCCGTCAGTAATGGTCAGCGTGTTAGTGCCGCCGATACCGACCGCGGAGGTCGCATTGCCGCCGTAAGTCAGGCTCCTAATGGTGAAATCTTCGCCAAGAGTGGTATTGCCGAAATTCGTCGCGACGGTGGCGTTGAAGTTCACGTCCGTCGTGGCCCCCACTTTGCCGGTGGCGTTGGTGCCACCCAGATTGGTAGCGAAGTTGCTGATGTTAGCGTTTCCGCCGGTGAAGGAATTCCAAACGCCGTCGTTGGTGCCTTTCCAGTACGCCGCTGGTGCGGCGGCATTGGCGGTTTGAGAGAGGTTGAGGTTATTGCCTACGACCACGAGCCCGAGGGTATAGCCGCTAAAATTGCCGGTAGTCGAATCGAGAGACATATTTGCTAGAGTCCCTGCGCCAACACTTGGTGTTGTCGAACTGATCAGCGTTTGAGTCGTGCCGTTAAGACCGCCGACGCTCGTGAGGCGGACCAGGCCGCCACCCGCTCCGATATTCAATCGGGCGTTGGTTCCGAGAGCGATTCGATCGGCGGTAGCGCCCACATCGAAACTGAGAATGCTGGAGTTGCCCGCAGTTCCACCAATCGTCAGGACCGTGGTTGCCGCTGTCTTGGCCGCGAAAGACAGCGTGCCAATAGAGCCGTTAGTCAGGTCGATGGCACCGCGAAGGGTATCGTTTGCCCCCGCATTCAAAACCACCGTCCCCGCAGTCGTCGTGCCGATGCTGCCGGTGCCGCTCAAAATCGCGCCGCCGCTGACGGTAACCGCCGTGGCGCCGAGAGAGCCGTTCAACACCAACTCGCCGCCAGTGACCGAAGTAGTGCCGGTGTAGTTACTCGCGCCGGAAAGTGTGAGAGTGCCTGTTTGAGATTTGGTGAGGCTGCCTGACTGCGTGGTGATGGCTCCACTCACCGTATCGCCCGCACCTGCAATGGTGAAGCTTCTCGGGGTGCCGCCGCCATCGATCGAGGCCAACGTCAATAAAGCACCGGTCGAGGTACTGAACGTCGTGTTGTTCACTGAAAGCGTGGTGGCTCCGAAGGTGACACCAGCAGTGCCGCTGGTCACCTGAGCTCCCTTTGATACGGTAAAAAGAGTCGCTTTGATGTCGAGAGTGCCAAGAGTCTGGATGACTCCGGCTCCCGCCGTGATCCGGTCGGACTCGATCGTCACATTGCCACTGTTATTGGCATCAATCGTCGTATTTCGAGCGAAATTGAGTCCGAAATCGTCGGCGAGCTGCAAGACGCCGCCCACTAGGTTCAAAGTGCCCAGGCCCAGAGCGTTCGCACTCGTGGTGGCGCGCAAGGTGCCTG
The DNA here is from genome assembly GCA_043716765.1 of Akkermansiaceae bacterium. Classification (GTDB taxonomy): domain Bacteria; phylum Verrucomicrobiota; class Verrucomicrobiia; order Verrucomicrobiales; family Akkermansiaceae; genus Luteolibacter. The sequence continues at coordinate 4,993 of JAYSYA010000102.1, forward strand.
CAGTTAGTTTCATCCCACCACTGAGGCTGTTACTCCCGGTCAGTAGCAGGGTGCCCGTGCCGGTCTTATCGAGCGTTGTGGCACCTGAAATGACGCCGTTGACAATCAGGTTTCCGCTAATATTCCAAACACCAGTGCTACCAAGGGCGACACCACTGTTGATCGTCGTTGTGCCGGAGGTCGCGGAACGGGTGATGTTGCCGGTGCTGAGAGTCAGGGCGAAATTATCCAGACTGAAGTTAGTGACTGTCGAAATGGACAGCGATCCCGCAGTTCGGTTCGCACCCAGATTGATGACAGTTCCACCAATTCCGAAAGCCCCGGCAAAGGACGCAACATCGGGGCTTCCGGGCAGACCACCGGTCCAGTTACCAGCCGTGCCCCAATTGTCGCTCACGCTGCCATTCCAGGTGCTGGTGGCCGCTTGGGCGTTGTGCGAACCGGACAGGGTGATTGCGGAAAGCGCGAGGAGGCTGGCGAAGAGATTGCGAGTTGGCTTCATGATGGGAGGTGAATTGGGAGGTGAATTGGGAGGCGGATTTCAGGCGGAAGTGGCGGCAAATCGAGGGTGTTAACCGTTAACGGCGGATTTCTAGCACTATTTCAAAGGAATCGACAAGGGAAACTTGACTAAAGTTTATTTTCTTTTTCAGGAGAATACCAACCGGAGTGAATCAGCGGCGAGCGGTCGAGTCTCCAGTTAAACGGTCGGCCTGCGGCGGCGGCGTAGGAGACAGAGCACCCCGAGCCCACCGATCAAGGCGGCACCAGGCTCCGGCACGGCCATCAGCACGAGGTCGTTGCCACCGGTGAAACTCGCTGTGCCATAGTCACCGAAGTAGCTGACGGCATATTGTTGCAAGCCGAAGGCGTAGGTGTCGCCGTTGATCGCGGCGTTGCTGAAGGTGCCGCTGATCGCGTCAAGTGCGTCGTTGTTGATCAGGAAAAACAAACCGCCTTGGGCTGGCGTGAAGTTGGTGGCGACATTGAGCAAGCCCGCCAGGGTGACAACACCGGTGACGTCGAGCTGGTCGTACGCGGTCCCGGCACCGAGTCCGTTGATTTCCGCTTGGAAATTCGAACCGCTGGCAAGAGTCATGTTGCCGACGTTGGAGAGGATTCCGGGACTGTTGCCAGGGGCTATCACACCGCCTAACTGGATGGTGGTCGAACCCTTGATGGTACCGATACCGCTCACGGTCTGGCCGCTTGCAACCACCAAGCCATTGGTGATCGCATCCAGAATGGCACCGGTGGAACCGGTGTCACCGACGATGATGCTGGAGCTGGCAAGGCTGCCACCCGCAAGGAGTTCCAAGGTCCCAGCCTTGATCGTGGTGGCGCCGGTGTAAGTGTTGGCGCCGGAAAGGCTGACCGTGCCGAGGGTGGCCTTGGTCAGTGTGATGCCTGAGCCGCCGAGGAGCGCGCTGATACTGCCGGACTGCACCGCATAGCTGCTGCCTGTCAGCGTGCCGCCAGTACCTGTGATGCCGCCGCCGGTGAGGGAAACCGCACCGACGGTGTCGCTGAAGTTGCCCATCGCAAGAGCGCCGCCTGAAACGGTCACCGCAGCGGCATTGTCAGTCAGAAGATTGGAGCTGCCGAGCATCAGGGAACCCGAGCTCACGTTGATGGCCGAGGCGGCGGAGGTTCCGTTGAGCGCCACAGTGCCTGACACACTCAGCGTTCCGGATCCCAGCTTGGCGTTGACCGTGCCGCCGCTCAGGCTGTAGGTCGCGGCGGTGATGGTTCCCGTTCCGTTCAGGAAACCACTGCTCATGCTGAATGAGCTGACGAGATCCGTCAGGGCCGTGCCGGTGTCGAGGGTTCCACCGGCGATGAGGACTGTCGCTCCATCAGCCAAACGGTCATTCGAGCCGAGTAAAAGTGTGCCGCTATTGACGTTCACCGCCGTCGCGCCGGAGGTGCCGTTCAGATTCACCGCGCTGGTGGTCACGTTCATCGTGCCAGCACCCAGGTTTCCTGTTACCGTGCCGCCGCTTAGTCCGTAGGTGGTGGCGGTGAGTGGACCAGTGCCGGTGATAGCACCGCTGCTCATGTTAAAGATGCTGACGGTGTCCGTATTCCCACCCAGCGCAAGGGTGCCGCCGGAAACGCCGACCGTCGCGCCGTCCGCCAGACGGTCGGCGCTGCCGAGCGTCAGAGTTCCCGCAGTGACGTTCACTGCAAGTGCTCCAGCAATACCGTTGAGAGCCACGGTGCCGGAACTGTTCAGCGTCCCGGTTCCAAGATTCCCGGTCACTGTGCCGCCGCTTAGACCGTAAGTGGTGGCGGTGAGCGGACCAGTGCCGGTGATAGCACCGCTGCTCATGTTGAAGATGCTGACGGTGTCCGTATTCGCACCCATCGCAAGGGTGCCGCCGGAAACGGCGACCGTCGCGCCGTCCGCCAGACGGTTGGCGCTGCCGAGCGTCAGGGTTCCCGCAGTGACGTTCACCGCAAGTGCTCCCGCAGTGCCGTTGAGAGCCACGGTGCCGGAACTGTTCAGCGTCCCGGCTCCAAGGTTTCCTGTTACCGTGCCGCCGCTCAGGCCGTAAGTGGTGGCGGTGAGTGGACCAGTGCCGGTGATGTCACCGCTGCTCATGTTGAAAATGGTGACGGTGTCCGTATTCGCACCCATCGCAAGGGTGCCGCCGGAAACGGCGACCGTCGCGCCGTCCGCCAGACGGTTGGCGCTGCCGAGCGACAGAGTTCCCGCAGTGACGTTCACCGCCAGTGCTCCCGCAGTGCCGTTGAGAGCCACGGTGCCGGAACTGTTCAGCGTCCCGGTTCCAAGGTTTCCGGTTACCGTGCCGCCGCTCAGTCCGTAGGTGGTGGCGGTGAGCGGACCAGTGCCGGTGATAGCACCGCTGCTCATGTTGAAAATGCTGACGGTGTCCGTATTCGCACCCATCGCAAGAGTGCCGCCGGAAACGGCGACCGTCGCGCCGTCCGCCAGACGGTTGGCGCTGCCGAGCGTCAGAGTTCCCGCAGTGACGTTCACCGCAAGTGCTCCAGCAATACCGTTGAGCGCCACGGTGCCGGAACTGTTCAGCGTGCCGGCTCCAAGGTTTCCGGTCACCGTGCCGCCGCTCAGGCCGTAGGTGCCTGCGGTGATGGTTCCGGTTCCGTTCAGGGAGCCGCTGCTCATGTTGAACTGGCCCACGGTATCAGTCAGGGCAATGCCGGTGTCGAAAATCCCGCCAGCCACCGTGACAGGCGTCGCATTGTCGAGGCGATCGCTCGCGCCGAGGAGCAAGGTGCCGAAATTCACACTGATGCCGCCCGAGGTGGCCAGTATGTTGGAAAGCTTGACCGTGCCGGTGTTGCCACTCGAACCGATGGCGATTGCCCGGTTGTTGGTGGTCCAGGTGCCGGTAATGAAATCAACCGTGCCGCCGGTGGCGGCTTGCAGCGTGGTGGTGTAGTTGGTCGCCGTATTGTTCAGTGTGATGCCACCCGAGAAAGTCGAGGTGCCGGTGGTGTTACTGCCGCCAATCGTAGCGCTATAAGCGGCCGTGTTGGCCACCGATCCGACGCTGATCGCGCGGGCAACGGTGAAAGCTCCGTTGATCAGCAAGGAAGGCGCGCCGCTGGCGGAGGTCGATCCATCACCGAGAATCACGGCAGAGGTGGCGTTGCCCAATGCACCGTTGGCACCACTTGGCGCGGCCGCTCCGACCCTCAAGGTGCCTGCGCTGATGGTCGTCGGGCCCGAGTAGGTGGAACTCGCATTGGAGAGGGTGATTACCCCGAGACCGGTCTTGGTCAGCCCCACACTCGTCGCATTGCCATTTGCAATAAGACCGCTGATCAGGGTATTACCTGATCCGGCGATAATAATTACTTTATTACCTGCTGTGCCGCCGGTTGTTCCACCTGAGACGGAGCCCGCCACCGTGAGAAGGCTTGTCGTACTGTTGTTCGTGAACGTGTAGTTTGCGGCGCCCCTAGTGAGGCCGAGCACGACGTTCGCATTGATCACCTGATTGTTAACAACCGCAGAGTTGATGGTGATCGCGCCACTATCGTTGAGCGTAATCTGGCCGGTTCCCACGGCCGTGCCCAAAGTATAAGCCAGCACACTAGCCCCATCGAACAGGATGGTGTTGATCGTAACACTGGTCGTCGTGACCGTCGTAAATCCAGTCGTCGCGTTAAAGGTGGCAGTATCGCTAGAGCCTGGGACATTCGCATTTGTCACATTGGGCGCAGTGGCACCGGAAGTGGTGGACCAACTCGCGCCAACAGCCCAATCAGTGCCAGTGCCGTCCCAGAAGGCGCTAGTGGCCTGTGCGCTGTGAGATCCTAACAACGTGATCGCGGAGAGCGAAAGCATCCAACCAAAGCGGCCTGCATTGACGCCATTCCAGATGGAACCGGCTTGCGCGGCGGAGAGGGATTTAGAAACAAACGGATTGCGGAGTGGCTTCATGTTCGGGGTGGGATGGGGAGTAAATATTTCAGGACTGCATCAGCAAAATGCGGGCCAACAAACAGATAACGGTTAGGTCCTAACACGCTTTTTTAAGCATTGGCAAGGAAAACTTAAACAAAAGTTTATTGTTCACCCACAGAAAGTCTCCCGCCGCGAAGCCGGCTGCGAGCGGTCCCGCTGCCCGCTCCACATCAACTCAGTCTGATTCTTGCGGCGGCTCTCTTAAGCGGTGACCATTGCAACTGAATTACCTACAGAAAAATTGGGCGAACTTTTCTCCCAATGTCGCGTCCGTTTGCATGAAGACTTTACTCCGGGACCGCAGGGCGCGAATTTGCGCTCGTCCGATGGAACCCGGCAGCGATCAATTCATCCGTTATCTCGCGACCGAGCGCGGGCTGTCGGTGGCCTATCAATTATCCGTCCGCCAGACGCTCGACGCGCTGGCCGGCTGGATGAAATCGCGGACCACTCCCCTGCGCGACCTCGGGACCGACGAACTCGCGGCGTTTCTCAGCCAGCGGAAAGCGGACGGCCTCAACGCGGCCTCGCTGCGGATCACCACGGTGCATTTGAAAATCTTTTTTCGCTGGCTGGTGAGGAAGGACCAGCTGGAGATGGACCCCGCCGAGCCGCTGCTCGCGCCCAGGCCGGACCGGACGCTGCCGGAAACCTTGCATGCCTCGGAGTTGGTGAAATTGTTGGAGTCCATCGACCCGTCGTTAGCGTTAGGCCGGCGGGATCTGGCGATTCTCGAGTTGTTTTATTCCTCCGGCTTGCGGCTGTCCGAGCTGTGCAAGGCGCGGCTGGAGATGATGGATTTCGAGGAAGGCTTCTTGCGAGTCACCGGGAAAGGCGGGAAAACCCGGATCGTCCGCGTCGGCAACAAGGCGCGGGAGGCGATTGCCAGCTATCTGGCTCACGAGCGCCCGGGCCTGGTCACCAAGAAAACCTCGTCGCACATTTTCATCAGCATCCGCGGCACGGCGCTCTCGCCCGACCGGGTCCGCCAGATCGTCAAGGAGCGCGCCAAGTTCGCGAGCATCGACCAGAACATCTACCCGCACTTGCTGCGTCATTCCTTCGCGACCCACCTGTTGGAAGGCGGCGCGGATCTGCGGGTGATCCAGGAATTGCTGGGCCACGCCGACATTTCCACCACCCAGATTTACACCCACGTGGACCGGCAGCGCTTGAAGGCGGTGCACAAGCAGTTCCACCCGCGCGGGTAGCCGGGCCTGCTTGGAGCGGATTGTTTGAAATTCAAGCGGGGTAAATCGCGAAAACTCCCTGATTTTTAAAAAAACTTTACAATTAGGATATGGTTTGGCACAGGAGTGCAAATTCTTCTGCATGAAAACACACCTCTCCCTAAAAGTGATCGCGGTCGTTGTAGTGACAGCCTTGGCGTCTTGCGCGCCGCAGCCGCAAGTGAGTAGAATCCAAGTGTCGACTTCGAGTCGTCCCGCGTCCTCGCTGTCCGGGCAGGTGTTCCAAGCGGTCAACTCTTACCGCAGCCAGCACGGCGCATCGGCGCTGCAGCGCCACGCCGGACTTGATCGGCTTGCGCAAGAGCACTGCGAATATCTGCGCGAAAATCGCGGCACCTTCAAGCTTCACGGGAAAAACGTCAGCCATTTCGGCTTCGAGGCGCGCGCGTTGGAGGCTCGTGAGCGCTATCAAATGCAAAACGTCGGTGAGAACGTGGCGGCCTCAACCTGCTTTGGGAAAAGCGCCGCCCCGGTGATGCTCAAGCTGTGGGTGGGATCCAAGGATCATGAATCCAACATGCGCCAATCCTGGACTCACTCCGGCGTGGGTGTGGTAGTGGACCGCGACGGCATGGTTTTCTCGACCCAGCTTTTCTCCACGGTCAGTCATTCCCATTTGACAACACGCGAGCGCTTCAACCGCTTCTGACCCCGCGCGCGATGCCTGACTTGTCGCTTGAGATCGCCCTTCAAATCCGCGGTTTCTGCCGGATTGCGGGCATCGACGAGGCAGGCCGAGGCCCCCTCGCCGGTCCGGTGGCGGCGGCCGCAGTGATTTTACCCGAAGGTTTCAGCTGCCCCGGCCTCGACGACTCCAAGAAAATCAGCGAGCCCAATCGTGAGTTGCTTTACGAAAAACTCACCACCGATCCGGCGATTCGGTGGACCGTCGCCACCGCCGACCGCGAGGAAATCGACCGGCTCAACATTCTGCGGGCCACCCATTTGGCGATGCGGCGCGCTGCCGAAGCGCTCCGCCCGGCCCCGGATTATTGTTTGATCGACGGACTGGCGGTCAGGGATTTTCCTTTCCGCCACGACGGAATCGTCAAAGGCGACGGGCTGTCGCTGTCCATCGCCGCGGCGAGCATCATCGCGAAAGTCACCCGCGACCGGATCATGCGCGAGCTCGACCGGGAGTTTCCCCAATTCGGCTTTGCGAAACACCAGGGATATGGCACGAAGGGGCATCTTGAAGCGCTACGGATTCACGGCCCTTGTTGCCACCATCGTCGCTCGTTTCAGCCGGTCTCTCAACTCACCCTGCCATTTGACGGCAGCTGACGGCCAGCCGCGCGACCGGATCTGGGTGGGCAACTACGGCGAGCAGGTCGCCGCCGCCTGGCTGCAATCCCAAGGCTGTAAAATTCTGGCGAAAAACTACCGCAGTCCGCGGCGCGGCGAGGTGGACATCATCGCGCGCGATCACAAGCTGTTACTGTTTGTGGAAGTAAAAACCCGCCGCGAAGGCAGTAAAATCCGCGGCCTCGACGCGGTGGGAAAAGATAAACAAGCCTTGATCGAGCGCGGCGCGAATTCCTGGCTCAAACGCCTCGGGTCACGCGCCCTGCCGTGGCGCTTCGACGTCGTCGAGGTTTACGTCGAGGAAGGCGCGCGGCCGCGGATCAACCATGTGAAGGACGCGTTTTGAAAGGTTTCCCACCAGCCGAACTTACTGCCTCCAAATGATCGGACTCGACAATTTGAAGACCGATGTCACCGAATCCATGGACCTCGCATCCAGCGAAGCCACGCTCGTGGCCAAGGCCGCAAAACTGATGTCGGAGGCGAGAACGGACGATCCCAACTGGCCCATGGCCTACGAGCCCGGCACCAAATCGAAACAGCCGCGCAAGGCGAAACCCTGAGCTGCTAGCTGCGCGCGGACTCCAGCGTGTAGCTGTCCTTGCCGTCCTTGACGAGCCAGCCTTGCTCGGCGAGCTGGCTGCGGAGCGTGTCGGATTCGGCCCAATTTTTCGCGAGGCGGGCGGCCCAGCGGGCTTCGGCGAGAACCTGAATCGATTCTGGAATCCCGCCAGCATCCTGATGGATCTCCTCCGGCAACGTGAGGCCGAGGGCGCGCAGCAGGCGGTTGAACCCGGCGAGCGCGGCGGCGGCTTCCGGGCCGGACAGATGGGCGGCGTCGCGCAGGCCGGTGAACATGCCGCCGAGTGCGCCGGGGGTGTTGATGTCGTGATTCAGGCTGTCCCACGCGGCTTGAAACGGACCGAAGTCCGCGCTGGTGATTACGGTGCCGGGCTCGATTTTCGCGGCGAGCTGGCGGGCACCTTTGGCGAGTTTCGCGAGGGCTTCGCGCGCGCCGGAAAGAGACTCGAGGGTGAAATTGAGCGGCTTGCGATAGTGCGCGCCGATCAGGACGTAGCGGACTTCCATCGCCGAGAAGCCGCGGGCGGCGAGGTCTTCGAGCGTGTAGAGATTGCCGAGGGATTTGGACATTTTCCCGCCATCGACAAGCAAGTGCGTGATGTGGAACCAGTGAGCGGCGAAGTGGCCGCCGCACGCGCATTCACTCTGGGCGATTTCGTTTTCGTGGTGCGGAAAAACCAGATCGACGCCGCCGGAGTGGAGGTCGAACGACTCGCCGAGGTATTCTTGGATCATCGCCGAGCATTCGAGGTGCCAGCCGGGGCGGCCTTCGCCCCATGGCGACGGCCAGAAATTATCGCCGTCCTCGGGCTTGCGGCCTTTCCAGAGGACGAAGTCGGAGAGGCTGTCTTTTTCGTATTCGTCGGAACTGGAGCGGGCATTCTGGGTTTTGCCGAGGTCGAGTTCGCGCTGGTCAAGCCGGGACAGGCGGCCGTAACCGGGAAACGAGGAGATTTTGAAATACACCGAGCCGTCGTCCGAGGCGTAGGCGTGGCCTTTTTCCACAAGCGCCTCGATCATCGCGATCTGCTGCGGGATGTGCTCGACGGCGCTGGGCTCGATGTGCGGCGGGAGCAGCCCGACTTTTTCGCAATCGGCATGGAATTTCGCTGTCCAACCGGCGGTGAAATCCTTCAGCGACTTGCCGGCTTGCTGGGAATCCCGGATGGTTTTATCATCCACGTCGGTGATGTTGCGGACATGGAGCGTGCGGATGCCGCCGGTTTCCAAGGTCCGCCGCAGCACGTCCTGGAGCACGAAAGTGCGGAAATTTCCAATGTGTGCGGGGCCATAAACGGTCGGGCCACAGCAGTAAAATCGGAAGGTCGAGCCGTCAATGGGGCGGAGCTCGCGTTCGGTCCGGGTGAGCGTGTCAAAAAGCCGCATGGGCGGGGTTTAGGCAGCGGCGGGCCGAGAGCCAAGAGCAATCCGCCGGAGTTTCGTCCGGCCTATCCGCGCTGGCGGCGGCAGACAAGAAGGAGCGTGGTCAAGGCGAGCAAGGAAAGCATTCCCGGCTCGGGAACCGCTTGGTTGCCGACCTCGACATAGACCCACTGCGGAGCGCTGCCCTTGGCAATCACTTCCACCGGCACGCGGACAACGGCTTCCGGCCGTAGAACCGCCGGACCGAACGACACCGACCGGACTTCCGGTTGGGAAACAGGCGCTTCCGAGCCGCGGAGGGTCCACACGGCAAAAGCCGGAGATGCAAGGACCACCCCGAATAATAGCGCTTTCATTTTAAAAATCCCAAACACGTCGGCGGAAACCTAGTTAAATTTTAAAAATAATCAACAACTATGAAGTAATTTACAAATTTAGGTTTGGGTTTTTGGCAGGCCAAGATTAAAGTGTCGCTGTAAATGGAGCGGACAAAGGACGAACGAGTGAAGCAAGTCGCCATCGGCGTGAGCATTCTGCTGGTGTTGACCGCCGGGGTGACGGGACTGTTGATGGGTTGGCGACTGCTGCCGGGCCTGCTCGGCGAATGGGTGGGCACGATGATTGGGATCCTGACAACGCCGTTCTTCATGGAGGCGTCATTCGCGATTCTCGGCTTGGTGACGGTGATTTTGTTGAACCACTGGCGACAACAAAAGGACGGCGATGATTTCGTCTATTTGGAACAAGCGACCGGACCGGAACTGCCGCAGGATTTACCCGAGCACGCGAAGTTTGCGGTCTATCGCGACAAGCCGCTCGACGGCGAGGAGCCGTCGCTTTTAGCGCAGGCGGAAGGGGCGTTTGCAATCGGCGATTGCCCAGCGGCCAGCGAGTGGATCAGCGCGATGGAGCACGACGAACTGAGGCACCCTCAAACCCTCCGCCTGCGGCTTGATTTGGCGAAAGCGACCGGCAGGGAAGATCTGGTGAAGCAGCTGCGGGCGGAACTCCGGCTGCCAGATTGAGCGTTTGAACACTACGCGATTATTGACTTCAAGAACCGGCCTGACTTTGACGTAGACTACCCGCAGTGAACAGCAATCCAGCTCCCATGAACCCGGCGAACTTCTTGAAAATGGCCCACGGCGATTTGC
>JAYSYA010000103.1:0-4961 GCA_043716765.1 Akkermansiaceae bacterium
CTCGTGCTGATAGGCGAGTGGCCGACAAGATCAAAGGCGAAGTCGATTTTGCAGCCCGCAGTGTCACCGAGATGGTTGCCATAACCGGGGAACTCGCCCGCCATAGATTTGTGAAAAGCGAACTGGCTGGAATTCTCAATGACGACGCGTTTGAAACGGCTGAGAATCCTCTCCGGCGGCGCCTGTTTTCCGCTGGCGATCAAGCGTCACGCACCCGACTCTACGTCGAGCAGTTCGATCAAGCCGCCCCGACCACCGGCGGCCGCGCCATCCGCGACGACCGCTACAAGCTCATCCGCTTCAACACTGGCGCCGACGAGTTCCACGACTTCCTGACCGACCCATCGGAAACCACCAACCTCCTCGCCAGCGGCATCGCCAATATGAGCGCCAGCCATCAGGCCTACTATTACCGCCTCCGCTTCAACCTTGGCCGCTACACCACCACCGCGGCCGCCGCCCCGCTCGGCCACTCCGTGGACACCAATGGCTTTTTCCTAACGGTTCCACAGAATCCCGCCGTCACTCAAACGATGTGGCAAAGCACCGACTTGGATTTCTGGGGCCCCGTCAGTGAAGCCACCCACAGCGCCAGTCAGGGGAACGCTCACCTTCAGCGCTCCCCGGCCGCTTCCGGAAAAATGCTTCTACAGCGTTCTGACGGAGTAGATGTTAGCGAACGCCTTTAATCCCAGAACCCGTGGATCTTGTCGATTTCCCGGCGGTCGCGCTTCGTCGGCCGACCCTTGGCCGCCTCTTGTTTCGCGATCTGCCAGATTTTCAAAGCCTCGTAAATTTCCGGCTTCGTCAGATCCATATAACAGGCCTGCGCCTCGGGAGCTCCCACCCGCTTGGCGATCACCGCCTTCACGGAAATTTGCCGCACTCCCGGCCCTTCCTGGAAGGGGACTTCCAACAGATCGCCCGGCTGCACTGGCGAGGCCGGCTTCAGCGGATGACCGTTGCGCTTGAGCTTGCCGGTAGCGCACGCGTCCCCCGCCAGCCCGCGAGTTTTGAAAAACCGGGTGGACCACAACCATAGATCGGCACGGACGGATTCGGACACGGCCGGAAACTGGCGCAAATCCGGGAACTACGCAACTCCCGTCGCGCCCCCGCCTTCAGCTTCCTTCATCCCGCGGCTGTTCGGATAGAGGTGGTCGAGGATTTCTCGGAGCTGTGTTTCCATCAGCGATTGGATGGTATCGAGCTCGCCGGCGGCGAGGGCTGCGGAAATTTCCTTACTGTATTTCTCGGTCCAGTCGTCGATGAATCTTTTCCACCGCGCCGGCCACGCCGACGGAATCGGTTCCTCCCAGCGGCCTTGGCCGCGGCCAACGTGGGCAATCATGAGGTAGCGCAGGGCGGAGGCCTTCCATTCGTCTAGCAGGAACTTTTCGCTCCATTGCAAGCGGTTCACGCCGTCGTCGCCCTTGATCTTTTTATATCCATATCCAAGCGCGTAAGCGGCAAGTCCGCCGATGAACGCGCCCGCTACAGTGCCGCCGCCGAAGCTGAGGCCGCCCGCGTGGACGTCAGCGATGAGTCCGCCGATGGCACCTGAGCCGATGCCGCCGAGGACCGCCCACACTTCCGGAGGAGCGTCGGGATCGCGGGCGCGAAGACCGTCGACCATCGATTCCACGCGGTCGCGGGGCACGCCTTCCAGCCCGTGCGCGGCGAGCAGTTGGACCATCGTCTGGTGGCTGCGCTCGACGAGCGATGCGGTTAGCGCGGCGCGGGCCCGTTCGTTTTGCGGGGTAGCCTTGCGGGTAGCGAGCGCGACGGCTTGTTCCATGAGCGATTCTTTTTCCACCACCGCGCGGCCGGTGGCGGTCGCGGCAAGTGCCTTAGCTAACAAGTAAATCGTATTTGTGAAAACCGCGTCGTGATGGATTTGTTTCCATGAGGAAACAAGGCGCTCGAAGTGCGGGCGCTTTTCATCTGTTAGCATCGGTGCGATGCGCTGGAACAGCAGGGATTCCTGCACCCAGCAGCGCATCCAGCCGTCGAGCGGCATGGCGTCGCGGATAAAAGGAAATTCCGCGAGCGCGGCGCGCCAGCCACGGACGAGCACGCTGTCGCGCTGGTCGTCGGGCAGGCCGGTTTGATTGAGGAGCAGGAAAACGGGCTTGCCGATGCAGCCGAGAATTTCCATTTCCGCGCGCACTTCCGGACTGCCGGCGGGATCGGCCTGGGCGTCGAGCAGATAGAGCACGACGTCGGCGTCGTTTTTCGCATTGAGCAGGCATTGCTGGCTGCACCAGAGCGGCCGGTCGGCCCACCGGTCAAACGCGCCTAGCAGCCAGGCGACGATGCCGGTGCGCAGCAGCCGCTGTTTGAGACGCACCGAATCGCCGAAGCCAGGCAAGTCCCATAACACCACTTCCGCCTGCTCGTCCTTGGCCATGACGTGGCCGTCCGCGATGTCGGTGACGTGCGGCCGGTCATCGACCACGCCGATGTCACGGCGCAACAGCGTGCGGGCGAGCGTGGTTTTGCCAAGGTTGGTGTGACCTGCCAGACTGAGTGCGATGCGTTGCATGGGATGGGCGAGCTTGGAATGTTATCCGATCCGGCGCAAGAAGTCGGGAGGCGCAAGGGCGGGATCCTGAGTCGCCCCATCTTGCAGCGGGAGAAGCGGGGATTTCCGGGCTTGCGCGAGTTGGGACCAGGCGCTGACGCGGGCATCGAGGCGGCGGGCGTCGAACTTCGCGCATTCGAGGGCGACGAGCAGGCCGCCTGGCTCGTTGGAAAACCGCGCCCACACCGAGTCTAGCAGCGCGCCGTGCACCTCGTTCTCCGGAGTGGCGTGCGCGTCGAACACCAGTAGCGCGCCGCCGCAATCTTCCGCGCGCGACCAGAGGCCGTCCCAGATTGCGTCCTCGTCGCCGTAGGCCGCGCACGGCATCCAACAGGCGCGGGCGTTTTGTCCCCAGGCTTCGCGGACGAGCCGCTCGACAGCGTCATGGCACGGGCCGGCCGTGATGGTGGCAGGGTTTTTGAAACCGAATGGCAGCACGGCGATCCCGAGATTGGCGCCTTGTTTGGCGAGCGCGAGCGTCCGCCTCAGATAGAGGTCTTTGCGCGTCCAAGGCGGGGGCGTGGCGCGGTTGTGGGCGGAGCGAACGCCGGAAACCCCTGCCAGAACTAACCGCGGCAGAACGATCCATCCGCCCAGCGTGACCGCGTAGAGATGAATCCACGGCCCGGCGGGAACGCCTTCGCGGGAGGCCGTGCGCCGCAGCAGCTCCCATGCTTCGTTAGAAGCTGGCAGCGGGATGCCGGTGATCCGCGACGCGGGACCGAGGAGGGCTTCAAGAAACGCGCCCACGCCGCGCGCGTCGAGCCAGGTGCTTTCCCAGCCCGCCAGATAGCCGGTGAAAAGGCCGCGAAAATAGAGGGCGGCGAGCAGCCCGAGCGTGAAGCAGGCGCTGCCGGCGTGAAACCACGAGACGACGGCGGGCGCGCACCAGGACCGCGCCCACGCGGCGACCGCGCGGGCGTAGGCTTCGGCGGGTTTGTTAGCAGGGTGCTTGCCGGCCATCGCGCCTTGAAGGCGGTCGGCGAGGCTGGCGATGATCCCGCGCTTGGATGTTTCCCCCGCGTGGTGAAAACGCTCCGCGACTAGCAGGATGTAAACGACGGTGTTCCAAATCAAGACCAGCAGAAACGGCCCGGCGAGCAGATCGAACGAGTGCGAAAGTCCCGCGCCGTGAGACGCCCAACCGATGACGAAGGCCGCCGCGCACAAGCCGATGCCCGGCCATTTCAAATCCCGGATCGCGGGGACCGGACCGACCACGGCCAGCGCGCGATCGTGCAGCAGGCCGGCGCGGGTTGATAGAAATGCCCACAGGCTGGCATCCAGCGGAGCGCTTTCGGCGGCGGACTTCGGTTCTCCGGCAAGGGCGATTGCTTGGCGAGTTGCCTGCTCGCGCTCAGTCCATGGGACCAACTCGCCGCGCGGGTCGGATTCCTCCGCAGCGCAGACTAGCAGGATTTGAAGAATGGACTCGGGCTTCACGGCTGGCCACAGACTACATGACGGACCGGGGCTGCAAACATCGGAAAATCACTTCGGGTCCGAGAGCCCTCGGATCTTCCTGCTGGTGCCGGAGTTCGCCGCATCCATTCTCGGCGGGTGCACGAATCGACACGGGAAACTGAAGTGGGCGCGACGCGGGCGAGGTGGACGGCCATGCCCATCGGGTGGGGAACGGTCGGAAAGGCAGCGGTTGCTGGATCAAGATGGCCGGCTGGCATCGCTTCGACGCTCGAAGCTCGAAGCTAATGTCTGTTATTTGGGACTGCCCCCCGGCCACTGGTGCGGCAGGTGACCGATCTCGGCGCCCGGCTACGTTCCTCCAAGGCCTTCATCCCGCCCTCCGCGTGGCGCGCCACCCACTTGTGGCCCGTCTTGCGGCTGACGCCGAAATCCCGGCAAAGCTCCGTCATGGTGAAATGGCCGCTGCCGGCGACTAACAAATCGTTGTTTTTGTTCCATTGGTGACACGTTTTTCCAGGGCATGCGCCCAGATTAATGTGTAACCGATGTTCCCGGTCAGTTTGTTACCGATGTCCTCGGTTCATACCAAGCTCGCCGCCTGGAAAAGCGCCTCCCGCACCGAGCGCACCGCAAAGACAGCCGCCGCCCCCGCCACCCCGCCACCCCGCCGCTCGCGGCTTGAATCAGGAGTGGGGACATTCGTGTCCCCACTTCCACTTTCTTGCCCCCCCAACCGTGTCGCTTACCCTGTGGCAAGTCGGGCCTGCTGGCCAAGTTGGGACTTTGATTTCCTCGCGATTCCGTCCTCCCACAGTCTTTCTGTGCGTTTGTGCCGTCTGATGCAGGAATGTGCACAGGGCGTTTGGCTGGCTAGGGGCATTGCGGGGCAGTTTGGGTGAGTAGCCGGATGGCTTCGGCGCGGTGCTCAGGGTAGTGGTCGAAGGCGGCGTTG
>JAYSYA010000104.1:0-1684 GCA_043716765.1 Akkermansiaceae bacterium
GAAAACTGCACCCCAGCCGTCCACTCCGGACCCTGCCCGTCGGCCGCCTTGCCGTAACTGCTGCCAAAATCCCCTTCCAATCCGTGATACCCGCCGCTCGCCACCAGATCAAGGCGCGGACGCGACTGACTCGTCGCGTAATCCACCTGCGCGGATTTCGCGATGATTGATTCACTCGACTGCAATATTTCATAACGCCGCTCCTGCGCCGTCGCCATCAAACTCGCCCGACTGACCACCGGGACCACCGTCCCCAGTCCGTCCACAGGCCGGATCCGCGAACTTTGAGCGACCACTTGCTCCACCGTCTTGAAAAGCAACTGCAGTGAGTTTTGCCGCTCGATGTATTCCATCTCGGCGGTGAGCGCGTCCTCCATCCGTTGGTAAACTCCGGCCTCCGCCACCACCACGTCGTTGCCGGCGGCCACGCCTTCCTTGCTGCGAGCGGACGTGTCATCCATCAATTTCCGCGCCAAGCCGATCGCTTCCTGCTGCACCTTCATGTTTTCAAGGGTGAAAACCACGTCGTAATAGCGCCTCATCACCTCCGCCACCACCTGCGCCGCGCGGGACTGCCATTCCAGATTCGCCATCCGGGCGTTCGCCTTGGCAATGCGGATTTCCGCCGTGTTCGCCGCCACCCCCCAACCTTGCAGCAAAGGTTGCGTCACCGTCAGGCCGGTAAATGTCTCCCACTCTGGATTAAAAAGCGAAGGCGGCAGTTGGCGGTTCAACGTATTATCTAGCGACCGCGTCGTCGTCCCGAGTTCCAGCGTCATCCCGGTTTCCAACTTTTTTGTCAACGCGACCTTGGCGGTATGGTTGCGCTGCTCGAAAATCCGCGGGTTGCCGCTCAAGTTGGCCAAGCCACCCCCGGTCGCCACGTAATCCTGCGCGTTTTGCGGCGAATCAATCGACTGGTAAATATAACCACCCTCCACCTGCCAGTCGAACGCCTGCAGCGCCGCTTTGATTTTCTCCCCCTCGATGACCTGGCCAAGATCATTCACCTTGATGTCGCCATTGTTCTGCAAGGCCAAGGCGATTACCCCCCTCAAAGTCAGCGGCTCATAAATCAGCTCATCCGCCACCAGCGTCGAACTCAACATCAGCACGCTGGCAACCACACGGCATGAGTTGGGGAAACAAAATCGGCTTGCTGCGGAACAACCACGAGTCTCAAAAAAGGAGAAATTAGTCATGGAAAAATATAACGGGGGCAGGAATTTGGCTTTCGCTCAAGCAAGCGCGGAGAGGAAGTCAAACCGCCAATCGCAGGGCGCGAAATAACCGTTTGGAAAACTATTTCAAGTTTCTTTATATTTTTCTGTGGTTTCATTTCCGACAAAAACTCCTCCCAGTGGTGTCTCGGCTGTCCCAGTCGGAGCAGCGCAAGAGGCTCACCAGAAAATCATCCGCAACCCGGCAACCGCAGAGAAACCCACGATCATCCACTCGAAAGCCGCCTGCGGCACATGCTGCAGTAGCCATTTCCCACCCACGATGCCCACCGCCACCGCCGGTAGCAGCTTGAGATTTTCCAGCAGACTCTCCGCCGTGATCAGCGCCAGCCGCGCGTTAAGCGGCACCTTGATCAAATTAATCAGCAGGAAAAACCGCGCGCCGATGCCGATGAGCTCCATCTTCGGCACCCGCCGCGCCATCAGGTAAAGCTGGATCACCG
>JAYSYA010000105.1:0-48867 GCA_043716765.1 Akkermansiaceae bacterium
ATCCCGCCGCGGGATGCAGTCGCCGTCGGTCATGATGATGTATTCGTACTCCACCTGGAGCAGCACCTGGTTCAAAATCGTCTGGCGGCGGTAGCCTTCGTCGGCGTGCCAGATGTGGCGCACCGGGAAGTCCGCGAGCTTGCGGAAATTTCCGATGACCTCGCTTGTCCGCTCGTCCGAACCGTCGTCGGCGATAAGCAATTCAAAATCCCTAAACGTCTGATAGAGATAGCCGTGCAGTGCTTTCTCCAACCAGGCCGGCTGGTTGTAGGTGCTAACGATCACGGACTGCTTCATCGGTTGCTTGGGACAGATAGATTTGAGGGCAGCGAGACTAGCCGGATCGACTCCCGGGCGGCGGCCTTCACCAGCGCCCCGGAAGCGGCGCGGGCGAGGATATAGTCCACGGGCAAGGCTTGGGCCAGATCAATTGCGGCGATGGATTTTTGCAGCGCGCGGGTGTCTCCGGCGGCTGGGATGGTGTGGATGGTTTGCGAGCCGCAGAGCCATGTGGGCGGCGTCTGGTCGGCAGCCAGCACGACCTCGTAAATCACGTCGGCATGGGTCCATTCTTCGGGAAGCTGCCACGCCGGGTCGCAACCCGCGAGCCAGAGCAATGCCCGGTGCGGCTTGCTGGGGCCGGGCATTTCCGGGCCGAGCCAGTCGCGGATGGTCTGGCGCGGGCTGACGAAAACTTTCCAGCGCTCCTGCAACCAGAACACGTCCAGCGGGCTGGCCTTCATCGCGAGTTCCAGCGCGGTCATGCAGTCGGCCGTTTTGAAAGGCGGGCTGACCGGGTGGTAGCGCACCCGCCATTTCCCGGGGGCATCGGTGATCAGCGACATGGTGAGCACCTCGCTCTTGCTGCGGCGGATCATCAGGCTGGGCAGCGGGCTGGCGCGGGTGAGCCGGCCGAAAAAACGGACGAGCTCGCCCTGCTTGCCGACGCGCTGGTCAGCGAGAATGCCGATCAAGCCGCCTTCCCGGAGAAACCCGGTGACATGGTGGAGGCTGTCGCGTTTGGAGAACAGGTGGGTGCCGTCGGTTTCGCGCTGCGCCAGCACTCGGCCGTTGAGCAGCGGGTTATTTAGCGGCCGGTAAAACGCACCAATTTTATGACCCTGCGGAAACAGGCGGTTCATCCGGCTGAGGATTTCCCAATTGCCCATGTGCGGCGGCAGGAGCACCAAGCCCGCGCTGCCGGACATGGCGCTTTCGATGAGTTCTTGGTTTTCCACCATCAGCATCGCGTCGATCCGCTGGGCGGAAAGCCGGGCGGTGTGGGCGGTGGAAAACAAGTTCGCGCCGGTGCGGCGGATGGTCTCCTTGGCCATTCGCTGCAGCGCGGGCAAATCGTATTCGCCATGAAACGCGATTCGCAAATTCCGCAAAACCACCTGCCGCCGCGCCGGGATGAAGTGCCAGGCGATGCCTCCCAGCACCTCGCCGATCCGAAACACCCACGCGCCCGGCAAGCGCCCGGCGATTTCCTCAACACAGGTGTAAAGCAGCCACTCGGCCCGCCATTTCAAGCGCTTGGAATGACTCTTGAGGTCAGACTTGGGCCGGCGTGTTTTGCTCATACTGCAGGCGGTAAAGATGGGCGTAAAGGCTGTCCGGGGCGCTGATGAGCGCATCGTGGGAGCCGCTGGCGACGAGGCGACCGTGCTGCATCACATGGATGGTGCGGGCGTTGCGGATGGTGGAAAACCGGTGGGCGATGACGATGGTGGTGCGGCCTTGCATGAGCCGGTCGAAGGCAAGTTGGATTTTTTGCTCGGACTCGCTGTCGAGGGCGGAGGTGGCTTCGTCAAGGAGCAGGATGGGCGCGTTTTTCAAAAAGGCGCGGGCGATTGAGATTCGCTGGCGTTGGCCACCGGAGAGGCTGCCGCCGTTTTCACCGACTTCGGTGTCGTAGCCGAGCGGTTGCTCGAGGATGAATTCGTGGGCGAAGGCGGCGCGGGCGGCGGACTCGACTTCCGCGTCGCTGGCGTCCGGGCGGGCGAAGCGGATGTTGTTGCGGAGGGTGTCGGAGAACAAGAATGTGTCTTGGCTGACGAGTGAAAGGTGCTCCCGCAGCGAGGCAGTTTGGAGCTGCCGGATGTCTTGGCCGTCGATCGCGATTTGGCCGGAGTCGCTTTCGTAGAAGCGCTCGATGAGGTTGAGGACGGTGGATTTTCCGCTGCCAGACGGTCCGACGAGGGCGGTCACGTGGCCGCCGGGGCAGGCGAGGGAAACATCGTGGAGCACCGGTTGGCCGGGGCGATAAGAGAAACTGACGCCGCAGAAGGCGATGTCGCCGCGAGTGAGCTGGAGCGGCTTGGCGGTGGGCGCGTCGGGAATCGAGTGGTCGGAGTCGACCACGTTATAAAGCATTTCCACGCCGATCAGGGAGGCGTGGAGGGTGACATTCATTTTGGCAATCCGTTTGATCGGCTCGTAGCAGAGCAGCAGCGCGGTGAGGAAGGCGATGAGCGAATCCCCGCTTTGGCCGTGGACGAGATTGCGGTAGCCGCCGTAGAAAACGATGGAGGCGACGGCGATTCCGCCCATGAATTCCATGGCCGGACTGGTGCGGGCGGAGACGACGGCTTTTTTGTTAGAAAGCTTTTCGCCATCCCTGACGGCAACAGCGAAACGGCTGCGCATCGAGGTTTCCAGATTGTAGGATTTGATGAGTTTGCTGCCGAGGATTGCCTCCTGAATGGTTGCAATCACGCGGGCCAGATTTTGGTATTGGGATCTGGAAAGGCTTCGGATGCGCTTGATGATCGAGCTGAGGAGTAAGGAGATCGGGGCCAAGACAAACACCGCCGCGCAGGACAAGCGCCAGTCGAGGGTGAACATCGCAATCAGGAGTGCGAGCGCGGTGAAGACATCCTGCACCCGCGTCATGAGCAGTTGCATCACATTGCGGGCGGAGGTGGCCGCATGGGAAACCCGGGTGATCAAGTCGCTCGACGGGAAATGGACGAAAAACGCCAGCGATTGGTTGAGCAGGTGGTCGGCGATGCGGCGCTGTTGCCGGGCGACGATGTTGTTGCCGATCTTGGCGAGGATCACCGAGGAGCCGTATTCGGAGAGTCCTTTCATCAGGAAAATGAGCATGATGCCGACGGCGACGCTGAAGATTTGAGCCAGGCCGGGCTGGGACGAAACGAAAAAGGAGGTGGCATAGCTGCTGAGCCGATGAGTCCATTCGGAGATCTGAGACCCCACGCCGCCGATAACGACGGGCGCTTCTTTCAACGCCTCGGCCGAGCCGAAAACCACCGCAGTGACCTTTTTCATCATGAACACCGACAAGGCCGTGGCCAAGGCGGTGCAGCCCATCAGAAGGAAAGCCAGCAGGTAGCGTCCGGTGTAGAGGTGGAAATTCTCGCGCAGAATCCTCGAAACGAGCTTCCGGGTATTTTGACCGGTTAAAATCTTCGGCTTTGGCTGGGACATGAATAAAGCGGCTGCACGAACCGCGGGCGGGTTCGTTTCTGTGGGTGATTGCTGTCTGGGGCAAACGGGCGGCGTGGCAATCAGCTTTTGCTGGGTACCCCTCGGAGCGCTTCTTCAAGCGCTTTGACCCGGGCGACCAGCCTCGGCAGGCGGCGGACGAGGGCTTGCAATTTCATTTCCTCGCGGATCGGCAGGGCGGGCTTGCCGGCATAAACCTCATCTCCGGGGAGGTTGGCGGTGACTCCGGTGCGACCGCTCAGCACGGCCTTGGAGCCGATGCTCACATGCCCGGCGATGCCGACTTGGCCGGCGGCGGTAACGTAGTCGCCGAGCTGCGAACTGCCGGAAATGCCGGTTTGGGAAATGATCAGGCAGTGTTTCCCGATCACGACGTTGTGGCCGATTTGGACAAGGTTGTCGATTTTGCTGCCTTCTCCGATGACGGTCTTGCCGAAGCGGGCGCGGTCGATGGTGGTGTTGGCTCCGATTTCGACGTCGTCACCGATTTCCACGATCCCAACTTGGTCGATTTTGACGTGGCGGCCGTGTTGAAACTCGTAGCCGTAGCCGTCGGAACCGATGACGGCGCCGGGCTGGAGAATGACGCGGTCGCCCAG
Source organism: Akkermansiaceae bacterium (assembly GCA_043716765.1). Taxonomy (GTDB): domain Bacteria; phylum Verrucomicrobiota; class Verrucomicrobiia; order Verrucomicrobiales; family Akkermansiaceae; genus Luteolibacter. The sequence continues at coordinate 4,068 of JAYSYA010000105.1, forward strand.
CACGCAGCGTTCGCGGATGCTGGCGTTGGCCATGATGCGGCAATCCTTGCCGATGACTGCGTCTTCGGAAATGACGCTGTTTGGCCCGAGGTCCGAGCCGTCGCCGACGACGGCTCCGGCCAGAACGACGGTGCCGGCCTGGACCCGGACTTTCGCAGGATCAAGCACGGCGGACGGATCGACAAATGCCCGCGGGTGGATGCCGGGTGCGAATTGGCGGGCGGCGGCGGCGAAATGACGGACCACCACGGCGAAGGCGAGCGATGGATTGTCCACGGCAATCAGCGCGGTGCCCTCCGGTCCGTCGGTCACGCGGCGTGAGACGATGACGGCGGCGGCGCGGGTGTGGAGAAATTGGCCGTGATATTTTTCGTTGCCGAGGAAGCTCACGTCATGGGGACCGGCGGCGTCGAGCGCGGCCATGCCGGTCAGAGACAAATCGAGCCCGCCCCGGACGATGTCACCATCGACCCAACGGGCGAGCTCGGAAAGCGTGAGGGCGAATGCCAACTCAGGAGTGGTCGGAGGTCCTCGGAAATTACTCGGCAGGAGCTGGCACCGGGATTTCCGGTTTCGGATCGCCTTCGGCTGGAAGCGACTCGGCTGGAGCGTCCTTGTTGAGGTTTTTCAAGAGGCCGGCGGTGATGTCGGTGGCGTCCTTGGTGTAGAGGAGGAACGGAACTTGCGAGGTGCTGAGACCGGATTTGTCGAAGACGTAGTCGAAGTTATCGAGCTTGGCCTTTTCTTCCACCAGCTTGCGGATTTCCTCGAGGATGCCCTTCATGCGCTGGACCATTTTCTCGTTGAGGGCTTGATTGCGGCGTTGGAGGAATTCGCGGCGCTCGCGGTCGAGGGCGATGCCTTCTTGCTGTTGCATCTGCCACTCTTTGAAGAGGGTTTGTTTTTTCGAGTCGTTGAGCGAGGGGTCTTCAAGCTGCTTGCGGAGCTTGCCGAGGTTTTCCTCGAGTTCGCGGATCCGGGCGAGGCGCTCATTGTTGTCCTTTTGGATGCGGGCGCGCTCCACATTGATCTGCTTTTGGGCCTCGTTGGTGCGATAGTATTGCTTGAAAAGCTCCTGCATATCTACCGTGGCGATGTTGAGCTTGCCATCTTGGGCGACAGCCATGGTGGCGAACGAGGCCGCGAAGGCGACGGCGAGAAGGCGACGAATGAGGATCATTTGTTAGGTAAGTTGGGGTTCCAAAAACGGAGTTCGTGGCGGAGCATGACCGAAATTTCCGGGGCGTCAACGCTCATCCGGGTTTGTTCCAGGAGCCCTGGATCGCCTGCCAGAGCGTGGAGGGCGGCCCTTTTTCAAAGCTTGGGGGAATTGAGAATCCGGTCGATGAATTGTTGGATGCGCTGGAGTTTGTCTGCGTCGATAAGTTGGCCGGAGACGGAACTGTTCAGCCAACTCCGGGCGGTTTCCTCGGCTTGGGAAGACCTGCCGGCCGGGGCGACCTCGATGCGGGCGAGTTCGGAAAGCATGGCCGTGAGAGCGCGCTCGCAGCCGTGGCGGATGTCGTCGTCGCCGGGGAACGGAACCGGCACCTGGCCGAGCTCGCCGAGAATTTGGACGATGAGAGGAAAGCGGGCCATCGCCCGGTTGATCTCTTCCGAAAAGTGCTTTCTAGCGGACTGGCAGACTGGATTCACAGCGTGATGGGGTAAGTGGCTCATCGATTCCGGATCACTATGGAGTAACTGATTTTAAATTTCTAGTAACCAATTCGGCATTCTGAGGCCAGGTGGCTGCCTCCGGAGCGGCGGCGAAATCGTCTGACACGCTTGCTTGACGCACGGCCCCGGCAGTGCGGAAACTACCAACCATGGCATGGAGGATTGAAGAAGCGGTCGCCCACGGCGAAATTGACAACACCGTCGAGGGGCGCACGACGGGCCGCATCTGGCTGGCTGGCCGGGACGAGCCGCTGATCCTCTCGCTCGACGGCGATTGCTGGCGGGACCTCGCGGGCACGCGGCTCCAGTTTGAAAATCCCGAGCCGAGAGCGGTGGCGGATTCGGACGCGCTGGACGTGGACCAGTCGGGAATCGTCGGCGACATGACGGCCTCACGGAAGAACAAAGTGCCGACGGTAAGCGAGGAGGAATTCCACGAGCTCTATCAGAACCATCAGGACATTCCCCACGAGTGGCGGAACACTCTCTATCTTGAATGGTTCAGCGAAATCAACGGGCGGGTGGTGATCGAGACCGCGGATTATGCGCTGACGATTTCCCCGCACGAGTGGGCGATGGATGAGGACGCGGAGGAGGCACAAAAACTGGCCAACCTGAACTCAATGCGCGATTTCATGACGCAGGTGATCCGCCGGCGCGACTCGGACGGACCGGAGCGGGAAGTTTGCGAAGAGCTCGATGAATTCGCCTGGGAGGAACGCCTCAAGGAATCCGACCGGCTGACGGACGCCTATCAGGAGGTGTTGGAGAAATACATGGAGGACTCCGACTGCGAGCAGAAGGAAGCGTTTGTGATGGGCTGGGACGGCTTGCTCGACGCGCTCGCCGAGCGCGACGAGTCGGGCGAGGAGAATTTCCCCGCAGGCGAGCTGAGCTACGGGGCGATGGAGGACATGGCCCTGGATTTCGACGCTGAAGATGACGACGAGGATGACTTCAGGGATCCGGACGACGAGTCTTTCGATGATGAGGAGGATCATCCGCTGCAAGCAAAAGCCCAGGAACTCGCGATGCGGGCGATGGACGTGATCGAGCGGGATGCCGGGCCCGGCACGCCATCCTATCAGCTTATCACCAATCTCCTGCAAGTGAGCGGCAAGCTCGCCGGCGCGCTCTACGGGAGCGGAAGCGGCTACCAGCCGGAGACCGGCTTCGTGCTGGCCGTGCTCAAACGCTGCCTGAACTGGCTCAACGAAGCGGTCGGTGCCTGCCAGAAGCTGATGGAACTGGAGCGCGACCCGGACCAGCGCGCCGCCCTCGAACACATCCGCAGCTCCGCGTTTGAAATCCGCGACAGTATCGTGGAAATGCGCCGGGAATTGAAGTAGGTTTACCGCCGCAGCTTGCGAGTGATCATCCCGAGGGCTTCAGTCGCTTCCGGCACGCGCAGGAATTTTGCCGCGAGGAAATAGACTCCCCCGGCTGAGGCGATGGTCGCGCCAAGGTAAATTCCCTTGAGCAGAAACAACGTCGCCGCCAGATCCCGGAACAGGAGGCGGTTCGCCAACACGCAGACGCCCGCCATCAGCGCACCGGCAAGTGCGAGCTTTCCGAGCAGGACGAGCAGCGTTCCGGTCCCCAGATCGCCCGCGAATTTCCGCATGGCGAGGAATAGCAGCAGGAAATTCACTGCGGCAGTGATGCTCGTTGTTAGAGCGAGAGATTCGTGGCCCCATTTCATGACGAAGACGAAGAAGTAGTTGCACCCGAGGTTGAGCCCGAGCGCGAAAAGGCTGACCAGCATCGGAAACCAGCGCTTGTCGATGGCGTAGAACGCGGGCTGCAAAACCTTGAGCCAGGCATAAAACAACAAGCCGTAACCGTAAGCCCGCAGCGCCGCTGCCGTCTGCAAGCGGTCCACCGCGTCGAACGCGCCGCGCTCGTAAAGCACACTCACGATCGGTTCCGCCAGCAACACCAGCCCGAGCGTGGATGGCAGCACCAGGAATGCCACCAGCCGCAGCCCCTTCGCCAGCGTCGGCCGGAAGTCCGCGCCGATCCCAGCCACCGCAGCTCTTGATAGAGCGGGCAAAGTCACCGTCGCCACCGCCACGCCGAACACGCCGATCGGCAGCTGCATCAGCCGGAACGCGTAGCTCAGCCAGCTAACAGCTCCTTCGCCGACGCCGTAGGCGAACATCGCGTTCACCACCACGTTGATCTGCACCACCGAGGCCGCGATCACCGCCGGACCCATCAGTTTCAAAATCTGCCGCACGCCGGAATCCCGCCAGCTGAAATCCGCCGCAAAGCGGTAACCCACCGCCTTCAAGGCGGGAAACTGGCAGACTAACTGCGCGAGTCCGCCGATCACCACGCCGATGGAAAACCCGATCAAGCTCTGCGGACCCCACGTCGGATCCATCCAGTAACCGAGCGCCGCGCCGCCGATCATCGAGCCGAGATTGAAGAAGCACGACGAGAGCGCCGGCATCCCGAAGATGTTCCTCGCGTTGAGCATGCCCATCACCAGCGCCGCCAGCGAGACTAGCAGGATGAATGGATACATCACTCGCACCATCGTCACCGTCAGCGCAATTTCCGCAGGGTTGTAAACCCGGGGCGACGAGCCGTGGCGCGAGAGGGACGTCAATAGATCGACGATCCACGGCGCGGCCAATATTCCTAGCAGCGTCACGCCGCTCATGAAGACGGCGGCGAGCGTCATCATTTTGTGAGCCAGCGCCCAAGCGGACTCCTCGCCGTCGGTTTTGAGGCGTTTGGAAAACGTCGTCACGAAGGCCTGCGACAGTGCGCCTTCCGCAAACAGGTCGCGCAGCAGGTTCGGGACCTTGAATGCCAGATAGAAGCAGTCCATCCACTTGCTGCCGCCGAAAAGCCCGGCGAACATCATTTCACGTGCCAGCCCGAGCACCCGGCTCGCCATCACGGCGGCGCTGACTTTCCAAGTGGCTTTGGCGGACATCGATGGATGAATTTAGTTCAGCCAACGTTCACCGGCACCAAGGTCATGGTGTCGTTGCCGAAGATGTCGATGACTTTGATCGCCACGGTGTAGCGTCCCGGCTTGGCGTAGGTGTGGCTGACGGTGGTCATTTCCAGATCGCGGTCGCGGCGGGTGCGGAAGCTTTGCCACTCGTTCTCGAAGATGTAGGCCCCGGTCCAGCGTTCCTCGAATTCGAGAAACTCGCCGGACGCGGCGTCCACCACGCCGGGGAGTTCGCCGTCCACGCCCATGGTCTTGGCCATCTTGATGATTTCCTTGCGGCTCTCGTAATTGAAGTCGACCGCCCAGTAATCCACCCAGTCGGTCCATTTCTTGGTGAGCACCTCGCGCTTGACGATGCCGTCCTTGTCCTTGGTGAATTTCACGAGCTGGCCGGCGTCGCAGGCCACTTCGCTCTTGCCGGCTTTGAGTTCGGCGGTGATGGAGTCCACCAAGCCTTGCGAGTAGTGGACGGAGAAATCGGTTAGCTCCACGGTGAGGGCGAGCTTGTTCTTTTTGTCGTAGCGCGGGGTGGCCTCGACGTAGGCGATGTCGGCGAAGCGGACCTGGCCCTTCTCCACGGCGCGCTTGTCGAAGACTTCCGGCGGGATTGTCTTGGGCGCGATGTCGATGCCCTTCTGCTTGGACTCCTCCAGCACGGCGGGAAACAGGCCCATCTCGAACTCAAAGGCCAGCACGTCCACCCGCGTGGCTCCGCGTTTGCGGCATTCCATGATCACTTCCTCCACGAACAGGCGGCCGACCGGCAAATTGATGGGGCCAACGACGACCAAGCGTCCGCCGGTTTTTCCGTGGAAGAATGAATCGGGGAGCGCACGCGCCTCGCGTGCAGTCGTTCGCGCCCCCGCGGACGACTGGGCTGGCGTTAGGCTGGACTCGTTAGGCAGTTCTGAGTCGGTCGTGGTTCGAGCCAAGTTTCCGGCGAGGGCGCCGGAAACAGCACCCGAGGCGGGTGCGCTCCCCACAAAACTCCCCCCACCCAAGGGCTCGGCGCGGTAGGCCTTGAGGATCAGATCCCGGAATTCCTGTTCCTTGCGGGCGAGCGCCTGCTCTTTCTTCTTCCCGCTGAGCCGCCCGCCCACGTTGAGGTAGGCTTGGCGCTCGTAGCGGCCGAGGTTGAGCACCTCGAAGGCGCGGAACGGCTTGCCCGCCGTCTTCAAATCCCGCTGCACCTGGATCAGCCGCTTGCGAGTCGTGTGGATGCCGAACTTGCCGAGATCGCTGGTGATCCACTTCCGTCCGAGCTTTTCGGCCACGGCGGCGGTCGTGCCGGAACCGCAGAAGAAATCGGCGACGAGATCGCCTTCGTTGGAGCTGGCTTTGATGATGCGTTCGATCAAAGCTTCTGGTTTCTGCGTGGGGTAATCTGCACGTTCGCCTGCCTGTGAATTGACCGGTGCAATATCGGTAATCATATCTTGGATCGCCACACGCGCCCCGTCCCCAAGTAGCGCGCCGGACTTGAGGGAGGAGAGGATGAGCTTGTTGTCGCCCCAGATGAGTTTGTTGGTCCAGCCCTTGGTCTGGCGACCGCTCATGTCGAGGAGGTCGGGCTGGAAAGAGGAAGAAGTGGGCGAGACGCCCACTCTCCTTGGCTCGTCGATGTGTTCGAGGGTCTGGAAGGGCAAGATGGCGGTGCAGACCTCGCGGGTCTTGCCGTTCCAGACCAGCTCCACCTCGCGCTTGTCCGCGAAGAGCATGAAGCGGTATTTCTCCGGCAGCGGCTTGCCCTGCTCGATGAGCTTGATGAGATCGCGCTTCTCGGTCTCGGAAAGGTCGTAGTGTTCAGTGGATGGTCGGGCCATGGTGGGTGGGGAAAAGGGAGAGTCAGTCAAAGAGCCGTTAAATAAGATTTCGGCTTATTTTCAGTGAGTTATGAGGCTTTTGCGCCTGTGGCCGGGAGTTCAGTCAAATAAGAATCGGAACACGGACGATTGGCGGGATGGAGCGGCTTATTGTTTTTTCTGGCTTCCTTTGATTTTTTCATTTATTTGGAAACCAATAAGTTGTGGGGGATTTGTTTGATTTCTTCGGTTGTTTTTGGTGCTTCCTTTGATTTTGAAACAAATGAGGGCTGAGAATCCAATCGCAACAGCTCATTCGAGCGGGTGCCTTGGGCCAAGTGTCGAGTATTCATTGTTTTTTCACGACTCGTTTGTTTTATGTAAAGCATTGGTAATGAATAATCAGCGAGTGAACTATTTGTTTATTTGTTTGTTTTTCCAGGCTTCCTTGGTTTTTAAAACAAAACCCAGCGAGGCTTGGAGCGGCTGCCGCTATTCCGGATCAATCGGCGCGCATTGAGGCTACTAAGCAGATTGTGAATCTTGGCTTTCCGCTGTTTTGCATCGAGGGCATCAGGCAATTTTTCCCAGAGCAGGTCGTCGAGTTCGGCGCGTGACGCCTGTTTCCATTGGGCGAGATAGTCGAGCACGAGCTTTTCAAGGAAGGAGTCGTCTTGGCGGCGAGTCCGGATGTAGGCGGCTTTCTGTCCGGTGGCCGCAGCCACCAGGGAGGAAATGTGGAGATGGGGTTTACGGCCTTCCACAAGTTTGCGGCGGCGGAGGGAGTTCACCGTTTCCGATGCCGGGGTGATTCCCTTCTGCACACGGTCCAAGGCGACGATATCGCCGAAGTCGAAATCCGGATTGGCGAGAAGCATCCGGCTGTAGTTTTCGTCGATGAAGCGGCCCTGAAGCCGCAGCACGACGTGGTTCGGGCCGATTTTGTCGTAGTCTGGAAGCGGAAGCAAACGACTGGCCTGCCCCTTGAACATGACGTCGCGGATGCCAAAGCCCATGGTGTCAATCATCCGCAGGTGAACCATCGCCTCGGCCAGCAAGCGATTGCGGTAGCGCGATGGGGTTTTGTCGGACAGGTAGTAATCTTCCGGGCTGCCGTCAAAAAACGCACCGGCATTCTGGAACAGGAGTTCCGCAGGGCGCTCAATGACGAGCACCCGCTCACAAAGCGCGTAGTCCTGATGGGCAATGCAGTTGTGAAGTGCCTCAAGAACGATACGCGGGTCGTATTTGGAGATTTCGACAGGGATCAACTGGCCGGATGGAAGGACGGTCAGACGAATATTGCGGATGTTTTCGTAAAGCTTGGAGGTGGCGAGCAGGAATGGAGGGTGGAAATGTTCGTAGGCGAGTTCCGGCCCCTCAAGTTTCCAACTCAACTCTGCAACGTAAGGCGATAGATGATGTACCGCTTCCGGCTTGCCCAACAGAATTAATGCCGCTCTGGTGATGCCGCCTTGGATGGTGAGCCTTGCCTTGTCGAGGAATGCCCCCGAGTCCCAACCGCGAATGGAGCTTTCCGAGATGCGTTCCCGGTATTTGGAGATGAAGATTTCTCGCGCCTTGGCCAGCGCGGCAGGATCGAGATCGTCCAGTGTGGCATCCCGGCAGATCACGGCGGACCAGTCTTCGGAAACGGATTGGGCACGGATTTCGTCGAGTTTCACGAGAGAAAGCCCGGTCAGCGTTTCTCCGTCGCGAGCATAATGGTGGGTCTTCCAGCCAATGGGAATGCCACGGGGAGCGGGAGGGATCTCAAAGAGGATGACGCGTCCTTGCGGCAGGTGAAGCTCGTGGATCTCGCGGAAAGTGGTGTTCGGGTCTGTGTCGGAAGCGATCTGATGTTTCAGGGAATGAAGCCGCTCGTGATTTTCACGGTATGGCGTTCCCGTGATCCGCCGGGTTTTATTATTCACTCCGAAGACGAGCCAAGCGGAGTCGAGGCCACGAAGGTTGGCTTCATTCGCTAGAGCAGAGAAATATTTACCAATATCGGAGGTGGGAAAATTGTCGTTGGCTTCCTTGAACTCCACACACTCGCCCTCCCAACCGGCGATGAGACGGGTCAGGATTTCTTCCAATGATGGGCGTGGGGCTGGCATTCAATCAGGCCTTGTATTCAGCGAAGCTGGTGGCGAGGTCGGCGAGGGTAGCGGGCTGGTGTTTCTCGAAGCTGGCCTGATCAATGTAAATGAAATCATAGCGCGTGCCGTTCTCCTCGGCGGCGGTGGCATCGGCGCACCATTGTTTCAGGCGGGCCATTTTCTGAGGGAGGTCGAGTTCCTCACGGCCTTTGGTTTCGATGATCCAGACGGTGCCTTGCAAGTCCCGGGCGATGAAGTCAGGGACGTAGTTGGAGAGGTCGCCATTGGCTTTCACGTAGTCGAACTTGAAGCCAATGGCGAGGTAGTTCTTGGTGAAGGCTTTGATGTCCGGCGCGGCTTCGAGGAATGCGGCGAAGGCGAGTTCGAAGCCCCCGGCATTCACCTCGCCGACAATCTTGGTGAAGATGGATTTCTGGGCAGCGAGGAATGGCCGGTGCTCGGTACGAAATGGGCGGGTGTTCTGAAGGCGGATGTAATCCTCGATGCGGGTGGTGCCGGTATCGGCGATGGTGAGGGCGTTCATTGCGACCTTGAAGGAATCGTAGAGGATCTTTCCGGCGTTGGGTTCGGAGAGGTTTCGGATGACGACGGGGTCTTCGAGGTCGACGCCGGGATGGGTCGCACTTTCAGCGCTCAAATCATTTGGGAAATCCGACCCAGGGCGCTGCCCTGGGCTGGAATGGGACGCACCGTTGGTGCTGAAGAGATAGAATTTCATGAAGTCCCGGACCTTCGGATAGAGCACGTCATAGCCGCCGACGAGACGAAGGTCCTTGAGCAACTGGCGGGCGAAGAAGCCGACGACGGAGCGGTAGTCGGCGGGGCCAGAGCCATCGAGGTGGACGGTGTGGTGGATGGCCGAGTCGAGCATCGTCTTGAAAACGATTTCGCGGGTTTCCTCGGGCGTGAAGGGTTTCAAGGGCAGGCGCTTGTTGCCCAAGTTGGCGGGATTTAGATCGTGGAGGTCTTTAAAATCGCGCTGAAAGCGGCGGGTGAGCTTGGGAATCGGGATTTCCAGATCGTCAAGGTTCTTGTCGGTGCTTTCGGTATCCACCTCGACGATGAGCGAATCTTTCCGAGGGGCACCGGCACCCATCGGGACGTGATCGAAGGTGACGCCTTCGCTCTGGATGGTTTCCACGAAGTCCATGAAGGCAGGCGTGCCCATGACGGAGACCGTCTCGCGCTCATCAGTGCCGAAATACATGCGGCGCAGCCCGCGGCCGAGGGTTTGCTCGGGGAGGATGTTCGACTTCGCGGCGTAGGCGCGGAGTCCGACGATGGTGGTGACGTTTTTCACATCCCAGCCTTCCTTGAGCATGAGGACGGAGACGATGGCCTTGAAGGGGGATTTCCAAGAGTCAATCTCGTTGGACTGCTTGCGGAGGAGTTCGAGTTCCTCTTTGTTTTTACCGGATGATGCTTCGGAGATTTCGCCGTTGTTCTTGGTGTGGATGGTTAGAACGGCTCCTTGTAGCTCGGGGCAGATTTTCTGGAGATATTCGCCGACCTCGTCGCAGTTTTTCGTGTCGTCCACCATGACGAAGAGCACGGCTTTTTTCCCAAGCGCTTCGTGTTCGGCATAACTCTTGCGCCATTCCTCGACGCCGAGCGCGAGGTAATCGGAGTATTTCTCGGAGAAGATCGCGGTCTTTTTTTCGTGAAGTTTCGCGCGGCTGGCGGCATCCGGCAGGACAGGATGCTTGACGACGTTTTGGTAGATGGCCTCTACCAGCGGATAGTCAGAAACGGTTTGCACGAAGATCGCCCCGCTATCATGGCGCGGCGTGGCGGTGACATCGACTTGCAGCGTCAGGCGGCAATCCTTCTGCAGCATCTTGTGGTGGATGTCCTGGATGGATTTGAACCACGCCATCTTGGGATTGTGGATGTGGTGGGCCTCGTCATTGAAGACGGCGAGTTCCTCGATTTCGCGGACGATTTCCCCGAGGTCGGTCTTGCTGTCGGTGGCTTTACCGGAGGGTTTTGCGCCGAAGGCATCCGAGAGAAAATAGTCGCGTAGGTCATCGTCATCCAAAGACGGCTCGGGAACGTCACCCAGGGAAACCCGGTGGATGTTAGTGAGGAAGATGTTTCCGGTTTCCCGGAGGACGCGGACGTCGTCCTGGATGTGGAGCGTGAGCTGAAAATCGTCGCGCCAGTTTTGGCCTTGGTGGCCGTTGTCGGGGAGGATGGGGTCGTTAAAGAAGATTTTCAGGCCATCGAAGTCGGCCCGGAGGCGGTCGAGGACAATGATGTTGGGGGCGATGACGAGGAAGTTTCGGGAGAGGGTGGAGTCGGATTCGTATAGCTTGTGGAAGAAGCTCCAAGCGATGAGTAAGGAAATCACTTTGGTTTTCCCGGCACCGGTCGCCATTTTCAGGACGTAGCGCGGCCAATCTTCGGAGAACATGCCGTGAGAGACTGAACCGGATGCATCGAAGCGCAGGAGATCGTATTTGTCGCGCGCTTTGCGGACGTCGTGGAGCCAGATGACAGTTTCTACCGCCTCGCGCTGGGCGTAGTAATATTGAAATGGTGAAAGCGAGCCGTCGGCGGTTTCAAGGAGGTGATCGGTTTCAAACCACCATTGGAGCAGGGCTACGGATGTTTGGGACGCGCCGGGATAGCCCGCATTTCGCCATGAGTTAACTTCCTCCCTGATTTTTGACACCAGTGGCGGAAGGAGCTTTTCGTAAGCGGTGCTGCGTAGCGTTTCGTCGGCAGGAAACCATCGTTGTGCCGGAATGAGCGGGGCGTAGGGAGATGCTGGGAATTCCGGGTGAAGCGCCATGGCGGCAGACTATGCGAATATTATCTCCCGCCAACCTCAAACCGAGGTCTGCTAGATGGACTGCTCGCTGCTGATTTCCACCTTCAGAACGGCGCGGCTGCCGGGGGGGAGAGTGACATTGTTTTGGGCGACGTTGCCGGATTCCACGCAGACCATTTGTAAATATTCGTCATCACCGAAGTCGGGCATGCGCTTGGATTTTTCGGTCCACGGGTTCCAGACGACGGTAGAGTTAGAGCCGGATTTTGCGATGCGGATCTTGCGGCCGAAACCGGGATCCTCGATCTCGGTGGTGGCGGCGGTGTCGGAATAGACGCGGTCTACCTCGCTGCTGATCCGGATGGCGGCGGCGGTTTCCGTCTCCGTGGTGCTGGCGACTTTGTCCTGATAGCAGGCACCTGCCAGTCCGGTGACCGAAATCGAGTCGATGCCGCTGATCTGGAAATAGGTGTGCAGGCAGGTCTCGAAGGCGGAGTCCCGGTCGCCGGTGTTTGCGACGGCCAGCTCCAGCGTCAGGCTCTCCGCGACGGTGACGAGATACTCGACCTCGAAGTTTTCCGCGGCGGGTAGAATGAAGCACAAGGTCACCGCACCGTTAGGCAGCAGCGAGGTTTCCTTGAGCTCCCAAGCGACGGTGCGGGCAAAGCCGTGGCCGGGCAATCCATCGCGCGGGCCGAACCAAGGGAAAATTACCGGCACGCCGCCGCGGATCGGTTTGTCGGCAGCGAACTCGCTGGCCGCGCTCATGAAGAGCAGCGGCGGCTCGCCCTTTTTCTGAAATCCAGTGACGTGCGCGCCGTGCAGATAGATTTCCGCGCGGCTCCAGGCGGTCTCGACGACGACTTTCGGCAAACCGCCTTCGCCTTGGGCGAGGCTCAGATGTCCGGGGATTTCCGAAATTCTCGGGTCGTTCATAAAAGTGTTATTTTTTCTTTCGCAAGAAGGGTGGCAGATCGAGGTCCTCGCCTTCGAAGACGTTCGGCGTCTCGCCCTCGAAACGACCGCGGGGAGCGGAGTCGAGCGAGAGCTCGCTTTGCGGGGCGGAGGATTTGACGCCGAGCTTGAGCTTCGGCGGCTCCGAATCGGCCACTGCCGCCGGAGTGTCGGGTTCGGGTGGAGTGTTAGCTTCTGGCGGTGGTTCGGCGGCCTCAGCGACTGAATCCGCCGACTTGGGTTTGCCCCACGAAGCGGTGAGGCTCGGGCGTCTTTTCGGGCTCGGCGTGAAGCTTGGGGAGGCGGACGTGGACGGCCCGGTGTCGGTGTTTTCTATCGGTTCCGGATCGGGTTCGTCCGCTTCGGCATAGGCTTCGGGTTCCTCGTCGGCTTTTGGCTCGGGCTCCGTGAACGTGAAGGCGGCCATGTGCCGCTCCGGCGCTGGGTCCGGTGACGCGATTTCGGGCTCGGCGAAGGGGCGCTCGTTGTCGAAAAGCGACGGTGCGGCGGCAGCGGCGAGCTCCACCCCGGGCCTGCCGAATTTGGAGAGCGGGGAAACGGGCGGCGCTGCCGGGACGGGTTCCCGCTCGACTAACAACTCGGGCGCGGGTTCTGCGGCCGGGACGATTTCCGCGTCGGTCGCCGGCGGCGGGGTGAATCCCTGGCTCGGATCGAGAATGGGATATTCCTGCGAGTGTTGGCTGAGGGATTCGCGCGGTGCCAGCGAGAGCGAATCCTCGGGCAGCGCGCTGATGAGGGTGATGGAAAGCGAGTCGCCCATCGCCGGATCGATGGCCGCGCCGAACAGGACGTGGGCGTTGTCCGGAACGAATTTTTGCAAGCGCTGCATCAGTAGCTCAATCTCAAACAGCGTGAGATTCTCGCCTCCGGAAAGGTGGACGAGCACGGTCTGGGCGTCCTTGAGGAGTGCGCCCTGATCTAGCAGCGGGCTGTTGAGCGCGTTCTTCAAGGCTTTGGCGGCGCGGTCCTTGCCATCGGCAAGGCCGGAACCGAAGAGGCAGCGGGAACGATTGGTGCGCAGCGCGCTCATGAGTTCGTCGAGTCCGACATTGATCAACCCTGGACGGACGACGAGGCGGATGACGGCTTTGATCGACTCACAAATCATGTGGTCGGCAGCGGAGAAGGCTTCGTGAATCCCTTGCTTGGCGAGGACGAGTTCGCCCATGCGGTTGTTATCGAAGGTGACCAGCGCGTTAGATAGGACGGCAAGTTCGTTGAGCGCGGTTTCCGCTTGGTCGCGCCGGCGCTTGCCCTCGAAGGCGAACGGCATGGTGGCGAAAACCACGACGAAGGCTCCTTCCTCGCGGGCGATCCGCGTGACGATGGGGGCCGCGCCGGAACCGGTGCCGCCACCCAGACCGGTGCACAGGAATACTATCCGGCAGTCTTTAATCGAGGCGCGGATCTGGTCTTCCGCCTCGAGCACCGCTTGGTGGCCGAGCTCGGGATCTCCGCCGGCCCCAAGACCTCTCGTTAGATTCACGCCGAGCTGGATTTTCTCCAAGGCGAGGCAAGCGGAGAGCGTCCGAAGGTCGGTGTTGAGCGCCAGTAACTCGGAGCCGTCCATGCCGTCGAGCGCGATCCGCTCCAACATGTTAGCGCCAGCGCCGCCGAGGCCGATGATTTTCACGGAAGAAGCGGGAATTGTTTGGCGGGGATCGCGGGTGTAGGGGATCATGCGGATTTGAAATTTAAGATTTGAGATTTGAAATTCTTACCTCCCAAACGGCCAGAACATGCGGCCGACTTTTCCGAAGATGCCGGGCGGTGTCGCCCGCTCGGTTTCAAGAATTTGCGCGTAGCGAATCAATCCAATCGCCGTGGCGTAGTGGGGATCTTTGAAATTCGCCTGAACTCCGCTGGCTTCCGGGGGATCGGGGCGGTAAATGTCGCGGCCGAAGACCTCGAATGCCAGCTCGCTGAAGCCGCGCATCAGGCTGGTGCCGCCGGTGAGGAAGACGCCGGCTCCAATGAATTGAACGGATCCGGGAGGCAGCCGGTCGCGCACGAGTTTGAGGGTTTCCTCGAGCCGCTGGCGGATGATTTCATTGAGAATGCCGCGGCCGACCTCGACTTCCGCGAAACCGCGGTCGTCTGTTAGCTTGGCGGTGCCGACCGAACGGACGGGATCGGCCGAGGCGTCGCCCTCCAGGATTTTCAGTCGGTCCGCCTTGGAAAACGGCAGGCCGGTGACGAGGTGAATGTCGTTGGTGACGTGGTCGCCGCCGACGGGAATGCAGCCGGAAGCGGCGATGGCTCCATTCAGATAGAGCGCGTAGTCGGTGGTGCCGCCGCCGATGTCGATGACCAGCGCGCCGCGCTCGCGTTGCTCGCGGTCGAGCGCCATCTGGGCGGTTGCGATGGGCGAGAAGACGATGTCATCAACCTCTAGCGGCATTTCCCGGACCAGCTTGATGCTGTTTTGGATGCGGTTGCCGATGCCGTGGACGATGTGGAAATCCGCCTCGACCGTCTTGCCGAAGAGGCCGACTGGAGTGGTGGAATGTTCGAGGCCGTCGAGCCAGTAATTCCGGATGATCGGGTGTAGATAGACGTGGTCGTGGGGGATGTGGACCTCGCGGGCGATGGTGCGCGCTTCCTCGACGTGTTCGGGTGCCACGGTCGGCTCGCCGTCGGGCAAACGGAAGGTGCCGCGGTTGTTGACGCCTTGGATGTGGGATCCGGTAACAGCTAGAAAGACGCTGCCGATTTCCACATCGCTGGCGTCTTCCGCCTTGGCGATTGCGTCCTTGAGACAAGCGCGGGCTTGCGCAAAATCATAGATTTCCCCTTTGCGGACGCCCGCGGTCTTGGTGACGCCGATGCCGAGAATCTTGACGGCGCTGTCCGCCTTCACCTCGCCGACGACAATGCAGGTCTTGCTGGTGCCGATTTCAAGTCCGACGTGAATTTTGGTGCGACGTGCCATGAGCTTGGGATGCCTATCAGTTACGATTGAGAAGGGTGCTGAGATCGCGGGCGCGGCGGTCTTCGCGGATTTCACCGGGGCCCGGCTCGGAGACGGGGATTGCGCGGGGAGCGGCCGCTTCGTCGCGCAGCGTAATGGGAATATTGCGTTTGGGAATGAGATTGATCGTGCTGATCGAGTAGCCTTTTTGACTCGAGTGATCCATCGCCGCGCGGAGGCTGCGGATTTGCCGCTCGTGATCCCCGAGTCCAAAGGTGGCCGCCGTGCCTTGCCGGGTGACGAGCAGCAATGACCACTCGTTGACTTGCTTCACGGATTCGATCCAATGCACTGCCTCGGGATCCGCCTCGCGGGCGGAGTCCAGAAGCCGAAAGCAATGGGCCAGCTCGAGGTGGTCGAGGTGTCTGCCGGCGGTGACGGGATTTTTTTCAATGGGTGGAAGTTGGATCGCCGGGAGCTTCATCGCGGACTCCAATTGGAGCTCGGGGCAGGGGTAGGCGATGCCGTCGCGGTCCACCAGCATCGCTCCGGCGCGGCGCACTTCGGATAGACCTGGCTCTGGGCAGAAGATCCATGCCCGCGGGATTCGCGGAACTACGCGCACCATCAACGTGCCGGGTAAATGGCGCTCCACCCTGACATCGGCGATGGCTGGCAAGGCTTTCAGTTTGGCGGTCACCATTTCGACATCAACGTCGAAGAGGCTGGCGGTTAGGTCAATTCCGGCGGCTTCCGCGAGGCCGGCCTCGTCGATGACCGGGTTGGAATTCAGGTCGATGACTTGCAGGCGGAAATCTGGATTTTTATAGAACGCGCGCTGGATTCCCTGCCAGACGCCCCAGCCGAGGCCGGCGGTCACGGCGAGGATACAAGCGAGCTTGGTTAGGCTGCCGGCAAAGCTGAGGAAGCCGAGCCAGGCAATGCGTGGGGACATGACGCGCACTTCGAGCACTTGCGAGCGCGAGCGGCGGTTAGGTTTGCTGGTGCGGCGTGTTGACATGTCAGGAGCGGAGTTTGAGTGACAGCTCGGCGATGGTTTTACACAACTCGGGGAAGGAAATGCCGGTGGCGGCGGCGGCTTTGGGCAGCAGGCTAGTCTCTGTCATGCCGGGGATCGTGTTGGCTTCAAGGACGAAGGGACGGTTCTGCGAGTCCAACAGGACATCGACGCGGGAATAAATTTCCACGCCGAGCGAGCGGTGGGCGGCGAGCGCGGCGGCTTGCACGGCCATGGTCGTTTCCAAGTCGAGGTCCGCCGGGCAGAAATATTCGCTGCCTTGGGCGCCACTGAGCCACGGATATTTGCTGGCCATGTCATAGACGCCGCCGGGCGGGGCGATGTGGACGACGGGAAGAGTTAGGCCATTTAAAATGCCGACGGTGAGTTCCTTGCCCTCAATGAACTCCTCTACCAGAACCTCGCTGTATTTCTCCGCGGCTTTCAAAAGCGCGGCGGGAACTTCGTCCTGCACCTTGACGATCTGGATGCCGACGCTGGAGCCTTCCAGCGGCGGCTTGATCACGAGCGGAGCCTTGATGGTGAGATCCGGGACCATGCCGGGGCTGAGGGAAACCGTTTCCGAGCGGGCTGTTGGAACTCCGGCGGCGAGGAACTTCTCCTTCGCTCGGGATTTGTGAATGGCAAGCTTGCTGCTGGCGGAGCCGGCACCGGTGTAGGGGACGCCAAGTTTTTCGAGCGCATCCTGCAACTGACCGTCCTCGCCGAAGGTCCCGTGAATGACGTTGAAAGCGAGGTCCGTTCCTACGGGCAGATCGATTTCAGGGGTGACCACATCGACGGCCACCGCGTCGAGGCCGAGTCCTAGCAGGGCTTTGAGCACGGCTTTTCCCGAGGCGAGCGAGACCTCGCGCTCGGAGCCGAAGCCTCCCATCAGAACTGCGATTTTTTTTCCGCTCAGCATCTTTGTTTGGAAGTTAGGATATTAGAATGATGGTTCGTCGTCGCCGAGGATTTTGATTTCCGTTTCCAGTTCGACGCTGCGCTCGGTGCGGGCTTTTTCCTGAATGAACTCGATGAGTGTTAGGATTTCCAGCGCGGTCGCGCCGCCTTGGTTGACGACGAAATTTCCGTGGACTTCCGAGACCGCCGCGTGGCCGCAGGTGGTGCCTTTGAGGCCGAGCGAGTCGATGACGCGGCCTGCCGGGACTTCCTCGGGATTTCTGAAGGTGCAACCGGCGGAGGCGGCGATGGGCTGCGAGGTCTTCCGCTTTTCGCGCGACGCGTCCCAGCGCTCTTTGATGTTAGCGGCGGTGTCGTTTTTGCCCTTGAAGACGGCTTGCAGCGCGAAATTCCGGCGGAGCTCGGCGACATTTCGATAGTTGGCGACAATCTCATCGCGCTCGCGGGTGCGGATGACGCCGTCTTCGTCGAGGAAGGTGACGCGGACGACTTGGTCGAAGGTCTCGATGCCCATCGCGCCGGCGTTCATGCGCAGCGCACCGCCGACGTTGCCGGGGATGCCTTCCATCCACTCGAAGCCGCCGATGCCGCTGCCGCCGGCCACGCTGGCGAGTTTCTTTAAACGCACGCCGGCTCCGGCGGTGATGTGGCCGCGGCCATCCACGGTGACTTCCGAAAACACGCCGCCGGTCGGATGGATGACGGCACCGCGGATGCCGCCGTCGCGGACTAGCAGATTTGACCCACGGCCGACGACGCGCACCGGGATGCCACGCTCGCGGCAGTAATCGACGAGGAAAGCGAAGCCATAAAAACTGTGGGGCTCAAGCCAGTATTGCGCGGGGCCGCCGACTAACAAAGTCGTGTGGCGGCTCATCGGCTCGTAGAGTTTTCCGTCAATCTCGCCAGGCGGCATGAGCGCGCGCATTTCTTCGAGGATCTTAAGATCCGCGGCGATGCGGGTGCCGGCTTCGTGGACATTTCCGGCACCGAGCGTGATGAGTAAATCCCCGGGCTGGAGCTCGTGGCCGATTTCGTGATGGGCGGTGGCGAGGTCTGGCAGATAAGTGGCGGGGATGTCGCCGTGGACTTTCATCGCATCGACTAACGTCTGGCCGGAAATGCCTTTGATCGGCTTTTCCGAGGCGGCGTAAACGTCGGTGATGAAGACGACGTCGGCGGCTTGCAGAACCTTACCGAAATCATTGGCGAGCGCCTGGGTGCGGGTGTAGCGGTGCGGTTGGAAAAAAACAATAAGCCGCTTCGACTTGAGCGAGCGGGCGGTTTGCAGCGTGGCGGCAAGCTCGGATGGATGGTGGCCGTAGTCGTCGATGATCCGATAGTTCGCGGATAGATATTTGGTTTCGAAACGGCGCTTGGCCCCCGCGAAGGTGGCGAGCGCGCGGGCGACGAGCGCAAATTCCGCGCCGCAACTATCCGCCAGCGCGATGGCGGCGAGCGCGTTGAGCACGTTGTGGTTTCCGGGGATGCCGAGCTCGACGTCACCCAGGACTTCGCCCCTTTTCTTCACGGTGAAAGCGGAGGAACCCTTGAGATCGCGGAGATCGGCAGCGGTGTAGTCGGCGTCTTCCCAGCCGTAGGAAACACCGTTTTCGCGGCCCGCGCAGACTTCGAGCGCGACGGGATCTTCCGCGCAGTAAACAAGTTTTCCGGTGGTTTGGTCGGCGAGCTTGGTGAAGACTTCCTTGATGTGGTCGATGTCTCGATAGAAATCGAGATGCTCGGCCTCGATGTTGAGGATCACGGCGTGCTCGGGCCGATAGAGCGCGAGCGTGCCGTCGCTTTCATCGCCTTCCGCGACCATGTGTTCGCCGTCTTCGGACCATTTCGCGTTCGCGCCGAGAATGGGAATTTCCGCGCCGACGTAGTGGCTGGGTTTTTGGCCGGCCTCGCGGAGGACGTGGGCGGTCATCGAGGAGGTCGTCGTTTTCCCGTGGGTTCCGGAAATGATGATGCCTTTTTTGGTGTGGAGAATGGCGGCGAGGCACTCGGCGCGGCGGAACAGCGGGGTCTTCGCTTTCTTGGCGGCGGCGTAGGCGGGGTTCGCCGGTTTGATGGCGGAGGAGTACACGACCATGTCCACCTTCTTCACGGCGGCAGCGCTGGGCGGCGACGAGAAAACCAGGCCGATGCCCTGCATCCGCTCGGTTTCTGCGGTGGTGACCTTGTCCGAGCCGCTGACCTTGTGACCCATGCCTAGCAACAACAAGGCGAGCCCGCTCATCCCTGACCCGGCCACGCCGATGAGATGAATGTGGAGCGGGGCGCTCCGGTCGGTAAGGCGTTGACTAAGTTCGATCATGATGGCGTGAAAGTGGCTTCGATGGCGGCGCAAACCCGCTCCGCAGCGTCGGGGACGGCGAGTGAGCGGGCCGCTTTTGCCATGCGCTTGTAAGTTGGCAAGTCTTGCAGGATGGAACTTGCCAAAGAAGCGAGTTTTTCCGCATCAAGGTCGCGTTCTTGGATGAGCACGGCGGCTCCAGCCTCGGCGAAGACCTCGGCATTCCGTGTCTGGTGATCGTCAGCGGCGTAGGGATACGGGACCAAAATCGACGGGTGGCCGGCGATGGCGATTTCCGTCATACTCGACGCCCCGGACCGCGCGATGACCAGATCCGCGACGGCGTAGGCGGACGCCATTTGATCGCAGAAGCCCAGCACTTCGTAGCCGACGCGGCCCGTCGTGATTTCGCAAACTCGCTGGAAATCCAAAGCTCCGGCGATGTGCAGCACCTGCGTCTCCAGCGGCAAACCCGCCGCGGCCTGAGCGGTCAATTCATTCAGACGCCGCGCGCCTTGACTGCCGCCAGTGACCACGATGGTCGGCCGCGCGGGATCGAGCCCGAAATGCGCCGCCGCGTCTTCGCGAGCGGGCAAATTCATGATTTCCGGGCGGACCGGAGTGCCCGTAGTGACGGTTTCGCGATTGGGGAAAAATTTCTTCGCCGCATCCAGTCCGAGGAAAATGCGGGTGCAAAACCGGCTGGTCATCACGTTCGCGCGGCCGGGGCGGGCGTTGGAATCGTGGATAAACGTCTTCAGCCCGAGCTTGTGCCCGGCATACACCGGCGGCAGCGAGGTGAAGCCGCCCATCCCGAGCACCGCGTCCGCCTGGAACCCGCGGATGATCGCCTTGCACTGCTTGATCGAGCCCCAAAATTTCCACAAAAATGGCAATATCCGCGGCGACAGCGTCGGTGGCTTGGCCACAGCGGGCACGGTTTTGAAGCGCAGGTGCGTGTATTTCGCGGAAGCCTCGGAATCGACCTTCTTTTCCGAGATCAGCAGCATCACTTCGTGGCCGCGGGCGCGCAGGGCTTCTCCCACGGCGATTCCGGGAAACAAGTGGCCGCCGGTGCCGCCACAAGCGATAATGATTTTCAAGGATTTGGACACAGAGGAGACGGTGATAAAGTGGAAAAAAGGCCGAAGCCCGCACGCTTTCGGAGAAGTTAAGGAAATCCGAATTATCAGGCAATCCTCAAAACTCCCGAAGTTTGCGTCACCCACACCGCCGCGCTGCGGTCGAGCCACTCCCAATGATGGGTGCTGAGCGACCTTGACAGCCATCCCCCGCAACACAGACTAACGTGCCATGTTCGCGAATGAAGCCGCATGGATTTCCGCTCACTCAATCATTCTATGAAAATTCTGATCACCGGCGGCGCTGGCTTCATTGGTTCCAACCTTGTGAGGCAATTCCTTGATGACACGGCCCACGAGGTCGTCAATCTCGACAAGCTCACTTACGCGGGAAACCTCTCTTCGCTGGACGGTTATTTGGAAAACCCGCGCCACACCTTCATCCAGAGCGACCTCTGCGATCCCGCCGCGCTTACTGAAATCTTTGCCCAGCACCGCCCGGAGGCCGTGATGCACCTTGCTGCGGAAAGCCATGTGGATCGCTCTATCGATGGTCCCGGCGACTTCATCCACACCAACATCCTCGGCACCTATCACCTGTTGCAGGCCGCCCTCACCCACTATCGCGGACTCCCGCCGGCCCACCAGGAAACCTTCCGTTTCCTCCACGTCTCCACCGACGAAGTTTATGGCTCTCTCAGCGCGACCGATCCGGGATTTTCGGAAATTACGCCCTATTCGCCCCACTCCCCCTACTCCGCCAGCAAGGCCTCCTCGGACCACCTCGCCCGCGCCTGGTGCGACACTTACAGCCTCCCCGTGCTCGTCACTAACTGCTCGAACAACTACGGTCCCTATCAATTTCCCGAGAAACTCATCCCCGTCGTCATTCTCAAGTGCCTCCGCGGCGAGCCTATTCCGGTTTACGGAAAAGGCGAAAACATCCGCGACTGGCTCTACGTCGGCGATCACTGCACCGCCCTGAGAACCGTCTTGGAAAAAGGTGCGCCCGGAGAAACCTACAACATCGGCGGCAACAACGAGCAGACCAACATCCATCTGGTCCGCCACATCTGCGTCCTTCTCGACGAGCTTCGTCCCGGGCCACAGCCTTACGCCTCCCTCATTACCTTCGTCACGGACCGCCCCGGTCACGACCTCCGCTACGCCATCGATCCCACCAAGATTCGCACCGAACTCGGCTGGAAACCCCGCGAAAATTTCCAGACCGGCTTCCGCAAAACCATCCAGTGGTATCTCGAAAACCAAGATTGGTGGCAGCAGATTCTCGACGGAACATACCAGCTGCAACGCTTGGGGAAATCTTGAGTTCCGGTTAAGGAACTCATCTGCCAGTAATGAAGATCATCGCGCTCCGTCCCGAGGGATCTTCACGCTTTTTGAGGTAATCGCCCCATCAAAGGCCAGGGGTGATGGCGCGCAAACGAGTAGGACAGATTCCTCGACTTGGCCGGAGGTCGCAGCTATATTAGCAAGCTGTAGGTCTTCCAAGCCCTCTCTTCTCACCTCCCCTCCGATCTATCATGAAAGGCATCATTCTCGCAGGCGGCGCGGGGTCGCGGCTCTATCCGCTGACCCTCGTGGCGAGCAAGCAGCTGCAGCCGGTTTATGACAAGCCGATGATCTATCATCCGCTGACCACCTTGATCGAGGGCGGCATCCGGGAAATCTGCCTCATCTCCACGCCCCATGACCTGCCGCGCTTCCGACAACTTCTCGGCGATGGCGCGCGCATCGGAATCTCCATCGACTACCGCGAGCAGGCCCGGCCTGAGGGCATCGCGCAGGCGTTTCTTATCGCGGCATCCTTCATTGGGAATGAAGCCGTGGCGCTGATCCTCGGAGACAACATCTTCCACGGCGCAGACTTTGCTTCGGCCTTCGACCACTTCGAGCGGGGAGCCACCATCTTCGGTTACCAAGTGCTAGACCCGGAGCGCTATGGAGTGGTCGAATTCGATGGCTCCGGCAAAGCTGTTTCTATCGAGGAGAAACCTGTTACTCCCAAGAGCAACTACGCGGTCCCCGGACTCTATATCCATGACAGTGAAGTGGTCGCGATCGCCAAGAACCTCGCGCCCTCCACCCGCGGCGAGTTGGAAATCACCGCCGTCAACATGGAGTATCTCACTCGCGGCACCCTCCGCGTCGAGAAGCTCCACCGCGGCATGGCATGGTTGGACGCCGGGACCAGCACCTCGCTGCATGACGCGAGCGCTTACGTCCAGACCATCGAAAAGCGCACCGGCACCAAAGTCGGTTGCCCCGAGGAAGCCGCCTACCGCCGCGGCTTCTTGAACCTCTCCCAGTTCGAGGAAATCGCCAACACCATGCCCTGTTGCGAATACCGGTCCTACCTGCAAGGCGTCGTCAAACAGGCGGGCCGCAACAGCTAACTCATTCCCCCCACTTACTATGATCTTACTTCTCGGAGCCAGCGGCTACATCGGCCAAGCTTTTGAAAAGGAGTTGCTACGGCGTGGCGAAACATTCCGCCCCCTCTCCCGCGCCCAAGTGGATTACACCCGCTTCGGCGCTTTCTATCAATTCCTCAGGGAAACCCAACCCGCTTTCATCATCAACGCCGCTGGCTACACCGGCAAGCCTAACGTGGACGCTTGCGAGACCGCAAAAGCCGACACCTTGCAAGGCAACACGCTCTTTCCCCAAGCACTCGCCCACGCCTGCGCCGCCTTGGAAATTCCGTGGGGCCACGTCTCCTCCGGCTGTGTGTTTGTCGGCTGCCTCGTGGATTACGGCGATGGCTGGGTCGTCGAAAAAGACATGACCCGGCCCGAGTTCCGCGCCGTCGCCGCGAGCTCGCCGGAAAAAATCCGCGGCTTCGACGAGACGATGACGCCCAATTTCACCTTCAGGAATCTCCCGTGCAGCTTCTACAGCGGCACCAAGGCACTCGGCGAGGAAGTCATCCATGAGGTCGGCCAAAACTATATCTGGCGCCTGCGCATCCCCTTCGACGGCATCGACAACCCGCGCAACTATCTGTCAAAAATCCTGCATTACCCCAAAGTTTATAACAACTTCAACTCGCTCTCCCACCGCGCCGACTACGTGAACGCCTGCCTCGACAGCTGGCTTCAGAAGATCCCCTTCGGCACCTATAACATTACCAATCCAGGTTATATATCCACCCCGCAAGTTCTCGAGATGATCCGATCCATCCTCAAGCCCGCCCGCGAATTCACCTTTTGGGAGAGCGATGCGGATTTCTACGCCACCGGCGCGATCACTCCCCGCTCCAACTGCATCATGGATATCAGCAAACTTACCGCAGCCGGCATCCACATCCGCCCCGTGGACGAGGCGCTCAGCAGCTCATTGGAAAAATGGACGTTTACGCAATAACAGTTCCAGCCGCCAAACTCACAGCGGCTCCAATGTCACTTGGCGGACCTCGAAGGCACCGCCTTCCGACTGCAGGCCGATGAAGCCCGACGAGAGATTCGCGCCGGTCGCTTTGTTTACTTCCTTGCCGTTGACCAAAATTGTCACCGTGTCCTTATCGCAAACGACGCTATAGGTATTCCACTCGCCCGCAGGGTTTTCCGCATCCGCTCCAGCGCGGGCGATCTTATAACCGCGGATCTGGCCGTCCTTGCCGGTCAGCGGCGCGCCCTCCTTGGCCGTCGCGCCGGACCATAGATAGAAATCTCCCTGATTTTTATGCATCCCTTGGCACTCGATGCTCTTCGGCCAGATCGCGTCCGGTGGCGTCATGTGCACGACCACCCCGGTATTCCCCGGCTTGGTGAACCGCCACTCCACGGTGACTTTGTATTGGCTGTAGCTCTTCTCCGTCCGCAGGAATCCAGCGGGAGCCCCGGTGCAAACGAGCAACCCGTCCTTCACCGACCAAGTCCCCTCCGCCGCCGCGCCGTCCTTCAGATGCGAAACCCAGCCCCCCGTGTCCTTGCCATTGAAGAGTGCGACCTTCGTCGCCGGCACCTCCGGTTCCACCGCGAAGACGGTGGTGAAACTGCAGGCGGCAGCGAGCAGGGCGGTCAGGACGGGAAAACGCAAGGGAGGTTTCATCCGCTCAAGCTGACTTTTCCGAGATGGCGTGCAAGGAAAAAAAGTTCGATTGTCGGCGCGCATTTGGCGCGCATTGAGCCAAATAGAATGACAGCGGCGGGACAGCAAAAAAGAAGCTGAGAGCGGTCGCTGCGCCAGAAAGAATGACACCCAGATGAAATCAATACACGCGGCCCGGAAGCAAAAAGCCCCTTTGGCGAAGCCCGCCGCTCCGGTTGCTCTCTAGCAGAGCCGTATCCTGCGGACGACCCTTGGTGCTCGCCTTCAAACCACGGGTCGCCAGCCAATTGCAGCAGCAAGGGACAGAAATCCGGTTTTGTTCCGGCCCCGACAGTGGCCAAGAAATCCCGGCCCTCTGTCGCCGGGGCGTTTGATCGGAATCGCTCAACTCATCGGCATTTCCTCTGATTTTGCACTCCGACCTTGCGCTTGGGCCGCTCCGTGGAATACCACCCCGCCGTCGGCGAAGTCCGACGCTCTTCAGGACGCCCTTACAAGGGCAGGAAATTGATGGGGAAGCCGGTGAGATTCCGGCGCGGTATCGCCACTGTGATTCCGGACTGCGAGAGCGGAACGGTCAGCCAGATCACCAGCCTGAGGAGGTTTTCAGACGTCTGCGACTTACAGACATTGACATAGAAACCATGCTACATCAACCAACGCCTCTCAGAGGCTCCCGTCGGAGTGCCATCGCACTAATCGCCCTGCTTGCCCACTCCCCAGCCCGCGCGGAGGAAAAAAAACTCGAGCTCGAACCGCTGATCGTTTCCGCCCTGCGGATCCCGCGACCGGCCTCCACCGTCACCTCCGCAGTGACCGTGCTGGATCCCGAGGCACTGCAAAATCAAGGCATTTTTCAACTCCGCGACGCGCTCAACGCCGTGCCCGGAGTGATTTCCACCTCCACCGGCGGCCAGACCGGAGCCGTTAGCTCCCTCTTCATCCGCGGCACAAATACCGCCGACTCCCAAGTCGTCATCGACGGCATGCGCCTGAGTGATTCGAGCACCCCGCTCGGAAATATCCTTTCCGGCGGCCGGGTGAATGACACGGGAAACATCGAAGTCCTTCGCGGTCCGCAAGGCGCCATCTACGGCGGCGAATCCATCGGCGGCGTCCTTTGGATCGAGACTCCGCACGGCTCCGGCGATCCGCACGGCTCCGCCACGTTCGAAGGGGGCTCGTTCCAATCGCTGGCGGCCAACGTCATGTTTCAAGGAGCAACCTCCCAGCTCTCTTACTTCCTCGCCGGCGGCTATGAGGAAACCGAAAACGACGGACCTGACGAAAATTTCCACCAAGGCAGCACCGCCCTCCGCGTGGAAGGAAAAATCGACCCGGTCTGGACCGTCGGCACCACCTTCCGCGCCTTTGATAATTTCTACGACGATCACGGCGCTTCCGAGAACCGTGTGGATTCCAGCCTCGCCACGGTTTACGCCACCGGCGTGGTTTCCGACCGCTGGACCGCCCGTTTTCTCGCTGGCTATCAGCAGGAAGCCTACGACAACGACTCCGCCTACGGAAACTACGGCACCGACACGCGTGCCGGCAGCATTTCTACCGACCACGAGATCACCCTCGCCGAAAACCTCCGCCTTCTCGCCGGCGGTTTTTTCCATCGCGATTCGTTCCAAGTCACCGATGGTGTCGATGAAGGCGGCGACCGCTACGGCGTCCACTCCGCCCTCGAGTGGGACCCCATCGAGAACCTGACCACCACCGCGGCTTTCCGCTGGGAAAATTACGATTCCTACGGCGATGAATTCACTTGGCGCCTCGGTTCGATCTATCATCTGGAAAAATCCGGCACCTCGTTCCGCGCCGGACTCGGTCGGTCGTTCCGCGCCCCGAGCTACAACGATCTGTTTTATAACATCGACCTCGGTTATTTCAATTATGTCGCCAACCCCGACCTCGCCGCCCAGTCCTCCATCGGCTGGGACATTGGCATCGAACAGAAAATCGGCGACCACCACACCCTCGAAGCCACTTGGTTTTCCAACCGCATCGAGGACGCCATCAAATCCTATGCCAATCCCTCCGGCGACTACACGAGCTACACCCCCGTCAACCTTCCCGGCACCACCACCAGCGGCGGCCTCGAGCTCGGCATCCGCGGTAGCTGGCTGGAAAACTCTCTCAGTTACCGCCTCGCTTGGACCTACCTCCATGAAAGCCTTAGCGACCAACCACGGAACGCCGCCACCGCCTCGCTCGACTGGAAACCCACCGCCAAATCCCTAGTCGGCATCGGTGCCACCCACCGATCCGACCATTCGTGGGGCGGCGATCCGCTAGAATCATACACGGTCGCCCGCCTCTACGGCTCCTATCAAGTTTGCGCCAACGTGAAACTCCACGCCCGCCTCGAAAACGCCTTGGACGAATCTTATCAGCTCTCCAGCTTCTACGGCACCGTCATCGAAGGCTCCGGCACCGGCCTCTACGCCGGCATCACTGTGGATTGGTGATTACCGCCTGCACGGGGAAAGTGGGTTTATGATAGTCGCTTCGATTCCTGGCTGATAGACCTCCATCAGCCATGAAGCAGTCAAACAAAAGCGCCAGGACACCGAACACTCGCTGACCTGGCGGGATCTATCCACTTTCACCGGCCTTGCCTTCGGTGTCTGCCGGGGATTTTCCTTCGGCGTCATCTGCTCCACCACCGAGCGCATCACCCATGTGCTCAAGGACCAGCAACGCATCGGCTTTTGCGCGCTTGATGTCTGGCAGGCGCTCGACGCGGATTTCCTCAAACGCCTTCGCGCCCATCTCACCCACAAGCCGGCGCTGCTGAAACCACTGAAACCCATGCGGCACCAAAAGGGCGCGGTGAAGGACGGCCACGGGCATTTCGTCATCGAGAAATCTGATACAGATGGAGGACATAATCGTCACCGATGAGAATGGGGATCGGATCGGCGCAGTGAAGTTATCAGTGGATCGGGAGAGGGCGGACCGGTTCATTACTCGGGTTGCCAAGGGACTCCAAAAACACCACTCCCCTGACCGTGATGGTCGTGCGGGCACTTGGCGATGTGTTCATATTGAGAACAGGCTTGATCACCTTGCGCGGGTTGAACCGCCAGCGGAATCATTGTGGATGAGGTGAATGCCAAAAACGAGCACTTGGATCATGTGCAGCACAAACACCGGTGAAAGTCACGGTGGACATCAACGTGCTGTTGGACGTTTTCCAGAAACGTGAACTGCATTACGCCGCTTCAGCCCGGGTGCTGGCGATGGTCCAGCGGGGCGAATTGTCCGGCGTCGGTTCGCAAGCATGCGTTGCGGCCCGATGCCGAAGCTGCGATGGACGATGTTTTGAGGCATTTTGAAGTCGGCAATCTGAATGCGGACGGTTGGGCCCGCGCACGATCGCTTCCGTTGCCGGACTTTGAGGATGCCGTGGTGGCGGTTGTGGCGGAGGAGAGCGCTTCGGAATTCATCATCACCCGAAACATCGGCGACTTCACTCGCTCGCTGGTTCCCGCCTTTCAGGTTCGTCAGAATGCCCCGATTCCCCCCCCCATTTGCACCCCCAATTTTTCTCGCAGAAATCTGCATTTCTTACCGGAAAAACCTTGGTTTCACATAGGATTTTCATACAATTCCGGCAGTCGATCGCCGCTGCAAATCACCTCGGATTTGGTCGTCGGAAGAACCCCGTAATTCCCTATGAAAATATTTGTTTGCCCCAAGGATTGGACCTTTGCCAAAGAGCGTTTCACTCGGGATCACATGGTGTCGCTGCAGAATCCCGGTGCGGATGTTTCCGAGCTCCGGCCACCGTGGGTGGCTCCGGAAAACCATTACATTTCCTTTTTCTATGACTCGGATCTTTTGGGTGATGTTCACGCCCCAACTCGCGAGCAGATCAGCCAGTTGATCGGCTGGCTTTCGCCTCGCTGTCAGCCGGAGTCCGCCGCGCAATTCCTGATCCACTGTGATGCGGGCCTCGGTCGTTCCACCGCCACGGGATACATCGCCTGGAGTTTGTTTCTGGGGCCGGGGCGCGAGCATGAGGCGTTCGAGGCGATGAAGAATTCCTGCCTGGAATCCAAGCTCGTGCCTAACTCCATCATCATCGACCACGCCGACCATCTCCTCGGCCGCGCGGGCGCGCTGCGCAAGCCGCTCACCGAGTGGAATCGCAAGGTGCCTTGGCGGCGGACGTTTCGCTGACGTCTATTTTGCTGAATCTCAGCGGGCTTCACTCCAAAAACAAATTTTCAGCAAAAGCCCTCCTCTCAACACCACTGGAGGAAAAACCGGGCATGCGGTTCTTACTCGCATTGAAACTTAGGAGCAGATCATTGAATTGCAGCCGTCGATGGACCGCGCGTTCCCCGGATCTCGGCGGGAAATTGGGTTTGAAGAACCCAAAGTGGAATTTCGTGCTCGGGCAGGTTTGCAGCAAGGGATGATTTTCCGCCACGAAATCACGGCGACTGTGGCGCGCTTAAATTTAATAAAACTAGATTAAATTTCTGGAAATTTAAAATTCATTTGATAACTCGCTGCTCCCGCCTTCTTTGAATTGTCTAGGCTAGGGGCCGGTAACTATGAAACCCAAATTTTTATTAATCGCCGTTGCGGCGTCCAACCTGCTCTCCCCCCAAACCCGCGCTGCTGTGATTTACTGGGACGGCGGCTCGACGAATATCGCGACTAACGGCGACGGCATCAGTCAGGGCGGCAACGGCACTTGGGATGCCGGGATCAGCAACTGGGACGCAGGCAGCGGCCGCGCCCACGTGTCCTGGGCCAGGCGTTATATGGCAATCTTCGGCGGCACCGCCGGAACGGTGACGCTGGGTGGCGCCCTTACCGCTTCAGGCCTCACTTTTAATACGGACGGCTACATCATCACCGGCACGAGCCTTCTAACGATCAAATCGGGAGGCATCGTGGCCAACGGCAGCACCACGTTCAGTGGGCCATTGAGGCTAGCGGCCGCCCAAAGCTGGACAGTCGCCACCGGTAAAACACTCAGCATCGGTGGCGCGGTCAATAACAACGGCCGACTTCTCACCATCACGGGCGCGGGGAACACCTCAGTTTCGGGCCTCATTAGCGGTTCGGGCGGCCTGACGAAAAACGGCACAGGACTTCTCACTCTCTCCGGCGCAAACACCTACGCTGGAATCACGACCCTCGCCGGAGGCGTTCTCAATCTCGGCGGCGCGGAAGTCGCTGGCACCTCCGGGCCATTGGGTAAGCCCACCACCGCGCTCGGTTCGCTCCTTTTCACCGGTGGCACCCTTCAATATTCCGCTGCCAACGCCACCGACTATTCCGCCCGGTTTAGCACTGCGGGCAGCCAATTTTGGAATATCGATACCAACAGCCGCGACGTGACCTACGCCACCTCGCTGGCCGGAGCCGGCAGCAGTCTGACAAAACTTGGCAGCGGCATCCTAACACTTTCTGGCACCAACACCTTTACCGGCGGCACGACGATCACCGCCGGAACCCTCAACGTCGCTGGCGGCGGGCTGGCCAACGCCGGTGCCGTCACCGTCAGCGGGGGCACTTACACGATTGCGGCGAATGACACCATCGGTGCCCTCACTCTCACCAGCGGAACCATCAATGGTGCCTTTATCCTCACCGCCTCCGCCTATGGCGTCCACAACGGATCGGTCAGCGCGGCGCTTGCCGGCACAGGAGCCCTTACCAAAAGCACCGCCGGAACCGTCACCCTCTCAGGCGCTAGCACTTACACTGGCGGAACCACTATCAGCGCGGGAATTCTCAATGTGACCGGCAGCCTCGCCAACAGCGGCATTGTCCGGGTGGCCGGCGGCACCTACACCGTTGGCGCGAGCGACACCATCGGCGCGCTCACCCTCGCCAGCGGCACAATCAACGGCGGCGGCACCCTCACCGGAACTTCCTACGCCGTGGAAAGCGGCACGATCAGTGCCAATCTCGCCGGAACCGGGATTGCCTTTACCAAAAGTACCACTGGAAACGTCACCCTTTCCGGCACCAATTCCTACACCGGCGCGACCGCCATCAACACCGGGATCTTGCAAGTTAATGGAACCCTGAGCGCCAGCTCCGCGGTCGCCCTGGCCGCCGGTGCCACCCTCACCGGCACCGGGACTGTGGGCGGCGCGGTCACTGTTGCTAACAGCGCCACCGCCGCCATCATCGCGGGAAATGGCATCAGCGGCGCGCTTACCCTCGGCAGCCTCAATTTCCTCGGCGCGGGCACCATCCAGATCGGCACCCTCAGCAACTACACCGCCAGCGCGGCCCTCCAAGTCACCGGCAGCCTGATTCTGAACGGTGCCGCGGGAGCCGTTTCCCTTTCCCTGCCGGCGGGTGCATTGAGCGCCGGCACCTATCACCTGATCAATAATCCGCTGGTCAACCTTTCGGGCTT
This sequence comes from Akkermansiaceae bacterium, assembly GCA_043716765.1. Lineage (GTDB taxonomy): Bacteria > Verrucomicrobiota > Verrucomicrobiia > Verrucomicrobiales > Akkermansiaceae > Luteolibacter. Next base: position 35,103 of record JAYSYA010000105.1, read on the forward strand.
CGCCGTGACCGGTGCCACCCTCGGTGCGCGGCAGACTTCCCAGCTCATCAACAACGCCGGGCTGATCGATTACGTGGTCTCCGGTGTCAACCCCTATTGGACCGGGGCTCTCGGCAGCGAGTGGAGCACCGCTATCCTTACCGCCCCGAAAAACTGGGCGCTCTCTCCTTCCCAGACCACCGACTTCATCTCCAACGACGCCGTCCTCTTCGACGACCGCGCCACCACCACGACCGTCTCCCTCGCCGCGAACGTGACCCCCAACGTCGTCAGCTTCGCCAATTCCACCAAGAATTACACCCTGCAAGGCAGCGGCGGGATCGTCTCAGGTTCGCTTACCAAATCAGGTGCTGGCTCGCTCACCATTACCAACGCGAACTCCTACTCCGGCGGCACCACCCTCTATTCCGGCGTCATCCGGGTCGGCAATAACTCGGCATTCGGCAGCGGCGGCTTGACCCTCAACAACGGCACCATTTCCTCCGACTCCACCAGCGTCCGCACCCTGGCAAACTCCGTTATCATCGCTGGTAACATGACCTTCGGCGATGCGTTGGCCAATGGCCCGCTGACCTTCACTGGCGCGGCGGATCTTTTTGCCGCCAGCCGCCAATTAACCACTCCATCGAATGTCACCCTTTCCGGTGTGCTGTCCAATGGTGGGCTGGCTAAAGCAGGCGAAGGTACGCTCACCCTTTCCGGCGTGAACACCTACGCCGGTGGCACTGTCCTGACCGCCGGCACTCTCGCCATCAACTCCGCGAACAGCCTCGGCGCCTCATCTGGCGCAGTCACCTTTAGCGGAAACAGCGCCCTGCGGTTCCTCTCCGGCTTCTCGGTCACCCGCAGTTACAGCATCGACTCCGGTGTCACCGCCTCCATTGACACCAATGGCAACGACCTCACTGAGAACGGCATCATTTCCGGTGCGGGGATCCTCAACAAAACCGGAGCGGGGACCTTCACGATCACCGCCGCCAACACCTTCATCGGCGGCACCACCGTCAGCGCCGGCACGCTCGCCCTCTTCGGCGGATCCGCCCTGATCGATTCCAGCCCCGTGACCTTGGCTAACATTGCCGGCGCGACCCTCCTGCTCAACGCCAGCGAAACCATCGGCTCCCTCGCTGGCGGCGGCGCGACCGGCGGGCTGGTCAACCTCCTGGCCAACACCCTCACCGTCGGCAGCACCGTCGACACCACTTACGCCGGACTCATCAGCGGCAGCGGAGCCCTGATCAAGTCCGGCAGCGGCACCCTGACACTTTCCGGGAACAACCAGCACACCGGGGCCACGACCATTAACGCCGGCGTTCTCAGCATCTCCGCCGACAGCGCGCTCGGTGCGGTCCCCGGTTCCGCCAGCGCCGGCAGGCTCGTGCTCGGCGGCGGCAGCCTCGCCACCACCGCCTCCTTCACGCTCAACAGCAACCGCGGCATCACCACCGGCGGGTCCATCGATGTGGCCACCGGCACCACGCTTTCCTACGGCGGCATCGCCGCCGGCACCGGCAGCCTGTCCACGACCGGCCCCGGCACGCTCGTCCTCTCAGGGGCCAACACCTACACCGGAGCAACCCTCGTCACCATCGGCACCCTCGCCGTCAACGGCTCGCTGGCCGTCGGCTCCGCCGTTTCCATCTCGATCGATGCCACCCTCACGGGGATCGGCACCGTCAGCGGCAATGTCACCGCCGAGGATGGCGCCATCATCCGCGCCGGAAATGGCGTGAGCGGCTCGCTCAATCTCGCGGGCAACCTCACCTTTGTCGGCGACGGCCTGATCCAGATCGGCACGCTCGGCAACTACACCAGCACCCCGGCAGTCAATCTTACCGGAACCCTCACCACCCAGGACGCCGCCGCCTTGATCATCTTGAGCCTCCCCACCGGCCTCGTGACCAATGGCACCTATCACCTCATCAGCCACTCCAACAACCTCAACCCCGCCGCGTTCAGCGCCTACTCGGTGACGGGTCCCACCACCGGCAGCCGCCAGGCAGCCCAGCTCACCAACAACAACGGCGTGATCGACTACGTCGTCTCCGGCGACACCCCCTACTGGACCGGTGCCCTAAGCAGCGCCTGGAACACCAGCGCCACCAATTGGAAACTCGTCACCGCCGCCACCAACACCCAGTTCCTCGCGAATGACGCCGTGCTCTTCAATGACAACGCCACCGGCACCACCACCGTGGACCTCGCCACCGCCGTCAACCCCGCCGTCGTCAGTTTCGCCAACTCCTCGAAAAACTACCTCCTCCAGGGCGCGGCCGGCATCACCACCGGCTCGCTGACCAAGACCGGCAGCGGCACGCTCACCATCACCAACGCCAATTCCTACAACGGCGGCACCACCTTCAGTGCCGGCATCCTCCAGATCGGAAACAACAGCGCCCTTGGCACCGGCGCGCTCACCCTCAACGGCGGCACCCTCTCATCCGACTCATTCACCGCCCGCAACCTCTCCAACAGCACCACCCTCGGCGGCGATGTCACGCTCGGCAGCGCCGTCCAGACCGGCGCGCTCACCCTTTCCGGCAGCATGGACCTCGGCGGTGCAACCCGTCAAATCACCACCGCCTCTAACGTCACCGTCTCCGGTGCCATCACCAATGGCGGCCTCACTAAAAGCGGCAACGGCACCCTGACTCTGAGCGCCGCTAATTCCTATACCGGCGCCACCAGCGTCCTCGGAGGGACACTCGTGGTCAATGGCTCCATCATGAGCACCTCCACCACCATTGCCGGCGGCGCGACCCTCATCGGCAACGGCAACATCGGCGGACTCACCACTCTTCAGAGCGGTGCCATCCACAATCCCGGCAACAGCGTCGGCCTCCAAACCTTCACCGACATCGCCTATTCGGGTGGATCTGTGCTCTCCTGGGAAATCGACCGCACGCTCGCACAAACCCGCGGCAGCGGCTATGACGCCCTCAACATTTCCGGCTCCCTCACCAGCGCCAGCCTTGGTGCCATCTTCCGCATCGTCATCGGCGATACCGACTTTTCCAATCCCTTCTGGGACACTTCGCGGACTTGGACCGACATCGTCACCAGCACCGACGGCAGCACCGTCAAAAACGACTGGGCCGCCGTTTTCAGCGGCGGATTTGAGTTCTACCAAACCAACGGCAACTCGATGCTCGCTCCCACAGCGGAAGGCACATTCAGCCTCAGCGGTAACACCCTTTCCTGGACCGCCATTCCCGAGACTTCCAGCGCCACCGTGTGCGCTTTGCTAACCGCCACCAGCCTGCTGCGCCGCCGCCGTCCACAAAGTGCCTCTTGACCCGCTCGTATCGCGGCCCACCTTCCGCCATGTCACGAACGATATTGTTGATCGGCGGGAACTCGGGGATCGGGCTAGCCACCGCGCACTTATTGAAAGCGCAGGGAAATTCCCTCGTCGCGGCCGCCCGCAGCGCCGGGCCGCTGGAGGAAATGAGCATTCCCGTGCAGCCTTTCGACGCGCTCAAGCCCGGGCCGCTTGAGCTGCCGCCGGTGCTCGACGGCTTTGTTTATTTCCCCGGCAGCATCACCCTCAAGCCGTTTCACCGGCTCACTGCGGAGGATTTCCTCAATGACTATCAGATCAACTGCCTCGGCGCGGTCGCCGCACTCCAGGCCGCGCTGCCCGCCCTGAAAGCCGCGCCCTCCGCGTCGGTGGTGCTGTTTTCCAGCATCGCCGTCGCGCAGGGGCTTCCGTTCCACGCCTCCATCGCCGCCGCCAAGGGTGCGGTGGAAGGACTGGTCCTGTCACTCGCCGCCGAGCTGGCTCCGCGCATCCGGGTGAATGGGATTGCCCCCTCGCTCACCGACACCCCGCTCGCCGGAAACCTGTTAAATTCGGACGCGAAAAAGGAAGCCGCCGCCAAACGCCACCCACTCCAACAGGTCGGTGATCCCGATGACGTCGCCCAACTCGTCGCCTTCCTCCTCTCGGACACCTCCAAGTTTTTCACCGGCCAGATCCTCCGTCCCGACGGCGGACTCTCTTCTATCAGGACATTTTGATCATTATGGAAATCACTCTCATCTTCCCCCATCAGCTTTTTAAAAACCACCCGGCCGTGGCGAAGGGCCGGAAAATCCAGCTGATTGAAGACCCCTTGTTCTTCGGCAACGACCCGCACTGGCCGGCGGCGATGCACCGGCAGAAGCTCATGCTCCACCGGGCGTCGATGAAGGCCTACGCCGCCGAACTTGCAGCGGAAGGTCACCAAGTGCGTTACTTTGAATTCACGGATCAGCCCGCACTGCCCGCGGAGACTCGGGAAATCCACCTCGCCGATCCCGCCGACGATGTGTTGATGAGACGCGTGAAACGTCTGGCAGCGAGGCACGGCGCGAAGTTGGTTATCCATGCCACCCCCAATTTCCTCAGCCCGCCTGATTTTCTAGCAACCCACATCGCCACCAAGAAAAAGCCATTCATGGCGAAGTTTTACGAGGCCCAGCGCAAGCGAATGAATTTGTTGCTAGAGACTGACGGCGGCCCGCTCGGCGGCAAATGGTCGTTCGACACCGAGAACCGCGCGAAGCTGCCGAAGGCCCACGTCCCACCGCGCGAACCGCGTGCTCCGGTCAATGATTTCACCCGCGAAGCCGCCGCTTACGTCGCCCGGAATTTCCCCGATAATCCCGGCTCGCTGCAACACTTCCGCTGGCCCGTTACGCGCAAGGACGCGGAAACCTGGCTGGACCGGTTCATCAACGAGCGCTTCGAAAACTTCGGCCTTTACGAAGACGCGATCTCCACCGGGCACGCCACGATCTATCACTCCGCCATCTCCCCGGCGCTCAACATCGGCCTGCTTGATCCACAGGACGTCATCGACCGGGTGATGGCCAAGGCGGGAACCGTATCCATGAACTCGCTGGAAGGCTTTGTCCGCCAGGTCATCGGCTGGCGCGAGTTCTTGCACGGCATCTATCGGCATCGGGGAACGCAGATTCGCAACGGCAATTTCTGGAACTTCGAGCGTCCCCTGCCCGGCTCGTTTTACAACGCCACCACCGGCATCCCGCCCGTGGACCGCGTGATCCGGCAACTGCTGGACGATGGCTACTGCCACCACATCGAGCGGCTGATGGTGCTCGGAAATTTCATGCTGCTCTGTCGGATCCGGCCGGACGACGTCTATCGCTGGTTCATGGAAATGTTCGTGGATTCCTACGACTGGGTGATGGTTCCTAACGTTTACGGTATGTCCCAGTTCGCCGACGGCGGCACCTTCACCACCAAGCCCTATCTCTCCGGCTCCAACTATATTTTGAAAATGTCCGACGAGCCGAAAGGCCCGTGGTGCCAGATCTGGGACGGTCTCTTCTGGACCTTCATCGGCGATTACACACCGTTTTTCCTCAAGAACCCACGACTCTCCATGATGGCGAGAAGCTGGGGGAAAATGAGCCCGGAAAAACAGGAAGCCCACCGCGCCGCAGCGGATGGATTTCTAGCAAATCTGTGAGGAGGCACTGCCGCTATGGCGGGTCAACCAAAGAGCGCGGCGACCGGGACGCCCTTGTCGGCGATCTTGAAAGGGCGTTTGGTGGGCGACATGACGATGGTGTCGTAGGGGAGCGCGAGCGCGTGGGCGATGGTCGCGTTGAAATCCTGGACGCTGACAAGGCCTTCCTTGACTTTTCCCCCGGCCGCGTCGGTTAGGCCGTGTTTTACGCCGCCCTTGATGCCGCCGCCGGCGAGCAGGCAGGAAAAGGCTTGCGGGTGGTGGTCGCGGCCGTCCTTGTGCTCGGTTTTGATTTCCGGTGAGCGGCCGAACTCGGTGGCGACGACGACGAGCGTGTCTTTGAGCTTTCCAGACTTCGCGAGATCGGTGATGAGGGCGGCATAGGCTTGGTCGAACTCCTTGCAACGGCCGGCGACGGCGGTGAAGTTGTCCACGTGGGTGTCCCAACCGCCCAGCTGCACCTCGACGAAGCGCACGCCGTTCTCCGCTAACCGGCGGGCGAGCAGGCAGCCTTGGGCGAAGCGGCCGCTGCCGTAGAGTTCGCGGGTGGCGGCGGATTCCTGAGAGATATCAAAGGCGTTGAGGTCCTTGGATTTCATGAGGGCGATGGCTTCCCGATAGAGTTCCTCATAGGCTTTCACATCCGCATTCGGATAGCGGCTGTGAAACTGGCTGTTCATGCGGTCGGCGAGTGAGAGGCGGCGGTCGAAATCCTCGGGGCTGACGGCATCGGAGCGCTTCGAGTCTTGGAGGCCGTCATCCGGGCTGCCGATGAGGGCGGCCGAGTATTTCGCGCCGAAGAAGCCGCCGCCGACGTGCTCAGGAGAGCTGTTGATGGCGACAAAACCGGGAAGCTCGGGATGGATCCGGCCGCCCTGTTTCACCACCCATGCTCCTAACGAGGGATGGGTGATGGTGCCGCGCAGGGCGTAGCTGGTGTGCATGGTGTAGGCACCTTGCTCGTGGGCACCCTGGGTTGAGTTCATCGAGTTGATGACGCAGACCTTGTCCATGACTTCCGCGGTTTTCGGGAGGTGGTTGCCGAGCATCACGCCGTCCACCTTGGTGGGGATGGCTTCGGTTTTCCCCATCACCGACTTGTTCTTCGGCTTCGGGTCAAAGGTGTCGAGGTGGCTCATGCCGCCGGACATGTAGAGGTAGATGACGCTTTTCGCGGTGCCGCCGGTGGCGGCTGTCGCCGGAGCGGCGCTGGCGAGCGTGCCGCCTAACATGGGGAAGAGATGGACACCGAGATAGGCGCGGGCGGCGTTCGAGACAAACTGGCGGCGGGTGAGTTCGTCGGCTTTGGGAAACGGGTTCATGAAAGTTTAGTTTTGAAGGATTTTTTAACCGCAAATGGACGCGAATGGACGCGAATGAAAGACAAATTTAGATGGGTTTCTGGTGGGTCTTAGCCGCGTTGATTTGCTTTCATTCGCGGTTTAGCAGCCTTATTGGAGGAAGAGGAACTCGGAGGACATCACGAGGGCGGAGACGATGTTGCGGTAGCCAGAGGCGTCGCCTTGTTTTTTTACCTCGTCGAGCATCCAGGACATTTCCTCGTCAGACGGCGGGCGGTTGAGGACGGCGATGTAGAGGCGGCGGATCTTCTCCTTGCCGGTGGTGGCGCCTTCCAGCGATTTGTAGAGGTGGGCCCCAGGCTGGTTCACCAACTCGCGCTGGACGAAGCCGTTCATCAGCGAGAGCACTTGGCCGACGTTTGGCTCGCGGCTGAAGGCGTCCACGACCTCGCGGTCGGAAGCGCCAAACAGATAGAGGAAATGATCGCGCGGGGCGGGTGACGGGAGCTCGGAGGCGCGGACTTTGGCGTCCTTGCTATAAGAGCGGTTCGCGGTCATCGCCATCATGGAGCCGCTGTTTTCGGAGTGAGCTGAAGCGCTTTGCACGTCTTCGAGGAGCTTGGAGAAATAGGCGCGGAGTTCGGTTTCAGACTTGAGGGCGAGGACTTCCTTGGAGAGCTGGGTCATGTCCTTCTTGCCGACGAGAACGGGCTTGTTCCCCACGTAGATCCGGTTGTCCAAGGTGCGGGCGGGTCGTTTGTCGGGATCGCCGGCGGCCAGTGTGATGAGCGAGTCCCAGATCTGTTCGGAGGACAGGCGTTCGATTTTCCGACCGTGGAAATCATCGCCACCCTCGATGGACGAGGGGTTCGGGTTAGCCCCAAATTGAAAGGTGCGGGTCAGGAGCAGGACGTGTTGGAAGGCGCGGAGGTCGTAATTCAGCTCCACCATGAGCGTCCCCAGATAGCGCACCAGGTCCGGATAGGTGGACTTGTCGACGGGAATGAATTCATCCACCGGCTCGTAAACGCCTTTGCCCATGACGCGCTTCCACATCCGGTTGGCGATGACCGTGGGGAACTGGTCGCGGGTTTTTGAAGTGATCCATTCTGCGAGTTTTTCCCGGCCATCGGATTCTACACGCTTTTCAGACATGCGGACTGCTTGGCCGAAGGGCGTGCGGGCACCCACCACTTCGCCGGGTGTGGCATCGCGATACTGATAGTCTGCGGGCAGCGGGATTTGGCCCTCGCCGCCGCCGCCGAGAGACATTCCGTAAACGCGGTCCCACAGCACTTGCGCCACGCCGTATTCCTCGCTTTGCGACCTGTCGCTGTCCCGGATTTCCTGCCAGAGGGACTCCATGTTGTTTTGGCCCACGGTGGTTTGGCCGTGGGTGAAGGCGGCGAGTTGATAGAAATCGTGGCGCTCCGTCGTGCCGTAGGGATCGTCATGGCATTGGGCGCACTCCATGCGGGTCCCAAGGAAGACCCGCATCGTGTTGGATAGATTGTCGAGCGGCATGCCGCGGTCCCGGGTGTAGTAACCGACCGCTGCGGTATTCGGGTCCCAGCCATCGCCCGATGAAGCGATGAGATGCCGGGTTAATACATTCCACGGCATGTTGTTGCTCATGGCGGCGCGGACCCAGTGGCGGTAGGGTTCGTTGCTGGCGGTGGAGCCGGTGCGGGCGTCGGTGAGCCGCAGCAGGTCGAAGGCCCAGTTCGCCATGTGGCTGGAGTAGCCGTTGGATTTGAGCAGATAGTCCACCAGCGATTCCCGTTTGGCCGGGTCCTCGATTTCCAGAAACGCGAGCGCTTCCTCGGCCGTCGGGATGCGCCCCACCGAAACCAGGAATGCGCGCCTGAGGAACGTCGCGTCATCGGTCACCTTGGGCACCGCGAGGTTTTTAGCCCGGTAGAAAGAAGCGACGTGCTGATCGATCCTCAATGCGGCTTGCCTAATGAATTTCGGATCGCCGTGGGGTTTCAACGTCTGGGCAAATGATCCCGTGACTGGGGCAAGCGCCGCCAGAAGGGTGAGCGTGATTTTTAAATTCATGGGTTTGAGCTGACGCCGAAAATAGGCCCTTGGGTGCCGAAGTCAAATGGCCGTTTCGCGCGGTTTTTCCCAAGCTCGCCTCTGGAGGAAGGCTGCTTGGGGGGAATTAACTGTGTCCTCGGGATCGAGGTCCCATCGGTTTCAAACGCTGAAATTCGGATCACGTCGATTGACTCCGGCCGATTCGTTCAGGAAAATCCCCGCATGAAGCGAAGGTCCCAAAACAAATCCGTCCCGCCCAAGGAGGGCTTGGTCATCCGACCGGAGCCCGGCGCGCCGCTCAGCCGCACGCAGGTGGAATTTAACCGCCTTATAAAAAGTTTGGAGACCGCCACGGCCCGCCACGCGAGCGAGCGGGCCCGGCTTGACGACGCGCTTATCACTTCCAGCCGCGAGCTGATGCCGCTGATCGAGGATCTTAACCGCGTGACCCGCGACCTCGTTTTCAAGGGCCGCAAGGCTTGGCACACACTCAAGCTCAGCGCCCGCCGCCGCCACTGGCTCGGCGATCTGTTGAGCGGCAAAGCAGGCGATCTCTTGGCGGATCCCGTCGGCCTCAATGCTGAGGAAATCGCCGGGTTGGAAGCCATCGTCGAAGAGTTCGGGCCTTCCGTCGAGGAGACGCGATTGCAGGAGAGCGATAATGAGGAATTCCACCACCTGCGGGTGATGATGGAACAAGCCGCACGCCATGCTGGCCTTGAGTTCGACCTCAGCGATCTCGATCCGAATGGCGATCCCGAGGAATTCAAGCGCATCGCAAACGACCGTCTGCGCGCCGCTTTCGAAAACCGCGCGGATTCCCCCGCCGCGCAGCCCCGCCGCAAACTCTCCAAAGGCCAAGCCGCCAAAGAGCGCAATCGCCTTGCCCAAGAGGAAGCCAAGAACCGCGACCTCAAGTCTCTCTTCAAGCAACTCGCTAAAGCCTTCCACCCCGATCTCGAACCCGACCCGCTCCTCAAGCAGCACAAGCAAGTCTGGATGCAGCGCCTTAACGCCGCCTACTCCGCCAACGACTTACGGGAAATGCTCCAGCTCGAAATGGAATGGCTCGGCGAGGAAGCCACCAACCTCGCTACCGCCGGCGACGAGAAACTCAAGGTTTACTGCATGGTCCTCAAGGAACAGATCACCGACCTCAAGCGCCAGACCCATCAGCTCCCGCACGAACCGCAATACGGGCCACTCCGCCGTTTCCAGGATCCCTACCACGGCACCCTCGCCAGCCCGGTGACCATCAAGCGCGCACTCCGGGAAAGCCTGCGGCATCATCGCGGAATGCTAGAAATCCTCGACGCCAACAACGCCGCCTCCCGCCGTTTGATTCAGGAATGGACCGACGAACACGCCTACCGGTCGAGCCACCCATTCTGAGCCGTGCAGTGAGGACGCCGACTGGCATCGCTATTCTTGCCATCGTCATCCTCAACGCCGCCATTGGCATTTGGACTGATCGCCTCGTCTTGCACCGACACGCGATCAACCGGATCACATGCACGTTAATCCGAGAGAAAACGCCACGAGCAGCGGGCCGCCTGTTCATCCTGATCCGCAAGCTCATCCCTTCGACCCAGTTCCACCCCTAACCAGCGGATGCGAGTGAGGTTTATTCCTCGAGGATTTGCGTAGGGCCTTGATAGGCTTTGGTGTCGCTGTCGCCAAGCGGCTTAGCGGCGATATTGTCGGCTCCGGCAGCAGCGGGAAATTCCGGCGGAAGCAACTGCGGCAGAATTTCCTCCCACCACGCTCGGCGGTTGATTTCCTCCTCGATGAGCGCCTGCTGCTGGTCCGCGTCAAGCACGGCCAAGACTTTATCGTTCATGGCAGCGACCGGAGTCGCTTCCCCGTTATTGGGATTGTCTCCGGTCCGCAGGGCGCGCGCACGACCGGTCTCACTGACCACCCCGACGCCATGCGATCCTCCGATCAACATGCCGGGCTGCCAGGATGGAGAGTTTTGCGCTAGGATGTCGAAGATGCGCTGCTGCTGGTTTGGGCTGAGTTCGAGCGTTTCGCGCAATTTTTCCAATTCGCGGTTGGCTTGGCGTCCGACTCGCTCCGCGCTGGCGAACCATGCGCGCTCGTCGCTGACGCGGCCTGCGGGTGGCTTGCCGTGGATGCGAAATTCTGGCGCAGTTTCCGGGGAATCGCGTCCGGTTTCCCGCGCGGTCGTTCCCGAGACACTGACGGCGCGGGAGCTGGCGTTTTTGGAGGTGCTAAAATGGCGCTTGGTGGCGGATGCGGGCTGCAAGCGTGGAGAATCGGTTTGGGGCGCACAATCCGCAGGTGAAGGACCCTTGGCGGCAAGATAAATTCCAAAGGCTGCGGTGCAGCCCGCGAAGGCGGATCCGAGGATGAGCCAGTGATTGGGTTTCATGGGTTTTAATCGTTTGATGAGGGGTCCAATGCCAATTTCGGATTTTCCGAGACGTTCTGAGGGAAGCGTTCGATGATCAAGCCTTTTAACTTGGCGCGGCTGGCGGCGAGGCGCATCGATTGTGCGGAGGAAAGCGGCATTTCGGCGGCAAACGTATCATGCACCCGCAGCAGGCGGAGATACATGGTGAACAAAGCGCTTTCCTGATCTTCGTTGAGGGCCGTGCCGACCGGGGCAAGGATGGCATCAATGCGTTGTTGTTGGGCGGCGTCGAGCTGGAGGTCGGTGGTTAATGTTCGCGACGCGCTTTCGGCCCACGATGTTGCATTGGCCGATGGCGCAACGGCGGGCGGGGCGGGCGCGGTTAACCGGCCGATGACCACACCTGACACGAAAAGCGCGGCAAGGCTGGCGGCAAGGATGGCTTGGATCTTGGGACGTTGGTTCATGGTTGGATCGGCAAGTGAACGGGGGTCGGAGGCCCGGGCAGGGGCAGCAGGATGGTGTTGTCGCGCTTGGTATGCACGAAGGCAAGGAGAGCGCAGGTGGTTACTGAGGCCAAGGCGGTGCGGAACGACCAGCTTGCCCAGCGGCGCAGAGATTCGTTATGGCGGGCGACCCGCCACTGGGCCACCACGCGGGTGGCGAAGCCGAACGGAGGGTCCTGATGGGGTTCCTCCAAGGCCGGGGGTAGTTGGGAGACGATGCATTCCCAGGTAAGTCGGTGGTGTTTCATCCGAGGCGTTGGCGTTCCAGGTGTTTAAGTTGTTCGTTTAGTTTACGGCGTGCGCGCATGGCGCCGACCTTCACGCGGCTGAGTCCCCAGCCAGTGAGTTCGCACACTTCTCGCAGCGATTTTTTTTCGAGGTCGAGCAGTTGTAGAATCATGCGCTCGTGCGGCTTGAGGGTGGCGAGCAGGAGTTCGACCAAATCGCGTCCGCCGATTTCTGCGGTGTCTTGCGCGGCGGCATCACCTCCGAGCAGGGAATCAACGAATGCGGCGTCCGCGTCGCAGAGGTCTGAAAAGCGAACTTCGGGCCGCGCCTTCTGGCGGCGCAACTGGTCGTGACAGGTATTGAGCGCGACGCGCGCCACCCAATGGGGAAAGGGCTGGATGCCACGGAAAGAATCGATGGAGGTGAAGACTTTCATGAACACCTCCTGGACCAGATCCAGTTCGTCGATCCCGCGCGGGAGATGGTTCCGCACGATGCGTAAGACATGGCCGTGAAGACTCTCGACAAGGCGGGTGGCCGCCGCATCGCATCCTTGTTTGGCAAGTTGGACAATTTCATTCCAATCCGAAGGGGTTTCTGGTTTCTGCGGGCTCACCCTGCTGTAGTTGGAGACGGTTCGCGGTGAAGGTTGGTTACACGGGCGGGGCGTTTTCCGCATCAGGGACGATAATGTTGGACGCGGTAGAACAGCTTTGCCGGGAGCGGGGTGGTGGTATCGGTAAATGAACGATCCGCGGTGGCCGTGGCAGTGTGGATCGTTTCTGTAAAGTCGGACCAATTGGCGCAGTCAGACGAATATTGCAACCGGTACTGATGGCCGTATTCCTCGTTCCAATCGAGCTTGAAGGCACCGGTGTCGGTCCACGACGGAACCATGGTGACAGTCACCGGGTCAGTCCGCATTTGGTAGTCGTCAAAGAGCATGTAGTTGTCGCCCGGATAGATGTCGGTGCTCAGCGGGTAGGTGTTGGTGACTTGCATCTGGGCCACCACGGACCCGAGGTTCCGAGCATCCGGGCCGGTGTAGAATACGATGTCTTGAAACAGCGGCGCGCCACCGAGTGAGACGGTCCAGCGGTTGGTGCGGAAGTTGATGCGGAAGTCCAGTACTTCCAGTGTTTCCGGCAGGAAGGTGTAGCCGGTGTTGGTATAAACAAAGGCTGACCCGGTCCAGTAGAGCAGGTAAATGGTGCGTAGCGGCAGGCCGGTGAGGCTGTCGATGCGGCTGTTATCGAACTGGATGCCAGCTAACAGCTGCGAGTTGTTGTTATAAACTAGGAACTCGAAGTTGTCGCGGCGGAAGGATGACACGGCGGTGGAGTCCTTGATACCGAAGACCACGCTGAAGGAGCCCACTTCCTGGCCGAGGGCGACGGGATCGATGCCCACCGGGCGGCGGAGATAGACCGACTTGTTAGCGACCGCTGTGACGCGTGCGGGATTTCCACCGAGGTAAGCCGCGTTACCGATGCCGGTCACGCCGTGCTGGGATTCGGAAAGGATACCGCTGAGGGCCTTGCCAGCGAAAATGGAGGGACCCGACCAGCCGTCGGTATTGCGGATGGTGTCAGCGCCCACCGCGAATGGCGGTGATTGAAAGTTGGTGTAATAGACCTCGCCGGCTTGCGCGGAACCTGACACTGCGGTCAGGGTGCATAAGACAGCGCAAAACAAAGCAGTCTGGTTTCTCATAACAACGGTTACGGGAACATTGCGTTCTCCTGATGGCGATCCACCATTTTTCCTTCAACGAAAGGGTGGCCCACCTTACGGCGGGCCACCCTGAAAGAGGGAGTGTTAGGGTCTATGGTC
>JAYSYA010000106.1:0-4926 GCA_043716765.1 Akkermansiaceae bacterium
GCCATTGACGCGGGGGATCGCGTAACCGGCATCACCGCGATGCACGTCGTCCGCGAGCTTGATGCCGGTGACATGATTCTCTCCAAGTCCATTCCCATCGCGGCTGATGAGACCGGTGGCAGCCTCCACGACCGTCTGGCAGAACTTGCGCCGGTTGTGCTAGCGGAAACCTTGGATCAGCTCGCCGCCGGCACCGCGCCCCGCGTCTCGCAGGATGCCGCCGCCTCCAGTTATATTTCCAAACTCGAACGCGACGACGGCTGTCTTGATTGGTCGCAGGACGCTGCCGCCCTCGAGCGCCGCATCCGAGCTTATGATCCGTGGCCGGGCACTTACACACTCGCCACCGAAGACGGCCGCCGCGCCAAGCGCTTGAAAATATTTCCGCCCGTCACCGTTCTCAACGAGCATCTATCACCCGGTGAAATCTCCACTTCCGAGGGTCGGCTCGTCGTCGGTTGCGGCACGGGAGCGCTCTCCTTGGAGACCGTCCAGCCCGATGGCAGCCGGAGAATGTCCGCCGCCGACTATCTCCGCGGCCGCAAGCCCACGGCGTTCGCGTGACCGGTCACGGCTGATGGTTGCCGTCGCCGGTGGTAATTCTAGCGGCTTGCGCGGGTGACCCGAGTCCGGGGATCACGCGGCGGACAAGTTTGGTGAGGCCGGACTCGGCGGCGTTGACCTCCGCCTCGGCTTGGCGGAGCGCGTTTTCCCAAGCGGGTGCGAAACCGGGGGCTTGCTTGCGCATGGTGCGGATCGCGATCTCTTGGATGTGCAAGAGCCGCTGCTCGGCGCGGCCAGGCTTCTGTTGGAGAGCGGCATTGTTCACCCGCAGAACTTCGTTTTGTGTGCGCAGCGAGTTGAGCTCGGCTTGCAGCGCATCATTGCCGCTGGCGGTAATTTTGAGCTGGGTATTGAGGTGGCCTTGGAGGTTTTTCAGTTCGCCTTCCGCCCGCTTGAGATCGCGGGCGACATTGTGGCGGGCGGTGAATCCGGCCTTCCAAGTGAACGCGGCGACGAGCAGTCCGAGCAGCAGGCCCCAAGTGAAATGATGTTTGATAACTTCGGTCAGCAGGTCCATGGTGATATATGTTAGAATATTATTTGGCTTTCACGGCGGCTTCAGGCGGCTTGGGAGCGGGCTTTGCAGAGGCCGGTTCGCTGTCCTTTAGCGAGGCTTGCACATCGGCAGTTAGGTCGGGCGCGTTTTTACTGAAGAGTATGAAAGGCACGCCGGTATTAGTGTCGCCGGAACTGTCGAAGACCACGTCATAGCCCCGCTCCTTGGAGATCTGGGCGGACATTTTGGCGATCCGGTCGAGCGAGGCGCGCATCCCCTCGACCATCTTGCGGTTGATCAATTTTTCTTGTTCGGTTTTGAAATTTTCAAATTCCTGCTGAAGCGTTTGCGCCTCTTGGCGTTTGATTTCGTAGGTCCGGGCGAGTTTGCGGTTGGTCGCCTCGTCAAGCGGGTGGGTTTTATCCGAGAGTTGCGCTTGGAGGGCTTGGAGCTCGCCGATGATTTTGCGGAGTTGCTGGGCCCGCTGATCTTTCATGATCGCGTCGCGTTCACTTTTGATCTGCTGCTGGAGGGCTGCCGTCGAAGGCAACGCGGTGTAGAGATCTTTGACTCGCACTAACGCGAATTTTGGAGCGGCGGTCGCCGTCAAGGCGGTGGCCAAAAGTGTCAAAGAGATGGCTTCGAAAGAATTCATGCGCCCGGCGATGATGAAATGGCGGGGCGGGGATGTCGATATCAGATCACAGGCATGAGGAACTGCCGCTTGCAAGAATTCATCCATGGGCTTCACTAGCTGCATCGGCACCGCCGTGCCAAGTCAGCTAACCCGTTTAAAAAATGCCCAAAGTCCGCCTTGCTGGAACCGTCCGTGGAGAAAGAGATCCCAACCGTGAAGTCCGCGCCCGCCTTTTATACAGTCTTTTCAGCAAAGGCTGGGATATCTACAATTCCAACGGCGACCAGCGGATTTCCCTTTCCAACATCGAGCGGAAAATCATCGAGTCCGACGCTTTCGTTTTCACTCCCGGAGCCACGCTTGAGGACTTGTTCAAAGCCGTTTCCGTGTTTGTCGGCTATCAAACGCTGGATGTGAATCTCTCCGGGAAACCGACGGTTCTGCTCAATTCCGACGGCTCCTGGGACCGTCTGTTCGCCCTGCTCACCCACTTGAACGGCCTCGGAACGGTGAAGCAAAACCACACTGACTATCTCCTGCTCGCCGAGTCGCCGGAAGAGGTCCTTCAACTCCTCGAAACCGCCCGCCGCGAGGGACTTCCGAGCGTGGGCCGTGAGAAAATCGTTAATAATACCATGGACTCGTTTGACGGCCCGCTGCCAGCGGATCACGAGGGCAACGTCTGTGTTTTTTGCTCCGCTTCTATCGACGACCCGGCCTACCTGTGGGATGGCTATGAGTTTGGAAAACAACTCGCGCAAAGCCGCCTCGGCTGTGTCTCCGGTGCTGGAAATTCCGGCATCATGGGCGAAGTCGTCCGCGGCTCGGTGGACGCTGGTGGCTGGACCGGCGGTTCGAATGTCCCACACATCATCGAGCTCGAAGGGCTCCCGGTCGGGCTCTCCAGCTTCTGGCTCATGCCCGACATTTACACACGCATGCAAGTCATGATCCGAAACTCCGACGCGTTTGTCATTTTCCCCGGCGGCTCCGGAACCGTTCAGGAAATGCTCGCGTTGATGATTTTTAAACACCAGAAGCATTCCTCGATGATCGGCAAACCCGTGATTATCTTTAATCGCAAGGACGCGCGAGGAGAAGGGTTTTGGACCCCGCTCATTGAAATGCTTGCCACCTGGTGCTACGACGGCGAGTTCATCGTGGTCGATGAATTGGACGAGTTGATTCCAGCCGTGCAAAACCTCATCGCGTCATTCAAGATCGCTGTGGCTTAGAACCGGCGCTTGCCAGCCGGACCAATGATTCGTTAGCTATTCCATCGTGAACGTCGGAATCTTCGTCAACCCTCACAAGCCAGGCTCGCTTCCCACCCTCCATGCGCTGCGGGCCGCGCTCCACGCCAGGGGCTGCCACGCCGTGCTGGACGAGGAAACCGCGCTGCTCGCCGGCGAAAGCGGCGGCATCCCGGCCTCCGAATTTACCGCTTACGTCCAAATCGCCGCCGTGCTCGGTGGCGACGGCACCATGCTCCACGCCGTTTCCCGGCTCGGAAATTTTGAAAAACCCGTGGCCGGAATCAACATCGGAACGCTCGGATTTCTGACCAGTTGCAAGGACGACGAACTCGAAATCTTCGCCGCCGCCGTCGCTGAGGGCCGCTACACCACGAGCGTCCGCACGCTTCTCGAAGCCACCATTTACCGCCAAAGCAAGCCGCCGGAATCCTTCGTCGCCCTCAACGAAGTCACCCTCGCCCGTGGCGACACCGGGCGGCTGGTTTCCATGCGAGCCTGCGTCGATGGCGAACTACTCAACGACTATCGGGCAGATGGCTTGATCGTCGCCACGCCCACCGGCTCCACCGCCTACTCGCTTTCCGCCGGTGGCCCGCTCATTGCGCCGAGCGCCGCGGTGTTTGTAATCACACCCATCTGCCCCCACAGCCTCAGCCAGCGCTCGCTTGTTCTAGCAGACAATTGCGTCGTCGAGCTCTCGTCGGAGGACCGGGAAAGCGGCCCGATGATCTTCACCGTCGATGGACGCGACAACATCCACATCGGCCCCGGCGACCGGATCGAAGTGAAAAAAGCCGCCCGCTCCTTCCACCTCCTCCGTCTCGAGGGCCGCTCGTTTTACGATGCCCTGCGGCAGAAACTCCATTGGCAGGGAGTTTAGCGGCGATCATCAATCGCCGCGCCATCCTTCAATCCGCCGCAACCCCGCAATCAACCTCTCTCGCAGTGGAAACGCCTCAGCCGCCAGCCGCCGCTGCTCCGTTTCATAAATCCTGCGGCCATCCGCCGTCTCGATTCGAACCGGCTCCAGCCCCCAGTCGGATAGATCATACGGACTCGCCCGCATGTCCAGATTCCGCAACTCCACCGCCAGCTCGAAACAGTCCAACAGGAGCTCCGTTCCGATCCACGGAATCGACTTCGCCGCCCATTTGTAGAGATCCATGTTGGCATGCACGCAGCCCGGCTGCTCTAACAATATGCGACTTTCCAGCGTCGGCTGCAAGCGGTTCATCGGCCGCGCCTCGTTGGCGAAAAAACGGACCGCGTCATGGTGCGAGCAGCAGATCGCCCGCATTTCCACCAGTGCGTCAATCTCCGCCTGCGGCAAACGCAGCGGCGTCGTCTTCTCGTGCCGCACCTCCTTGCCCCGGTAAACCATCGCCCACTCGTGCAGTCCATGGCACGCGAAGTTCGGCGCCCGGTCCCGCGTGCCCACCAGCAAGTCGTGAATCCATTTCAAACGCTCCCGTTCTTTTGCCGTCAGGCGTGCGGGGTCGGCGAACAGCAGTCCATCCGCCACCGAGTAACAACGCTCCGAAAAAGGCGGCGGCGGGGCGGGGGATTCCGCCGTCCCGATCCACTCCAACGCCAGCCCGGTCCCCGGCTGCCAGTGCTCCAGCAGCGAGAACGAATACGGATAATACTCGAACAAAAAATCCTCCACCGGATGCGTCAGCCCGCAATCCCGCCGCTTCCTCGCCGCCAGGGTATGCCGCTCCGCCCGCGCCCGATGCGCGGCCGCACGTTCCTTCCAATCAGTCGCGGAAAGCATGGGCATCGGTGGGCAGGAAATCATCGTGCCGCCACAAGAGCATGAACTCCGAACAATGGCAAAATTTCCCTTGCAACCCGCAGCGGTGGCTCCTAAGTATTCCGCCCCGCGCCGAAAGGCGCATGGTTAAATCGCGGGATGGAGCAGCCAGGTAGCTCGTCAGGCTCATAACCTGAAGGTCGTAGGTTCAAATCCTACT
>JAYSYA010000107.1:0-15024 GCA_043716765.1 Akkermansiaceae bacterium
GGGCTGCGCGAGCTGGCGTTCGATTATTTCAACGACACCCGCCGCCAAATGACCGGCTGGATGGCGCTGCTGGAAGCGGGCAATTTCAAACAAGTGCGGGACGACCTGCATCGCTGCAAAGGAGGCGCGTCGCTTTTCGGGCTTGAGCGGATCGTCGCCCTGATCGGGTCCTGTGAGAGCGCATCCGCGCTTGAGGAGCGTGGCTTCGACCTCACGAATTTTGAAACCGAGCTCACCGATGCAGAACGGGCCGTGATGGCGATGACCGATTGACCGGCACGATGGCAGCCACGATTCAATCCCCCGAGAAAGAACTGCGATTCACGCGTTCCGGGCAGGCGGGTTTGTTCTGGATGGCTGCGGCCGTGTCCACATCAGTCGGAATCACACTGCTGGCGACGTCGATTTACCGCGACATCAATCCCGAGCTGCCGCACCCGGCATGGGCGGCGGTGCCGTTGGTTCTGGCGCTCGTCATGGCCCGCGTGGCCGTCCGGCTGACGCGCCACGCCTATCTGATTCTAACGCCGCTGGGCATCGAGATTTTCCCGTTCTTCCGACCCGCAGTGGGGATGCGGCTGGTCACCTGGCAGGAAATCCATCAGGCGGAGGTGGATCAAAAATCCACGCGGCTGACCCTGCATCATGACCCCGCAAAAACCTCGGGCATCCATCTCTCGCTCACGCCGATTCGCGCGGACCGCCGGAGCTTGCTTGCCAAGGCCGTCCTCGGGCGGCTATCTCCCGCCAGCCCCAACGGCTGAAAAATCACATGCGCTCCCATTCCCGACAAATCCTCACCGTCGAAGAAACCTTCGGCCAAAACGGCTGGCATTGCGAACTCGTCGAGGGCCGCGACGTCCTTCGCGCCGGCTTCGACGCCCACCACACGCGGATCGACCTCATCGCGCAGGCATACCCGCAGTTGAACGCGCTGGTCGTCGTTTCGGAGTCGCCGCTCCACCTCGATGAGGAGCATTTGCCCAAAGTCCTCGAGCTCCTCGCCCGCGCTAACAAGCCGCTAACACTCGGCGGCTTCGAGTACGACCTCGACCGCGAATTCCTGGTCTTCCGCATCACCAATCTCTTCGAGCGCGAGAAATTCGACAGCGACATCATTTCCTCGATGGTCCATTGCGCGATCGCCGAGCTCGACCGGATCACGCCCTACGCCGCCATCGTCCGCGACACGCCGGGCGATTTGCTAGACGACCTCGACCTCGGCCGCTTGCTGATGCGCGAGGACATCATTCCGCCCGTGGCGGGGGACGAGGAAGAGGAGTATTGAAACATTGAAACGCGCGTGCATTGACAGCCAATGAAGCCCGACTCACGTTTTGCTTCGTCATGAATTTCAAATTACTCGCCCTATTGGCAACTGCCTTGTGCAGTGCCGCCGCCAGCGCCGCTGATAGTTGGACCTCAATGTTCAACGGCAAGGACCTGAACGGCTGGAAATCCAATGCCGCCAGCGAGAATCAACCCGCCGGTGTCTTCAGCGTGAAGGACGGCGAACTCATCGTCAGCGGCGGGCGCGCGCACCTGTTTTATGTCGGTGCGGACGGCAGTGCGAAGTTCAAGAACTTCGAGTTCAAGGCGAAGGTCAAAACGACCCCAAACTCCAACAGCGGTATTTATTTCCACACGCAGTTTCAGGAGAAGGGTTGGCCCAGCGCGGGCTATGAGTGCCAGGTCAACGCGACCCACTCCGACCGCAAGAAAACCGGCGGACTCTACGCCGTCGCCGACGTGATCGACAGCGCTCCTAACAAAGACGGCGAGTGGTTTGATTATGCGATCAAGGTCGAGGGCAAGCACATCGTCATTTCAATCAACGGCAAGGTGACCACCGATTGGACCGAGCCTGAGGACTGGGATCCGGCCAAAAAGCTCTCCAACATGCCCGGTCGCAAAGTGGGAGAAGGCACCATTGCGATTCAGGGCCACGACCCCAAAAGCGTGATCCACTACAAGGATCTTTTCATCAAGGCGCTGCCGTGACGAGACTTATACCGCGTGGGGCTGATTCGCTGAATTTCAAACTTCCCCCGGCGGATTCCCCGCATTTTACTCCAGCCATGCCCGCAAAATTCGCTCTCAAACCCCGTGTCCAACTCGGCGTCGTGCCGACTCATCTCAAATTCGTCGGCGGCCTCGTGCCCGACCAGAACGGTAAATTCCCCCGCGATGCCGACGGCGCGCTGCGGATCGTCTCAGGCATGAAAGCGCTCTGCGAGATGTCCCCGGTGAAAATGAGCATCGTGCAAATTCCGTTCTTCGCCTCCGCCGATGTCGCGGAAGTCGCGGAAATGATCGGCGGCCTCAAGGCGCTCGATTTGGAGGTCCACTACATCATCATGGTCGGCGGCGCGAACCCGATGAACCCGGCGGACGAGGACGCAGTGGTCGCGCAGTTGGTGACTTCTATCAAGTCGGCGATCTCCCACGGAGTCCGCCACGTTTCCTCGACCAGCATCGAGGAGTGGATGGACGCCACGGAAGTCCGCCGCGACGGCGCGGAGTTCGAGGCGGCGATCTCCCAGAACGTAAAAGTCCACATGAGGGTCTATCAAGAGGCCGGAATCGCCGGATCGTGTGTCGAAAACTGGCACCTCGAGTTTCTCCGGCCCGGCGAGTTCAAGACATTCACTAACGTGGATCGTGCTTGGCAATTCGTCAGCGCGGCCAATCAGGCGCTAGGCAAGAAATTCTTCAAGCTGCTAGTCGATGCCTCGCACTGCGGCGACTCCGGCCTGAGCATCGCGGAAAACGAGTCGCTCATCACCCGGATCGCGGCTGCCGGTGAGTTCGGAGTATTTCACGCATCGGCCAAAACCACCCGCGGCTGCCTTTCCACTGACGACGGCTGGATCAGCGCGCTGCTCACCGCGGCGGCCAAGACCGGCGAGCTGCGGCACGTGTTTGTCGAAGTTTTCGACCACACGGATGCGGCGCTGGAATTGTTACGGCAACTCGAACCCGGCCATGGCGTCGATACGCGCGACGGCCGGAGCTACACCGAAGTGACCGCCGACGGGCTCGGCGACATCGCCCGCCGCCTCAACAATCTAGCCGCCCGCGGAATCCTCACCGTCTGATCCCGCCATGCACCTCGTCCATGGAGAGCCGTCGTTCCATCTAGCAACTCCAGAGCTCGATCTGGACGTCACCGCTCGCGGCGGTCACCTCGCGCCGGTGGTTTTCCATCTGCCAGACCGCGACGTCTCGCCCTACGCGCTCGCGCCGTGGGAGCCCGCGGAGTTCCCGCGAATCCCACCGCTGCTCTCCATACTGCGCGGGGATTTCCTGTGCCTTCCCTTCGGCGGGCAGGTGGATGGACCGCCGCACGGCGAGCCTGCGAACGGCGAGTGGAGCCTGTTCGCGGTGGACCGAAATTCGCTCCACTTGACGATGGATGCCGGTGGCCATTTCGAGAAAATCCTCTCCACTCGCGCGGGTCAGCATGCCGTATTTTGTGAACACCGGATTTCCGGTCTGGATGGCGATTTCAATTACGGAAACCACCCGATTCTCGATTTCTCAGGCCTGCCCGAGCACACCGGACGCGTCACGGTGAGTCCGTTTCGCTGGGCATCGGTCTTTCTCGGAGCGTTTGCAAATCCTGCTGCCGGAGAAACCCAGGCGCTGGCCGCAGGCGCACACTTCATGGATCTGCGCGAAGTGCCACTCGCCGCCGGTGGCACGACGGATCTTACGAAATATCCCGCCCGGGCCGGCAATACCGATCTCGTGATGATGGTCAACGTAGCCGCCAGCGCGGCACAGCCCTTTGCTTGGTCCGCGGCCGCACTCGATGGCTACGTCTGGTTTTCCCTGAAAAATCCAGCAGATTTCCCGGCGACGATGCTCTGGTTCGCCAACGGCGGGCGGACGGCGGCACCGTGGAACAGCCGCTACTTTGGCCGCATCGGGATTGAGGAAGTTTGCTCGTATTTCTCCAACGGCGTGGACCTCTCGCGGAAGGACTTGCTGGCAGCGGAGGGAATCCCCACGACCCGCCATTTCAAAAGTAACGAAGTGGTCTCCCTCAAAACGATCCAAGCAGTGGCCGCCGTGAATCCAGATTTCGGCGCGGTTTCCAAGATCCACCCTGCAGGCGATGATGCCGTGACGCTGATCGGCGCATCCGGCACCAGCGTGACGGTGCCGGTGAGCTGGAAATTCCTGCTCTGATTTCCTCAACATATCCATTCTTGTTCCGGGCAATTCAAGGCTTGCCAATAAAATCCACAGTTCAGATACCATCCCAGTGATAGATCAAATTGCATTCGCCGTATTCACACGACCTTTCGAAAATTCATGAGCAATCCCCTTACTACCGCCGACCTGTCCACCACCTCCACGAATCTCAAGGCCCTCATCGACGGCCACTTGGAAGACACCGGTGGCCTCCTTCGCCTAACACCCACCTGGGTCCCCCGCTCTTTCCTGCAACCCGGCCTGCGCATCAAGCTCCACCCGGACGACACCTACGCCTACGGCCTCAACCGCGGCGGCATCGACGAGCGCTGGTTCGGCTCGACCACCGAGACCGCCAACGAGGGTCGCGCCGCCGATGAAGGACTCTCCTACGTCGTCGTCGGCAACGAGCGCTTCACTCTGCGCGACGCCATCGCCGAGTCCGGTGCGGGCATCATCGGTAAAACGATGTGGGACAAATACGGGAAATGGCCGGTTTACTCGAAGTTCTTCGACAACATGGGCCCCATCCCGCACCACATGCATCAGAGCGCCGAGCAGGCCGCGCTGGTCGGACAGGAAGGCAAGCCGGAGTCCTATTATTTCCCGCCGCAGCACAACAACGTCGGCAACAATTTCCCCTACACCTTCATGGGATTCGAGCCCGGCACCACCCGCGACCAGGTCCGCAAGTGCATCGCTAACTGGAACAAGGGCGAAAACGGCATCCTCGATCTATCGAAAGCCTATCGCCTCAAGGTCGGCACCGGCTGGCTCATCGACCCCTGCATCCTTCACGCGCCCGGCTCGCTCTGCACCTACGAACCGCAGTGGGGTTCCGACGTCTTCGGCATGTATCAGAACCTCGTCGAAGGCCGCGAAGTCCCATGGTCGCTGCTCGTCAAAGACATGCCCAAGGACAAACACCAGGACATCGATTTCATCATCGACCAGCTCGACTGGGAGAAAAACGTGGACCCTAACTTCAAGGACAACCATTACCTCGAACCCGTCACCGCCGAGAAGGGCGAAGGCTACCACGACAAGTGGATCGTCTACGGAAAAGTCGATGGCTTCCAATACTTCACCGCCAAGGAAATCACCGTCGAGCCCGGCCAAAGCGTCACCATCAAGGATAACGGCGCTTATTCTCTCATCGTCGTCCAAGGCGAAGGTATGGCTAACAAGCTACGCCTCAACTGCCCGAAGCTCCTGCGCTTCAACGAGCTCGCCAACGACGAGTTCTTCTGCACCGAGTCCGCCGCCCAACAAGGAGTCACCTTCAAAAACACCTCGCTCACCGAACCCCTCGTGGCGCTGCGTTACTTCGGCCCCGAGGTGAATCCGAACGCGCCTGCAATGGGTGCTTACAAGAACCAATAGGTCGTATAGGACCCATAACACCTATTCTTCACTCGCAACTCTCAACCATAAACTCTCAACATCTTATGAAGCTTCACAACGCCATGTGGCCCGGTCTCGTCGGCAAAGTCCCTGACACTGACCACCCCCCCATCTCCCTCGAACACATGCTCGAACTCACCGTCGCCGCCGAGGTGGACGGCCGCAAGTTCGACGGCATCGACTACTTCCTGTTCCACCCGCACACCGACCCCGACGCCTCGGAATCCGACATCCGGAAAATCGCCGACCTCATCGCCAGCCACAACCTCAAGGTCGGCTCGCTCGTCGCGCCGATCTGGCCCGGCACTGTTGGCGACGCCGCCATGGGCGATGCCGAAGCCCGCCGCAAGTTCGTGCTCGCCGTCGAGAAAGCCTGTCGCATTGCCAAAATTTTCAACGAACACGGCGTCCGCGAATACGGCGTCATCCGCATCGACTCCGCCAGCTCCGTCACCGACTGGGCGAAGGATCCTGCCGGAAACACCAAACTTATTGCCGAAACCTTCCGCGAAGCCGGAAAAGTCGCCGAGCAACACGGCGAGCGCCTCGCCGCCGAAGGCGAAATCTGCTGGGGCGGCATGCACTCGTGGAAGGCCATGCTCGACACCCTCGAAGCCACCGCCATGCCGAACACCGTCGGCTTCCAAGCCGACCTCGCCCACACCTATCTCTATCTGCTCGGCTACAACGCCCCCGAAGCCGCCCTCCTCAAGGAAGGCTACACCGAAGACGAATTCTGGGCCGCCTACACCACCATGACCGACGCCCTGCGCCCGTGGACCTTTGATTTCCACGTCGCCCAAAACGACGGCTCGGTACACGGCACCGGATCCCACGACAAGACCGGCCGCCACTGCCTCGCCGACGATCCTAACGGCAAGCTCGACATCCCGCGCGCCTCCGCTTACTGGCTCAAGGATGCGGCTTCACGCGGCATGAAACACATCTGTTGGGATGGCTGCATGTTCTCCAACGAGGTCCTCGAAACCCCATCCACTTGGCAGCACATCCTCGAAGCCATGATCAAAGTCGACAAAGCGCTCTGAACCGGGGCCGCAGTCTAACGCCCCGGCCACGGCTCCTGCTTCATTCGCCAGAACATCGTTGGCGGCAGGGGTGTGGCCCAAGGAGCTGGAACAGGGCGCAGGTCCCACAGTTTCGCCTCGGGCGGCAGCTTCGTCTCCCAGGTGAGATCTCGAAAAAGCACAAACGCCTGCGCAAAGCCCGAGCGATAGAGCAGGCACTTGCCGCCCCACGGGGGAGCCACGTGACTGGCAGCACTCACCGATTGCGGTGTCCCCAGCAGCGTCTGGTTAATTCCGCTGCCCCAGGTGCCCCCACGCCATAGGCTCGTCGGATGTAGGAAAACGAAAACGTCGTGCCTGCCTCCAGGGCAACCGTGCCCTGCCAGACATTTCCCGCAGTCCAGACCAGCTTCGGAGCCTTGAGCGGATCCCCGCCACCGCGTTGGGGATGACTACCCAGCACACACACCTCGTTGCCAAAACCCACATCCTGAGTGATGCTGAACGGAACGTCCTTTCTAACCGCGCTTTCCGCAGAAAGCAACGCGGGTGCCCAAAGAACAAGTCGTGAAACCCAAAGGTGCATGACCGCATCCACCGCAGCGACCCCCACCTGCCGAATGGATCCTGCGCGGCCGGGGGATTCTCCCTTGGGGGCGGGGCGGCCGGCATAAGTTGGGAGGTTGCTGTCGGCATCTGGAGTTTTCCTGATGGCGACGGCAATGACCCCTTCCGCAGCTTACCCTTGCGCTTCGGAGAAAAGATCGCTACTCGCAAACCCACGGTTGACCGTTTCCAACCCGACTCATCAAATCAATTCCTCATTCATGAAAAAACCAATCCGCATCGGCCTCATCGGCTATGGCTTCATGGGCCGCACCCATTCCAACGCCTACTCCCAGCTCTCTCACTTTTTCGACACCGAACACGTCCCTGTCCGCCAGGCCGTCTGCGGCCGCGACAAGGAAAAGGTCGCCGCCTTCGCCGAAAAATGGGGCTACGCCTCCTACGAAACCGACTGGCGCGAACTCGTCAAACGCGATGACATCGACGCCGTCGACATTTGCACGCCTAACGATTCCCACGCCGAGATCGCCCTCGCCTGCATCGCCAACGGCAAGATGATCCTCTGCGAAAAACCGCTAGCCCTCAACGGCGCGCAAGGCGAAGCCATGGTGGAGGCGGTCGAGAAATCCGGCCTGCCCAACCTCGTTTGGTATAACTACCGCTTCCTCCCCGCCGTCACGCTTGCCAAAAACATCGTCGATGCCGGCGAACTCGGCCGCGTCTTCCACTACCGCGCGAATTTCCTCCAGGACTGGACGATTTCCGAAGAGCTCCCGCAAGGCGGCGCAGGCCTCTGGCGCCTCGACGCCGCAGCCGCCGGTTCCGGTGTCATCGGCGACTTGTTAGCCCACTGCATCGATACGGCCCGCTGGATCAACGGCGACATCGTTTCGGTTAGCGCCATGACCGAGACCTTCATCAAGGAGCGCGTCCACACCGCCACCGGCGAGAAACAAGCCGTCACCATCGACGACGCCTGCGCGTTCCTCGCCCGTTTCGAAAACGGTTCGCTCGCCATTTTCGAGTCCACCCGCTACGCCCGCGGCCACAAGGCGCTCTACACGTTCGAGATCAACGGCGAGAAAAAATCCCTCGCCTGGGATCTACACGATCTCAACTACCTTTCCTACTTCGACCACGGCGTCCCCGGCGACCGCCGCGGCTGGTCCAACATCCACGCCACCGACGGCGACCATCCGTATTCCGGCAACTGGTGGGTTCCCGGCCTCTGCCTCGGTTACGAACACTCGTTCACCCACGAACTCGCCGAGTTCTTCAAATCCCTCGACGACCCAAGCGCCGAAAAACGCTACCCCGATTTCCGCCACGCCCTCGGCACCCAATACGTCTGCGACGCCGTGCTGGAATCCGCCAAGACCAAGCAATGGGTGGACGTGAAAAAGTCCTGAAGACACGGTAGCGTCATCAAAACAAAGCTTTCGCTGGCTTATTTCGCTTTCCTGACGAGCAGGCTTTTCCCAGTCATCTGCGTGGGCGTCGAGACGCCGAGCATTTCCAGCAGAGTCGGCGCGACATCGGCGAGGATCCCGTCGCGGACGGTGTAATCGTCCCCATCGGCGGCGACGTAGAAGACATCCACGAGATTCGTCGTGTGCGCGGTGTTCGGCGAACCATCGGGGTTGCGCATATATTCGCAGTTCCCATGGTCGGCGGTGATGAGAAGCTTACCGCCGAGGCGAAGAGTTTCCTGGACGATGGCCTTCACGTCGGCGTCGATGACTTCGCACGCCTTGACCGCGGCTTCGACAACGCCGGTGTGGCCGACCATGTCGGGGTTGGCGAAATTGAGGATGACCATGTCATAGTCCTTCAGCTTGGCGAGGACGGTGTTGGTGACCTGTTGGGCGCTCATTTCCGGCTTGAAATCATAGGTCGCCACGTCCTTGGGCGAGGGAATGATGTAGCGGTCCTCTCCCTGATAGGCGACTTCCTCGCCACCGTTGAAGAAGTAGGTGACGTGCGGGTATTTTTCCGTTTCGGCGATGCGCATCTGATTCTTGCCGGCGTTGGCGACCGTCTCACCGAGCACCATGTCGAGCGTCTGCGCGGCGAAGATCGCCGGGCAGCCGTATTTCTCGTCGTATTGGGTAAGGGTGACGAAGTGGACGTTTGGAGTGACCTCGCGATCAAAGCCGTTGAAATCCGGATAGAGAAACGCTTCGGAGAGCTCACGCGCACGGTCGGA
This sequence comes from Akkermansiaceae bacterium, assembly GCA_043716765.1. Classification (GTDB taxonomy): domain Bacteria; phylum Verrucomicrobiota; class Verrucomicrobiia; order Verrucomicrobiales; family Akkermansiaceae; genus Luteolibacter. The sequence continues at coordinate 9,403 of JAYSYA010000107.1, forward strand.
GCGGAAATTAAAGAACAGCACCACATCGCCATCCCTAACACGCTGGGTGTCGGCTGCCGCGAAAATCATCGGCGGCATGAACTCGTCGGTCTTGTCGAGGCGGTAGTAATCGGCCACGGCCTCGCTTGCGAGCACGTCGCGCGGCTCGCCTTTTCCTAACACGATCGCGTCCCAAGCGAGCTTCACGCGGTCCCAGCGTTTGTCGCGATCCATCGCGAAGTAGCGACCGATCACCGTTGCCACATGGGCTCCGCTCTTCGCCGCCTCGTCCTCGACCTTCGCTAGATAGCCTTGGCCGCCCGTCGGTGAGGTGTCGCGGCCATCGGTGACGGCATGGATGAAAATGTCATTCACGCCCGCCTCTTTCGCCAGCTTCACCATCGCGATGAGTTGGTCCTGGTGGCTGTGGACGCCGCCGTCGGAAACGAGGCCGATGAAATGCAGTCGCCCGGTCTTGGCCCTCTCAAGTGCTTCCACAAAAACCGGACTCGTCGCCAGCGTTCCCTCTTTGATCGCCTTGTTAATGCGAGTAAGATCCTGATACACGATCCGACCGGCACCGAGATTGAGGTGGCCCACTTCAGAATTGCCCATCTGTCCGGGAGGCAGCCCGACATCGAGGCCGGAGGCGCTGAGAACCCCTTTCGGATAGGTCCTGAACATCACTTCGTGAAACGGGGTTTTCGCCAGCAAGGTCGCGTTGCCGTCCCTAATGGCGGTTTCTTTTCCCCCGGGGTTCACACCCCAGCCGTCGCGAATAATGAGCACTACAGGTTTCTTGTCCATGGCAAGGGAGCGTTTTACCCCTGCCCAATCGGTCCCGCAAGCCTTGAAAGCCCCTTGCCAAGAGCGATTCTTGGGTGATTCAGAAAACCGCTTGAAAATGACGCGGCTTTGATGCAGGTTTTTTGGCATGAGAACTACCGTAACAATTGATGACGATTTGCTCGCAGCGGCAGCAGACTTCAGCGGCATCGATGAAAAGTCCAAGCTCCTGAATTTCGTCCTGGACGCCTATGTGAAACGGATGGCCGCCCGCAGACTCGCTGCCTTGGGCGGAACCATGCCGGACTTTGATATCGCTCTGCGGGACTCCCGCGTGAGCTACTTTTCGGATTCCCCGATTCCAAGTTCCAGAGTCGCCGACGAACCAAAATGAAACCGGTCCTCGTTGATACTTGCGTCTGGGTCCGCCATTTCCGCCAGCGGAATCCCTTGCTCTCGGCCATGCTGGAAGACGGCGAAGTCTGGTGCCACCCGATCGTGGTGGGCGAGTTGTCCATGGGAACCTTGAGGGAACGGCGGCAAACGGTGATCGATCTGGCTAAATTGAATCGCCCGCCGATCGCGAGTTTTGCCGAAACCCGCCAGATGGTGGAGTCTCGCCGACTTTGGGGCCGGGGAATCCAGTGGAACGACGCGAATATCCTCGCCTCGTCCGTCCTTGGCGGGGTTCCGCTCTGGACCTTCGATTTGCGCCTCAAGGCGATCTCTGAGGAAATGGGCGTGAACTTCAACGGTGGGTGAATTGCAGCCGAAACAGCGAATCCCGCCATTCACCATGCATTCGTTGCGGCGACTCGGGAAACGGTTTGCTCCCCCAGCCCATCATGCTTAAAACAAGCCGCACGCCATGTCCGACAAACCATTTTTCTACCAGGATCCTTTCCCGCTCGGCCCCGACACCACTGCCTACGAGCTGATCTGCTCCGAGCACGTCTCCGTCTCGGAATTCGAGGGCAAGCCGATGCTCAAAATCGCCCCGGAAGCACTCACCCTGTTGGCGGCGGAAGCGATCAAAGCCATCAACTTCACCCTCCGCGCCTCCCATCTCTCACAGGTTGCCGCCATTCTCGACGACCCGGAGGCCTCGGACAACGACCGCATGGTCGCGCTGATGTTGTTGAAAAACGCCGAGATCGCCTCACACGGTATCCTGCCTTTCTGCCAAGACACCGGCACCGCCACGATCGTCGGGAAAAAAGGCCAGCAAGTCTGGACCGGCTGCGACGACGCGGAATTCCTCTCGCAAGGCATCTACCAGACCTACACCAAGGAGAACCTCCGCTACTCGCAGACCGCCCCGCTCACGATGTATGACGAGGTCAACACCAAGACCAATCTCCCCGCCCAGATCGATCTCTACGCCACCGAAGGCGACGCCTATAAATTCCTCTTCGTCAGCAAAGGCGGCGGATCGGCTAACAAAACCTTTCTCTATCAGGAAACCAAAGCCCTCCTCAACCCAAAGCGCTTGAGGGAATTCTGCTTGGAAAAAATGGCATCGCTCGGCACCGCCGCCTGCCCGCCCTATCACCTCGCGTTCGTCATCGGCGGCACGTCCGCGGAGAATTGCCTCAAAACGGTCAAACTCGCCTCCACCCATTACTACGACGAACTGCCGACTTCCGGCAACGAGCACGGCCGGGCGTTCCGCGACATCGAGCTGGAAATCGATCTGCTCACCATGGCTCGCGAAGTCGGGATCGGCGCCCAGTTCGGCGGCAAGTATCTCGCGCTCGACGTCCGCGTCATCCGCCTGCCGCGTCACGGTGCTTCGTGCCCCGTCGGCATCGGCGTTTCCTGCTCGGCGGATCGCCAAGCCAAGGCGAAAATCACCAAGGACGGCATTTTCCTCGAACAACTGGAGAAGAATCCCGGCCGGTTTATCCCCGAGAAATTCCGCGACTGGAAATTCAAGGGCGTGCCGGTCAACCTCGATCTCGGGATGGAGGAAACCCTCAAGACGCTCTCGAATTACCCCGTCACCACCGCACTCGCACTGACCGGAACCATCATCGTCGCCCGCGACATCGCCCACGCAAAGCTCAAGGAAATCCTCGAGGAAACCGGCGAACTCCCGGAATATTTCAGGAAATACCCGGTCTATTACGCGGGCCCGGCCAAAACTCCTGCCGGCCTGCCATCCGGCTCCTTCGGCCCAACCACCGCAGGCCGGATGGACGGCTACGTAAATCTTTTCCAAGCCAACGGCGGCTCGATGGTCATGCTGGCCAAGGGCAACCGCTCGAAACAAGTGACCGACGCTTGCCAAGCCCACGGCGGCTTTTACCTCGGCTCGGCCGGTGGACCCGCCGCATTGCTCGCGCAGGAGCATATCCGCTCGCAGGAAGTCGTCGCATTCCCCGAACTCGGCATGGAAGCGGTCTGGAAAATCACCGTGGAAAACTTCCCCGCCTTCATCCTCGTCGATAACAAGGGCAACGACTTTTTCACCTCGCTGAACACCTGTCCGGTCTGCCATTGAGGGCAAATCAGCCACTCAACTGAATGATCAGCGCCCGTTTCACGGTAAATGCGTTGCAAGCGAATCGAACCGGACTATCGTTCGTCCGCCAACACTACTAAAATTATGGGATCATTTGGAATGCAGGAAATGGTTGTGATTTTCATCATAATCTTATTGCTCTTCGGAGCCAAGAAGCTGCCCGAGCTCGCTCGCGGGATCGGTAAAAGCATGGGCGAATTCAAAAAGGCGCGGGAAGATTTCGAGCACGAAATCACCCGCTCCGAGACTGAAACCCGCGTCAAGGAAGTTCCAGGTAAAGAACCCCGGGAATCCTGATTGCATGGGTCGCCTGCTTGCGGCTTCGATTGGAAGTCACGCCCCAAAAATCCTTGGGCGGGTTTGCTGGATCGCCGCGATGCTCGCGACCTTGTCCTGTGACCGCAAAACCGGCACCCCGGACTGGAAAACGCACGGAACTCTAACGACTGATCCGCAATCCTTAGAAGCGGATTCGGTTGCAGCGGAGACTGAGATTTCCCAAGCCTCCGAACCCGTCACGGTTTCATCTGAAGCTGTTTCCCCAAGCGGGCTCCGCTTCATTTCCTACAACGTCGAGAACTGGCTGACGATGGATCGCTACGTGGATCGGAAAGCACTCAAAGGCGCTCCCAAACCTGAAAGCGAAAAGCAAGCGGTCGTCGCAATCCTCTCCCGCCACGCCCCGGATGTCATCGGCCTCTGCGAAATCGGCGAAGCCTCGGATCTCGCGGAAATCCAAGAAGACCTCAAGGCCGCCGGGCTGGATTTGCCGCACTCCTATTACACCGGAGGCTCCGATCCGACCCGCCACCTCGGGCTGCTTTCCCGTTTCCCCATCATCTCCACCGCCAAACCGGCTGAAACCGAATACCAACTCGCCGGCCAAACCTTCGCGATCAACCGCGGCATTCTTGACGCCACCATCCAAGCCCGCGGGAAATCCTACCGCTTCCTAGGGACACATCTCAAATCCAAGCGCGACAGCGAACAAGGCGATCAGGAAGCCATTCGCCTCAATGAAGCCCGCTTGTTGCGCCGCCACGTGACCTCCATTCTCAAAACCAACGCCGACGCCCGACTCGTCGTTTACGGGGATCTCAACGACACCCGCGCCACTCCGACGATTAAGACCATTACCGGAAATTACAACGATCCGACTTACCTAACCGCCATCCCGGCCAAGGACTCGCACCACGACGCCTGGACCCATCACTGGGCGCTGCATGACCTCTACTCGCGCATCGACTTCATCATGGTAACCCGCGAACTCCGCAAGGACGTCGATTTCCCCGCCGCAAAAATCATCGACGACGCGGACTGGGCCACGGCCTCGGACCATCGCGCGGTGCTAGCCGTTTTCAAGTAACGGCGGTAACCGAACTTCCCATAAGCACCACCCCGACGGCGCGCGGTTTCTCCTTCATCGCTCCCGGGGGTTCCTATCAGCGATTGGACCATCAATCCCGGATTAATGGATCATGCCACGGGATCAGACCCGATTTCGACCCGCGAAATGAACTTGTGCGAGCCGTGACCCAGAACGTGCCCCGGCTGTCTCAGCCGGGGCTCTGACTGAAGCGCTTGTGCGCGACGATACCGATGGAGTATGGTGGGTTTTCATGGGTCTCCGTGTCGGTGGTTGGTGGCACTCGCCGCGAAATCACGTGGCACTACCGACGCGGAGCTCTTTCATGCCTACTTAACTTCGAGACTAAAACGTTATCCCATTATGAAAAAATTCGCCCGCTCCCAACTGATCCAACTTGGCGCCGCTGCGGTCGCCTCATCGCTGCTCACGCTTTTCGTCAAGAATTTCATTTCGGGCGAGAAGAAGATTAAACAACGGATCGCGCGGCGATATGACATCGCGGGTGGGCAGTTCGAGCGGTCGATGAGCCAATTGCTGGGGCCGCCCATTCTCGGTGGCAACCGGATCAGGCGGCTGGAGAATGGCGTGGAGATCTTCCCGGCGATGCTCGCCGCAATCGCAGGGGCGAAGGAGACGATCTGTTTCGAAACCTACATCTATTGGAGCGGAGAAATGGCCGAGAGGTTCGCGATCGCTCTGTCCGCCAAGGCGCGGGATGGACTCAAGGTCTGAGGCGGACCCGAAAGTTCGGCCACGGAGGGGCTAAACTAAGCTATGGTGGCGGGGTGCGGGAAAGAGATAGGAGATCATGGCTTGGGGAGCAAGGACGGTGTGGCGGGGGACTCGATTTTGGGAAGCCGGAGTGGAAGGCGCAGCACGCAACGGAGCGTAGCGGAGTGAAGTGCGGAGCCTGGAACGGAGGCTTCCCAAAATCGCCGCGCCGGGGGGATGCCCTGGTTTACGC
>JAYSYA010000108.1:0-14922 GCA_043716765.1 Akkermansiaceae bacterium
CCGTCGAAGCCTCCGTCGGCGGTGGCAAGGTGCAGGTCATCGCCACCTGCGCGGGCGATGTGATGTCGATCAAGATTGACCCGTCCGTCATCGATCCCCAAGACGCGGAATTTCTCGAAGACCTCGTCCTCAAAGGCGTCCAGGAAGCCATCTCCAAGGGCAAGGAAAAGTCCGCCGCGGAAATGAAAAAACTCACCGGCGGCCTCGGCATCCCAGGCATGTGAAATTTCAAACTGAAATTTCAAATTTCTAATTTCCATCCCCTCAATGTCCGCTCTCAGCCGCCGCCTCGGATGGACATTGGTGGTGGTTTCCCTGCTGCTCCACATCTTCACGGTTTACTGTTTCGCGCGGCAGCCAGATCGCTTCGCGGCGTTCACCGTCATGCCGATCTGGCTGTGGGGTGGCGTCGGCCTGTTACTATCCACCACCGCATTTTATTTCCTACGCGCCTCGCTTTCGTTAGTGATGACCGGCGTGTGGGCCGTGACCCTGCTAGTCGGCGCGGACGAGGCGCGGGTCTTGGCGAATTTCGGGAAATCGCCGCCGCTTCCCGGCTTGGCGGACCCACACGAGGGCAATCCCGTCATTCGCGCCATCACCTTGAACAGCGCCTTCTTTACCTTCGGAAATCCGGCTGCCGATCTCGCCGCGTGGCAACCGGATATTGTCCTGCTGCAAGACCTCCTGCCCCACCAGGTCCGGCAGATCGCGGACACCCTCTACGGCGGCCGGGGCGACTACCGCGTTCACCAATCCAACGGCGTCGTCACCCGTTGGAAAATCCAGCGCGAAGTCCGCAATCCCACGCAACGCGACCAACAGGTCACCGTCGTGCTCCCTAGCGGCGTGGAAATCGAGGTCGTCAACGTGCACCTCGCCACCGCCGCCACCGACCTCCGCCTGTGGCGCAAATCTGCTTGGAGCCACCATCGGAGCAACCGCGCCGTCCGCCAAAAGGAGCTCTCGCTGACGCAACAGATTCTCGAGCAAACCACCCCGTTCCCCAACACCCCCACCCTCTTCGGCGGCGACTTCAATTCGCCCGCTTCCGACATCGTCCACCGCCAACTCGCCCGCGATTTCGTGGACGCCTTCGCTACCGCAGGCACCGGTTGGGGCGACACCTTCCAGCGCCGCTTTCCCATTCTCCGCATTGATCACCTCTATGCCACCCGTCACCTAACACCCGTCCGCTGCCGTGCTGTGACCACCCGCAACAGCGATCACCGGATGGTCGTCGCGGATTTCCTGATGAAATGATGATGGTGGATTCCCCAGCCCGCAGCTAGTAAGATCCACTTTCATGACCCGTGAAAACCTTGCCGAAGTCCTTGAAGAAATCGCCACGCTGCTAGAGCTCAAGGGCGAGAATCCATTCAAGATCCGCGCCTACCGCAACGGCGCACAAGCCGTGAGGAATTTCGATAACGACATCGTCGCCCTCGCCCGAAACAACGAACTCACTGGCATCGAGGGCATCGGCGAGGCGCTTCGCGAGAAGCTTCACGAACTCGCCAGCACCGGCAAGCTGGCGTTCCACGAAACCCTCCGCGCGGAATTCCCCGCAGGACTTTTCGAGCTTTTCGACGTTCAAGGTCTCGGCCCGAAAAAGGTCAAAGCCCTCTACGAAACTCTCGGCATCGTCTCAGTCGCCGACCTCAAGGCCGCCTGCACCGCCGGGAAAATCGCAGGCCTTCCCGGCTTCGGAGCCAAGACCCAGACCAAAATCCTTGAAGCCATCGCCCATGGGGAATCCTTCGCCGAAACTTTCCTGCTAGGTTCGATCAGTCCGCTGGTCGAGGAAATCACCGGCCTCCTCCGCACCCATCCCGAGGTTTCCCGGGTCACCGTCGCGGGATCCTTCCGCCGGGCGAAGGAAACGATCCACGATCTCGATTTCCTCGTCGCCACCAAGGAACCCGCGCTCGTCTGTGAGGATTTCACCACCATCCCGCAGGTCCAATCCATCATCGGCAGCGGCGACACCAAATCGTCCATCCGTCTCAAAACCGGCATCCAGTGCGACCTCCGCGCTGTTTCAAACACACAATACCCGTTCGCCCTACTTTACTTCACCGGCTCCAAGGAGCACAACGTCGCCCTCCGCTCGCTCGCGCTGAAACAAGGGCTGTCGCTCAACGAATACGGCTTCACACCGACTAACAAAGAGGACCCCGCGCCGATTCCGGAGGTAAACGAAGAAGCCGACATCTACCGTGCGCTCGGACTCGACTTCATTCCGCCCGAGCTTCGCGAAAACACGGGCGAGCTCGAAGCCGCCGCCCGCCACACGCTGCCGCGCCTCGTCGAGCTCGGCCAACTCCGCGGCACCTTTCACAACCACACCACCGCTTCCGACGGCCACGCAACTCTCGCGGAAATGGCTGAGGAAGCCATGGATCTCGGCCTCCAATACCTCGGCATCGCGGATCACTCGAAAGCCTCGTTCCAAGCGAACGGCCTCGACGAGGAACGCCTGCTAGAGCAAATCGCAGCCATCGCCAAGCTCAACGCGGGCTATGAGCACTTCCGCCTCTTCGCCGGTTCCGAGGTCGATATTTTAAAAGACGGCTCGCTCGATTTCGACGCCACGATTTTAGCCAGACTCGACTACTGCGTCGCCTCGGTCCACGCGTCTTTCACTCTATCCGAAGAAGAAATGACCCGGCGGATTTGCCGCGCCATGGAAAACGAGCACGTCACCATGCTCGGCCACCTCACCGGTCGCCTCCTGCTCAAGCGCGATGGCTACGCCGTGAACCACGGCATGGTCATCGACTGCGCCGCCGAGACCCGCACCATCATCGAGCTCAACTGCGACCCGCGGCGCCTCGACATGGACTGGCGCTGGTGGAAGCGCGCCCGCGACAAGGGCGTCCTCTGCTCGATCAATCCCGACGCGCACTCCACCGCCGCCATCCATCACCTCGGCCTCGGGGTCCGCCTTGCCCGCAAGGGCTGGCTGCGCAAACAAGACGTTTTTAACACCCGCCCGCTCACCGAGGTGGAGAAATTCCTCAAGACGCCCAAGGCCAAGCGGTGAATCCGCTCGCCGCAGATCTCATTTTACAGCTCCTAGCAAGCATTGGGCTTGGCGGCCTCAACGGAAAAATGGGGCGGTTTGCGATTCCGCAGGCTCCGGAACGCCCCCTCTAAAAATCCTGCCCGAGCAAAGGCGATCATGGTTCGTCTGTTACGGGACTACGACTGAATCGAAAACCAAGGGGAATAGACGTCCTCGTGAAAAAGAGGCGATTCTGAGATCGCCACTCCTTGGGTTTTTCGGCAAATCCTCCCGCGTGACCTTACCCGTCTTTGAAATCGCCAACGATCTCCGTGCCGCCGTGGTGGATGGAGACCGCTCGCGCGTGTTGCTCAAAGCCCCGACCGGCTCTGGGAAATCCACGTCCGTGCCAGGAATGCTGGTGGATGCAGGGATTTCCGGGCGCATTCTCGTCATCGAACCCCGCCGAATGGCAGCGCGTTTGCTGGCAGGCTGGGTGGCGAAACAACGCAAGGCGACGCTCGGCAACGAGGTCGGCTACGCGGTCCGCTTCGACACGAAATACCGCGCCGACACGCGCATCATCTATCTGACCGACGGAGTTTTTCAGCGCTGGATCCAAGACGACCCGACGTTGGAAGGCGTGGGCGCGGTGGTGTTCGACGAGTTCCACGAGCGCCGCCTTGCCGTGGACATCGCCTTGGCGCGGTGCCTGGATTTGCAAGAAGGCCTGCGGCCGGATCTGCGGGTGGTGGTGATGTCCGCAACGCTGGAAACGGCGGGGCTGGCGGACTACCTCGCTCCCGCTGTTTCGCTGGAAGCGGGCGGGCGGACTCACCCGGTGCAGGTGCTCTATCGGGCGGACCGCCCCCCGCTAAACGACCGCCGCGGCGGACCGCCACGCGAAACGCCGATCTGGGAGAAAATGGCTAACGTCTGCCGCGAGGCAATGGCGATGCCGGACCCGGGAAACATTCTGATGTTCCTGCCCGGCACCCACGAGATCCGGCGGACGATCGAGCTGTTGGATAATAGCGGACAAGCGAAGGGCTGGGACGTCTATCCGTTGTATTCCGCACTGCAGTCCGCCGCGCAGGAAGCGGCGATTGCTCCCGGCACGCGCCCGAAAATCATTGTGGCGACCAACGTGGCGGAAACCTCCCTGACCATCGACGGCGTGCGGACGGTGATTGATAGCGGCTTGGCGCGCATTGCGTCCTTCGAACCGCGCCGTGGGATCAACACACTGCTCATCAAGAAAATATCCCGCGCCGCCGCCGAGCAACGCACGGGCCGCGCCGGACGGACGGCGCCGGGCCGTGCGTTCCGCCTTTGGAGCGAGGCCGATCACGCCCGCCGCGCCGAGTTCGAAGCGCCCGAGGTGCATCGTGTCGATCTAGCGGAAGCCGCGCTGCTGCTGAAGGCGGCAGGCGTCTCCGAGGTCCGCGATTTCCGCTGGTTCAACGCGCCGACGGAAGCATCGCTTTCCCGCGCCGAGCGCCTGCTGCACGATCTCGGGGCGCTCGACAGCACGGGAAAGCTCACCGACGAAGGCCGGAAAATGGCGTCGCTGCCGTTGGAACCGCGGTTCTCGCGGCTGATGTTAGCGGGCTACGAACATGGCTGCGTGGCTGAAACCGCATTCATTGCAGCGACGGTGCAAGGGGACGGAATCTTCACCGCCAAGCGCGGCGGACCGGGCCGCAAGGATTTCATTTTCCCGGACGACGACTCGGATTTCGCCGGCGAATGGCGGGCGTTTGAATCCGCCGAAGCGATGGGCTTCGACCCGCGCCGCTGCGACCCCGTCGGCGTGATGGCGCGTGGCGCGCGCGAGACGGCGCAGGGATTCGACCGGCTTTGTTCGCTGGCGAAGCGTTTTGGCTGGGAATGGCAGCCCGTGGATTTCAAGGCCCGCCGCGAGTCCGTGGGCAAGGCGATGCTCGCGGCGTTCAGCGATCAGTTAGCGATCCGCGTCAGCCAAGGCACGCTGGCTTGCAAGCTGGTGGGAAACCGCAAGGGCAAGCTCGACGAGGATTCCTGCGTGAGGAATGCCCCGGCTTTCGTCGCCGCAGAAATCACTGAGGTCGAGGCGCGGGAAATCATCGTCCACCTCCGCCGCGCCACCGCGGTCGATCCGGCGTGGCTGGCTGAGTTATTTCCTGCGGATCTAGCCATCACTGACGGCGCGGTTTGGGACGAGACCCGCCGCCGCGTGGTTGCTAGAAAGGAAACCCGTTTCCGCGATCTGGTGCTCGAAGCCAAGGAAAGCGACCACGGCGTGAACCTCGACCAGGCCGCCGGACTGCTGGCGACACGGGTTCTATCCGATGAGTTGGTTTTAAAAAACTGGGACGATTCCGTCACCCAATGGACCGCCCGCCTGGCTTCGCTCGGCACCTGGATGCCAGAGCTGGGCATGCCCGGCTGGACGGATGAAGACCGCACCGACGCGATCGCGCAGATCTGCCATGGCGCGGTGAGCTACAAGGAAATCAAGGAAGCCAACGTCTGGCGCGTTCTTCGCGAGTGGCTCAGCGAGGCGCAACGCACGGCGTTGGATTCGTATTGCCCGGAGCGGGTGAATTTGCCGCACGGCCAGTCGGCGAAGATCACTTACGCGTTCGGCATGGACCCATTCATTTCCGTGCGGGTCTCACACCTGTTTGGAATCTGGGAGACGCCGATGATCGCCAGCGGCCGCGTTCCCCTGCTTGTCCACATCCTCACGCCCGGCCAGAAACCCTGGCAAATGACCAAGGATCTGAAAGGATTCTGGCAGACCGGCTACGCGCAGATGAAAAAGGAAGTCGCCGGTCGCTATCCAAGACATCCATGGCCGGACGACCCGCGGGCGTGGGTCGCAGCTGGCTCTCCCAGAAAATAATTTCTAACTATTTTTTCAATCCCATGTGGCGTATCCTATTTTTATTCTCCGCTCTTCCCATCGCCGCGGCGCTCATCGCCCGTTGGATGTTCGGGCTGCGGGTGCTGGCGGAAACGGGCAAGCGCCCCTGCCGCTGCGATCTCGGAGCTTGGCTGCCGGCGCCGGACGACACCGCGGTGATCCACCGAGCCGACGAGTCGGCCGCCGAGTTCGGCCGCCAACTCCGGCTTAAGGCGCTGGCAGAGTGGCGCGAACGCGATCCCAAGTCGGCCAACTCGCGGGAAAACGCCCGCCGTTTCGGCATGGCCGTGCCTCCGCTCAGCGGCATCATCGCGGTCTTCGCGGTGTTGGTGGCGAAGATCCCGATCATGGGCGGCATCTCGGTTCTGCTAGCGGCCACCGCACTTGCCTGTGCGCTCGGATTGCTTTCGCTCGGCTCCGAACTCAACGCCATCACCTGGGCTGCCAAGAAACTTCGCGAGGCGAAAAGCTTCCCCCGCCGCGACGACGAGGACGCAGTAATCCGTTGCGCCGTCGCCCATGCATGGAAGGAAACCCTGCCGCCGATCATCAGCTTGCTCCAGCGCTAACTGAATTTCATGATGCCTCTGAGAACAACTCGGTGGGCAGCTTGGAAAAGCTAACGCTCTGACGGCGAGACCCGCGACATCGTCTTGAAATCGCCGTTTTCACAGCAGCGGACAAAGCCTTCCGCGTAGCTTTTCAGCTTGTCCCAGCACTGGCGGATTTCACCGGCTTCGTCCTTGCTCACTGAGTGGTCGATGGCGGCTGCGGATATTTGGTTCAGCAAATTTGAAAACTGCCCGATAATTTCCTGGGTAGCTGGCAGGACGTGGTCGATCTGATGGCCGCTCACGTCCGGGTCTTTCACGAAATGTCCGCCCTGGCGAAGGCAAAGCCATTCGACGATGCCGTTGTCGCCGCTCAGGTCGATAATCTGGAGCAAGCGATCCAGCGGATTACGACTGCCCGAACTGTAGTCCGAGGGCTTCTCCGCCCATTTGTAAACCAGGGACAGCGACACTCCCAGGTCTGCGGCCACCGCCTTGGGGGTGGTTTTCCGCAGCGCCCGCTTCAACACATCATGACTCTCCATGGCGGAAAGTTGACTGGAGCAGGGACGATTGGAAAGCCCGCAAATCACAGCCCATCGGCATTTGGTAAAGTTTTTTCGAGGATCACCTTGGTCTTCGCCCACTCGTCGCCAAGGCGCAGGCCGCGCTCGGGTTTACCCTCGCGAGTGAGCAAGATGAACAACTCGACGAATGCGAATAACGGAATCGCCAGCACGCCGTTGCGGATGAGCGCGGTTTCCCATTTGCCGACCAGCGACTCGCCACCCAACGTCACCGCTCTGAGCTTCATCGCCTTTTTCCCGACGCTCTGGCCGCCAAGAAACGGCAGCGAGTCGCGAGTCACCAGATAGGCAATCCCCGCGAGCCAAGCGAGGCGGTCGGCGAATCCGGGCAAGATGAAAGCCAAGGCAATGGCGACGCCAGCAGCAACGACCATGTCTATCAGCGCAGCCGTGGCGCGGGAGTTGAAGGACGCCAAGCCTGCGACTAAAGCATCATCGTCAGCAGCATCCTGCGCGTTGCGGATTTTTACAGCTACGGCACCCTCCGCGACTGGCGCTGAACCAGGAGGCAATGACGGCGGCGGAGCTGGCGGCCGCGGCAAATCGGGCGGAGGAATCACCACTGGTTTGGTTTCCAACTCTGACTTCCGTGCGGGGTTGATCTCGGGTTCAGGTTCCATGATTGATGCTTGTTCGATATTATGCCCTGCTGAAAGGTCGAGGCCGATTCCACGCGCCGGGGGGCAGCATCACTTGAGTTCGGACGCGGTCCAAGGCTTGCCACGCGCCGCCGATGCCGCGCGGGTTTGCGTGACGACTTCCTTGCTAACGGAGGACGCGTCGTTGCTCCACGATTGGCGGACGTAGGTAATGACGTCGGCGATTTCCCCATCCTTAAGATCGGTATGCGGCGGCATGATGTTCTCAAATTTCTGGCCGGAAACTTCGATAGGCCCTTGAAGACCTGATAGGATAATGCGCGCCGGGATGGTCGGGTCGCCCGTGACCCAGCTTGTGTTGTCAAGTGGAGGGAACGCGCCGGGGACGCCTTTGCCTTCCGGTCCGTGGCAGGCGATGCAGGTGCGGTTGTAAACGGCGAGGCCACGCTCATGGACGGCGGGATCGGGGGCGTTTTTGCGGACGAAGGCTTTGGCTTCCACCCGTGGTGCACTGAGAGAAATGACTAGATTCTTGGAGAACTCATCAGTGCGCGAGGCAAGCGAGGAGGCGAGTGCTTGGCGTGAGGCGGCTTCACCGCTGCTGGCGAAATATTCAGCCGACGCATCAATGGCCGCCCTATCGGCGGGGGGTCCACCCGAGACTGCTGCTAGAACGACACCGGGAGCGTGACGGCGTGCGGCAGCTTGCCAAGCGTCCTTGATGACGGCATCGCCGAGGATGGTGTCCTTGCTGGCGGCGAGAGTGTCATGGAGCACCTTACCAATTTTCTCGGATGGCGCCACGCCTGCGAGGGCGACGAAAGTTTCGGCAAGTTCGCGGGCGTCCGCTGCCGCGACGAGACCATCCTTGATGACGCTGTTAGCCAGTGTCTCGTCGAGCGGGGCGCTGACAATAGCCGCGCGCCGGAGACCGCGGCTAGGAGAGGCCAGCGCCAACCGGATCGTCTCCGGGTCGAGTGCGCCAAGCCCTTGCAGGGCGTAAAAAGCATGGATGGCGGCAGGGGTTTTCTTGAGGGGGACGATTTTCTTGAGCTTTGCGACTGCGCTGGCCGAGCCGGATTCTACGATCAAGCGCTGGGCTTGGAGTCTCCAAAAAAGGTTGGGGTGACCGAGTCCGTTGATCAGCGTATCAGGGTCGGTGGGGACGAGCTTGGGATTGGTATCGTCCTTGCTCCCCTTTGGATAGACGCGGAAGACACGGCCGAGCGAGGTGTCACGGAGGGGGGTCTCGTAAGCGTTGCCGCGGCCGGTCTTGGCATCGTAGCCGGCTGATTTCACATTGGGAGTCGGGTTGTGCTGGATGATGAGATTATACCAGTCCGCAATCCAGACCGCGCCATCGGGGCCGGTTTCCGCGAACACCGGGCCGGACCAGCCGTCGGCGCTGGAATAAAGGTTGTTAGGCAGCTGGCGGGAAACGAAGCCCGCGCCTTTCGGGGTGATTTCAAACTGGCCGACGAGTTTTCCGGTAGGCTCGCAGACGAAGGCGATGTTTTTGCCGAAGCTTTCCGGAAAACGGCCGGAGGTGTAAAAAGCGTGGCCTGCCGCAGATGTGTAGCGGTCCAGTTGATCGACTTGGCGGATGTCCATTGAGGAAGGGAAAAACATCGGGTTTTTATCGCCGGCAGGCGTGCGCGGCTGGGCGAGACCGGACCTTGCGTAGAGGTCCTTGGCGAAGGTGAAATACCACGACGGGTTGCCGTTGGCAGTCGAGCCAAGGATGTCGAAATCAGCGGTGAAGCCGAGGCCCCAAGTATTGTTAGTCGTGCTCTGGAGGAATTCGAGTCGGCTGCCGTCCGGCTTAAACCGGAACAGGCCGGTGGAGAATTTGTGCTGCTGGCCGCCGACGCTGCCTTCGAAGCCGGCGTAGCCCACGGTGGCGTAAATCCAGTTGTCGAAGCCATAGCGGAGGTTGGAAACCCCGGCATGGGTGTCGTTGGTTTTGAATCCGGTGAAAAGGACCTTGCGGATGTCGGCCTTGTCGTCGCCGTTGGTGTCCTTGAGGAAAATCATGTCGGGACCGTTGGTGCAGATGAGTCCGCCGTGGACGAAGACCGCAGAGGTGGGAATGGACAGCTTGTCGGCGAAGAGCGTGAACTTGTCGGCCCTGCCGTCGCCATTGGTGTCGTCGCAAATGTGGATGCGGTCGTGTCCGAGATTTCCCGCCTGAAGATTGTTCGGATAGTCCACGGTCACAATGACGTAGGCACGGCCGCGGTGGTCCCAGGTGATGTGGATGGGATTGACGATGTCCGGCTCGCTCGCGAAGAGGGAGAGTTCAAAGCCGTTAGGCACGTGCGCGAGTTTGATAGACTCGGTGGGGGAAAGCGGTTTCTGGCCTTGAGTGATGGTCTTGCGATCGCGATAGCCGGGCAGAATCATTTCCTCGCTTTCCAGCTTGGGGAGGTCCATCGCCGCGAGCTTGGCCCGGACTTTTTCGCCTACGCTCCAGAGGATGGCGCGGCGCAGGAGTTCATGAAAGGCGGGCTGGCCCCAGCAGCGCATGTCGTGACCGTAAGCGGTGTAGAAGACCTTGCCCTTGCCTTGAGCGCGGACCCAGGTCCACGGCTCTTGGTCGCGGAGTTGAAGGATGGTGCGGTCGTCGGTGAGGCGGTCGTGGAGATAGGTTTCATCCCAGGTTTCAAAGCCCGCATAGCCGCGCATCACAGGGTGATCCGGCGCAACGCATGTCGTGGTGAAAACCCCGGTGCCGTGCGATTTGAAGCGACCGCCAACGAGTTTCACGAAGGCATCTGAGCCGCCAAAGCAGGCCGACGCGCAATGGATCGGCAGAAATGCGCCACCGTCATTGACGTAGCCGAGCAACGCGCTCTCCCGAGCCGGATCCATCGCTTCGTTCTGTTGCCAATTGCCGTAGAGCATCACGCCATCGAAGCGGTCGAGCACATCGCGGCGGATGTCATTAAGATCCTCAGTGTAAGTTAGATTAATGCCGTCCACGCCGAGGGCTTTTTTCAGAACCCGGTAACGCTCCACAGGATTGTGGGCGGGATGATTTGCGGTGGGCGCGCCGAGGAACAAAATTTCCACATGGCGGGGCGCATCGGCGGATGGCTTCAAGGTTTGAGAATAGCCGAGGGCGGCGAGCAGGATCCCGAGCGGGACAAGAAAAGTTTTTTTCATGCAATGCAAATTTAGACGTGATCCGACTCTGGTCAATTTGAGCCAAGGTCGGCTTGTAAGATCGCGGAATTCTTGTGTATGATTCCGCCAGATGACTCCAGATCACCCGTGCAGAGTTTGGACGGAAAATCTGCCACCCGGGCAGTTCCGGCACCTGTTCGATCATCTCCCGGGGACGCTCTTTTTCGCTAAGGATCGCCAAGGCCGATTGATGGCGGGAAACCCGGCATTCGTCAAACGCTGTGGATTCCAAGCCGAAAGCGAGATCATCGGGCTCACGGACAGCTTGATTTTCCCTCCCCGTCTGGCGCAGAAATACCGCAAGGACGACGAGCAGGTCATCGCCACCGGCAAGCCTCTGCTGGGCATCATTGAGCTGTTTCCCAACCGGGGCGGGACGCCGGAATGGTTCGTCACCGACAAACTGCCGCTGCACGACACCGCCGGAAAAATCTGCGGGCTGTGCGGGACGGTTCGCAGCTACGAGGCCCAGCGCGCGGCGATGCAGCCTTATCTCGAACTCGCGTCCGTCGCGGATCACTTGAAGCTTCATTTCCGCGAAAAGCTCGATTTACCCACCCTGGCGAAGATAGCCCACATGTCCGTGCGGCAGTTCGAGCGGAAATTCCGCGCGACGTTTCAGATGGCGCCGCAGGAATACATGATCCGGATGCGGATCATCGAAGCCTGCGATCTGCTAGTGCGCACCACCCTGCCGGTCACCACCGTGGCGCTCGATGCCGGATTCTACGATCACAGCGATTTCGCACGCCAGTTCCGCCGCCAGATGGGGCAGACGGCGAGCCAATACCGGCTGGAACGGCGGCAGCAAATCGCGGAGCAGTCGCCTTGACTTAAACGCAAAATACTTGCGTGAGCGATAATTCCGGGCAAGTTGCCAGCATGGTTCGCGTCATTCTCACCGCCCTTCTCCTAGGATTTGTTCCGCTCTACGCGGCCGAGTTGAAAATCGCGGTGCTGCACCCTCTTCTTGGAGATCTGGCGCGGCAGGTCGGCGGCGAGCAGATTGAAGTCGTCGATTTGATCGGCCCGAATGGCGACCCGCACCATTTCGAACCGAAGCCCGAGGATCTCAAAAACGCTGAGGGAGCGTCGATCTATCTGGTCGCTGGGATGGGGCTGGAAAGCTACCTGCCGAAGCTGAAGGCGATCATCGCCAACCAGGCGAGCTTGGTCGAAGTCGGGGCGACTTTGCCAGCCCTCGAAGGCAGCTGTGATCACGAAGGCCATGGTCACGAACACGAGCATGAAATCGATCCGCATTGGTGGCACTCGATCGACCATTTCCGGCGGGCGACCGGAGTCGTCAGTGAAGCCTTTGCGGCGGCCTCGCCGGAGAACGCCGCCACCTTTCGCAAGAATGCCGACATCTATCGAGCCAAGCTTGACGAGCTTGAGCGTTGGGCAAAACGCGAGATTTCCAAAATCCCGCGGGACAAGCGCCATCTCGCGACCGCCCACGCGGCTTTCAACTATTTCTGCAAGGAGTTCGGCTTCACGGCGCATCCGGTGCAGGGAATCAACCGCGAGCAGATGCCGGACCCGAAAGAGCTGGCGACGCTGGTGAAGGAGTTGAAAAAGAATGAAGTTGTCGCCATTTTCCCCGAGAGAGAGTCGAATCCGAAAATTTTGAAAACCCTAACACACGACACCGGCATCCGTCTCGGCGACCCCTTGATCGCTGACGGAACGGGTGGTTTGGGCTATGTCGCGATGGTCCGCCACAATGTGATAGCGATCGTCAAGGGGCTGGCCCCTTGATCCGCTTCGCCGAATGGTCCTTCCATGCCGCGCTCCCACAGAAAAAGGCCGAACGCGCCCGCGGTCGAGATGAGCGTCACCGGTGATCATCTTGATCTTCGGCTCGTCCTCCGCGCCGTGGAGCGTGGCCATGTAACGGTATTCCGACTCGTCCCTGAAGCTGCTGACGCACGTCGTCGGTTTATGCAAAAAAACATCCAGTCCGCGTTCCATCCTCAGCGCATCCCGCCATGTCCATCTCCAAGCCATCTTCGTCCACCGCCGTTTCCGGTTCCCGGAGCGCAGGCGGGCTATGGGTTTACCCCGGCCTCATCATCCTGACGCTGGTCGTCATCTGCCTGCTCATCGACCACAATGTCCGATCCATCGTGAAGGTGGTGCATGAGATCACGGACGTCGAGGGGCCGACCAGCGCGGCGGCCTACGAGATGGAGATCAACGTCCTCGGCGCCGAACTCGGCGTGCGCAAGTATCTCGCCACGGGCGACCCGGAGCACCGGGAACGCTTCGAGAAAGACGCGGGCGATTTCGAGCATTTCCGGCTGCGCTTCAAGGCCCTGGTGGAGACGCCGCACGAAGCGGATTCCGAGCGGCGCGTCGCCGAGCTCTTCGCGCTCTACAAACGCGTGGGCGAGAGTTCCATGGAGCTTTCGGACAAGGAGCGCGCGCTCTCCACGGAAGCGGCCCGCGGCTTCACCGAGATACACGATCTGATCAGCGGAACGATTCGCCCGGGCGTGGACCCCGCGACGGCTGGCGGCATCGCGTTTATCCAGCTCACCGGCGACTTCGCGGCGGACCTCGCCGGGACGGGCGCGTGGATGGGCAGATACCGCTGGAACGCCGACCCGCAAAGCCGCGAGCAGACGCTGGCCCGGCTGGCCGAGGCGCGCGCACATCTTGGTGAGCTGCGGGCCCTGGAGCTGGTGCGCGCCGAGCGCGAGTGGGCCGGCCAGCTCGCGGTGATCGGCGAGCGGACCCTCGGGCAGATCGAGCAGGTGCTCGCGCTCGACGACGCCACACGGGAGAGCCAAAAGCGCTTCATCGAGCTGCGCAACGCCCTCGACGACCTGCTCGGATCCACGGACGCGTCTTGAGCGAGGCGTTGCTCGACGCCGCGTTCCCCCTGTCCACGCTCTCGGAAGTCGGGGCCGCGCTCGCGAGCTTGCACGCACAAAGCCCCGCGGGCCTCCCGCCGCTTTCGCGCGAGACGGAAGTCGAGCAGCTCATGGACGCTTCGCGCAATCTTGGCTGGGTCTGCCCGGCGCTGGCCGCGCGCGCCGAGTCGCTCGCCCGACAGCTCGCGGCAGAGCTTTCCGCGCAGCCGCCCGTCGGCCAGCCGATCCACGGCGATTTTCACATCCGCCAGGTCATCCTCAATGACGCGGGCGTGACCATCCTCGATGTGGACCGCGCGTGGTGTGGCGATCCGATGCTCGACGTGGGACTCTTCATCGCGCACCTCGAACGCGAAGTCATCCGGGGCCAACTCGCCGCAGACCGCGTGGAACCGCTCACCGCCGCCCTGTTCGATGGCTATCGCGAGGCCACAGGCCAGCCCGTCCCGGCGCGTGCGCGGCTCTATGCCGCGGTCGAGCTGGCGCGGCTGGCGCCGAATTTTTACGAATTTGACCACAAGCTCAAGCCTTCAGTGACCCTCGGATACGCCCTGGGAAGCGGGGACGACGCCTCCACCTCCGACGTGGACGAGAGCTTCCGGCAGACCGGGTTGCAGGATAACTCGGCGAAATTCAACGGCGTCACGCGGCTGAAGTATTACGGCGAGGTGCTCAATCCGGAGCTGAGCAACCTGAGCGTTCTGACGGCCGGAGTCGGCATTCGGCCCTCGCCGCGCAGCTCCATCGACCCTCGTCTATCACCATTACTTTCAGCAGCACCGCGAGGCGCGCCGTGTCCCGGACGCCGACATCCGCCTAGCGGCCAACGGCCGCGACCGCGAGTTGGGCGGAGAACTCGATCTGGTGGCCGGCTACCGCGAGATCCCCGACTTGGACATCGAGTTGACGCTCGGCTACTTCTTCCCCGGCCGTGCCTATGGCGAAGGGGCAGACGGCGCGTTCCTCGCCGCGCTCAAGGTGCGCTCAAGGTGCGCTTTGGGTTTTGAGCACTGCGATCAGCCACGGGTTGGAGAAAGGACTGATGGAAAAGATTGAGTGCGTCCGGCTGCGGCAGCCAGCGTCAACCCGAGGAAAAGCGCGGTGACGAGGTTGAGCCAGAGCAGTTGCGTGGGCAGCATGGGCAGGGTGATGCCGCCGATGATCGCGACGAGCAGGATCAACGCGACGCCGCCATTGGTCGGGAG
>JAYSYA010000109.1:0-48012 GCA_043716765.1 Akkermansiaceae bacterium
CTCCTCCAGCGCGTCGATTTTGAGGATGAAACGGCTGTGCAAATCCGTCACCGTCAGCGGATCGCAACGCCGCCCGTCACCCGTTAGGAACCACCCCTTAAAATCCACCCCCAGCACATGGTTCGGGCGTTCCGGAGCCGTTAGCGGGCCACGTTCCACCTTGAACACCGCCCCCCTGCGCCTGCGTTCCGCCACCAAACCATGGCGTTTGAGCACCTCGCCCACCGTGCTGACAGCGGGAGGCGATTCGAGTCCATGCTTGGTCAAGAGCACCTGATGGATCTTCTTCGGTCCCCAGGAGGAATGGAGCCGCTTCTCGGTGCAGATCAGGCGTTCCACCACGTCGGACGTGCGGCAGGTCACGGCCTTCGGTGCCCGGCTGCGGTCCTCCAGCGCCTTCATTCCGCCCTCCGCATGGCGGGCCAGCATTTATGGCCCGTTTTACGCGAGATCCCGAACTGCCCAAGACATCCGCCCAGTTAGATGTGTAACCCATGTCCCCGGTCAACTTGTAACCCATGTCCTCGGTTCATACCGCGGGCACTTGCGCTCAAGGAATCCTTCAACGCCTTTTGGCAATATGAAAGTCCGCGCTG
This sequence comes from Akkermansiaceae bacterium, assembly GCA_043716765.1. Lineage (GTDB taxonomy): Bacteria > Verrucomicrobiota > Verrucomicrobiia > Verrucomicrobiales > Akkermansiaceae > Luteolibacter. The sequence goes on from JAYSYA010000109.1 coordinate 597, forward strand.
GGCGGGCTGGTTTCTCAAAAAATGGTGCACTCGTGCTATGCGGAGTAGACTCGCGCCCATGAAGAAATTCGGCGGCACGTTGCGCAACCACGAGGACCTGCTGATGAACTATTTTAAGGCCGAAAAGCTCTACTCCAGCGGCATCGTCGAGGGCCTCAACCTGAGGATCAATCGGTGCATGAGAAAAGCCTATGGCTACCGCAGCTTTGAATTGCTGCAGAGGAGCGCATCGCAAGTTGCATATCGGTTGCGGAGCAGGGGTAACGCGCCATTTCAAGCAAGCGGATGCCGATTATTTCTGGGGATCGATGTATTGATGGAACAGCAAAACTGCGGGATTCTCCAATCGGGCGTCTGGGAGGGTGCCGATGTGGCGAGGGCGAAGGCGAGTAGTTGGATTTTCATGAGCAGAGTGATTGGTGATTAGAAATTCGTGGATGCGCGGCGCAGACGGTCCATGATCGCCACGCCGAGGCCGGTCTCGCTAACAGGCTCGGCGATGATCGCGTCCAGTCCGGCCTCGTCCAGCTGGCGCATGACGAAAAACAGGCGAATCGCCGCTTCCGCGAGTTTGCCGCTGCCGGGGCTGAGCGACTCGATGATGTCCCAATCGTGAAGTGTAACATACGGGCTGTCGTCCTCGCCGGTGTAGCTGAGAAGACCGTATTTCTTACCCTCCACGGGCGCGAAATCCGCCGGATTCTCCAACAAAATTAGCGGCGTGAGCGGCGCGTAATGGCTCGCAAGCTGGCCCGGTGCATGTGGGGCGTCCGATTTAATTTCACGGAATTTCTCTACCCGCCCGAATTCCTGAAGCTGCTCCTTGGTGATCGGTCCGGCACGGTGCAGGCGGAATACCGGCTTCTTTCCTGCGCGCGGCTCGATGGAAATAATCGTGCTCTCCACTCCTTCCGCGCACGCCCCGGCATCAACGATGAGCGGGATGCGGCCGGCAAGTTCCTTCATCACCGCAGAGGCGGAAGTCGGCGAAATCCGCCCGAAGCGATTCGCGCTCGGTGCTGCGATCGGGCGGCCGAGTTCCTTGCAGACCGCCCGGAAAACCGGATGCGCGCTCTGACGGACCGCCACCGTGGGAAGCCCGCTCGTCACCAAATCCGGCACGTCGGCGTGCTTGGGTAAAATCAAGGTGAGCGGCCCCGGCCAGAACGCGGCGGTTAATTTGTTCACCGTTTCCGCGATGTCCTCGGGCACAATCGCCACGTTCTTCAAATCTCCGCGCGAGGCAATGTGGACGATGAGTGGGTCGAATGACGGCCGTTCCTTGGCCGCGAAAACTTGGGCCACCGCCTTGGGATTAAACGCATCTGCGGCCAGGCCATAAACGGTTTCAGTAGGGAGGGCGACAATTTGACCGGCGCGCAACAAGGCGCAGGCCTCGGTCACGGCGTCCTTCATTTCGTCATCAGCAACTTGGAGAATTCGGGTCTCAGGCACCCGCGGGTTTTGCCAGAGCATCACGCGTCTGGCGAATCCTGATTTCCCGAAAAGTCGGCAAAGCGACTGCGAAATGCCAGAGTTGGCTCAAGGGGATGTCCGCTCCCTGAGTTTCTCGAGTCGCGGAAACTCCGCTTTGGTGCCCAGCGTGATGCAAGGCCGCTTCAAGTCGTCGTTCTTGTGAACCTTTGGATCGTCGAGCGCCCCATATTTGTCAGAAGCGTTTTTGCGCGACCGGATGCAGCTAGCGCAGGGCAAGGAGCAGTCTGGAGAATCGAGCCATAAAATGCCAGCGATGTGGCTTTTACGGTTTATCCCCGGGCCTCCGTCGAACTAAGGTGGGCGCATGAACGAATCGCAATCCCCGCCGAAGAGCATTGTGCTCATCGGCTTCATGGGCAGTGGGAAATCGACGGTGGGGCGCGAGCTGCAACATCGGCTTGGCTATCCGTTAGTGGATATGGATCAGGTGATCGAGCAGCGGGCGCGAAAGTCGATCGCGGCGATTTTCGCGGACGAGGGCGAGGAGGTGTTTCGGGACATGGAGACGGCGTTGCTAGAGGAGCTTGACGACCCAGCCGCGCCGCGCCGGATAATTTCGACGGGTGGCGGGGTGGTCGGCCGTGAGCGGAACCGGGCGTTGCTGCGGCATTTGGGTTACGTCGTGTGGCTGCATGCGCCACTGGCGGTGATCCTCGATCGGACCGGGAGAAACCGGGACCGTCCGCTGCTCCACACAGACGATCCGGTGGCGCGAGTGGAGGCGCTGATGGCGGTTAGGAAGCCGCTTTACGCGGAGGCCGCTCACTTGCATGTCGATACTTCCGGCCTGGATTGCGGCGAGCTGGCGACGGGGATTTTAGAAAGCGCTCGTTACTTTTTCACCGGCCACCTGTGAGCGAAATGGTGGAGCAGGTGAAAGCGTGGGCGGCGGAGCTGGGGTTCGATGACTGCCGGATAGCGGTGGCGAAGGAGGCGAGCCACGCGGATTTGTTCCGCGACTGGATCGGAGAGGGGAAGCACGGCGAAATGGCGTGGCTGGAGCGCACGCCGGAGCGGCGCTGCGATCCGCGCGAGGTCTTGCCGGGGTGCAAGTCGATCATCTGCCTGGCGCTGAATTACTTCCCGGGAAGCAACCCGTTTCCCGAGGGACATAACGGCGGCTATCGGATTGCGCGCTATGCGTGGAACGAGGATTATCATGATCTAATCGAAAAGCGCTTGCGGGAATTTGACGCGAAACTCCAAACTCTCGGTGGCTCGCAGCGCTTTTACGTGGATACCGGTCCGGTGCTGGAACGAGATTTCGCGAGCGATGCCGGCCTCGGTTGGAACGGGAAATCCACGGTGCAAATCCACCGCCACATGGGCGCGTGGTTTTTTCTAGCGGAACTACTGACCACGCTCGACTTGACGCCGGACAAGCCCTTCGGCGACCATTGCGGGAAATGCACGGCTTGTATCATTGCCTGCCCGACCCAGGCGATTACCGCGCCACGGCGGGTGGACGCGCGGCGCTGCGTCTCGTATCTAACCATCGAGCACAAGGGGCCGATCCCCGAGGAGTTCCGCGTCGCGATGGGCGACCGGATCTATGGCTGCGACGATTGCCTCGACGCGTGCCCGTGGAACCGCTTCGCGGTGGAGTCGCGGGAAATGAGCTTTCACGCGCGGGCCACGGTTTTTGAAAAGCGGCTGCGGGATTTCCTCGAACTCGACGACGACGGCTTCCGCGCGCTGTTCGCCAAATCGCCGATCAAGCGGATCAAACGGCCGCGGTTTCTGAGAAACGTCTGCGTGGCGTTAGGAAACACCGGGTCGCGGGAGGATCTTCCCGCCTTGGAGGTCGCCGCCGCCGATCTCGACCCGCTGATTGCCGAGCATGCCCAATGGGCGATCAAGCAAATCACGGGTCGGTGATGGAATCAGGCGCGGTGCGTCCAATCCGGCAGGTGGACGATCTCGCCACCCTTGAGCGCGGACTCGTGGGCGAGGATGCCGGTGCAAGTGATGTTGGCGCTTTCGATAGCGTTTGGATAGGCGTCGCTGCCGGTTTTAAGCATTTCCACGAAGCGGTGCGCGAGGTGCGGATGCGAACCGCCGTGGCCGCCGCCCTGGGTGAATGAAAGGTGGTCTCCGCCTTCCTCGCCGCCATAGACTCCGCCGGTGGTGAAGGCTTGGATTTCCTTCGGTAAATAATGCGCGAAGTCGGGGCACGTCACTTCTTGGGGAATCTCCGGCTCTGGCAGTTTGGCGGTGTGCACTACTAACGGGTCATGCTCGACGAGCGGCCACTCGACGGATTTCTTGGTGCCGTAAACTTCGAACGACTCGCGATACTGGCGGGCGACATCGAAGAGCGAGCGGTGGAGTTGGGCGGATAGATCGCTGTCCTTGAATTTGATGTGGCAGGATTCCACGGCGAAGGTCGAGCCGTAGCAGGCGTGCATTTCCTCGGCGATGGTGCCGGAGCCGAAACAGGAAACATACTCGGCCTCGCCGCGCGTGAGGCCGAGGATCGGGCCGACGCAGTGGGTGGCGTAAAACATCGGCGGCAGGCCCGGCCAGTAGCCCGGCCAGCCTTCCATGTCCTGCTGGTGCGAGGCCTTGAGGAACTGCACTTTGCCGAGTTCGCCCTTGTCATACATTTCCTTCATGAAGAGGAACTCGCGGGCGTAAACCACGGTTTCCATCATCATGTATTTCAGGCCGGTCTGCTTCACCAGTGCGACGATCTGGCGGCATTCCTCGACGGTGGTCGCCATCGGCACCGTGCAGGCGACGTGTTTGCCGGCCTTCAGCGCTTGGATCGCTTGGCGGCCGTGATCGGGAATCGGCGAGTTGATGTGAACCGCGTGGATGTCAGGATCTGCCAGAAGATCCTCGTAGGAGGTGTAGCGTTTTTCGATGCCGTATTTGTCACCGACTTCATCGAGCTTGGAGCGGGTTCGCTGGCAGATGGCGACCATGTTGGCGTCCGGATGGCGCTGATAGATCGGGATGAATTCGGCTCCGAATCCGAGCCCGACGATGGCGATGTTGATTTGTGACATGAATTTTAAAGTTGAGGATTGGAAAAGGTGGGGCGGCGCCGGATTAAGCGCGACCACCGCGACGTTAGCGGTAAATCACCGGCCGGCTTGTAGGTTCGCGGCGGGCTTGTGTAGGATTGCGACCGCGGATGATTGTGAGCCGAGGTCGCTAGGGTTACTCCGCGGGCTCGGCCTCAGGCGTCTTTTTAAACTTCGCCCGCGCGATTTCGATCACCATCGGCATCACGGAAATTCCGATGATGCCCAGCACGACGAGTTCGAAGTTCTTCTGCACGATCGGGATGTTTCCGAAGAACCAGCCGCAGGGCAGGAGGAGCCCGACCCACAGCAAGGCGCCGGTCACGTTGAAAAACATGAAGCGGCTGTAGTTCATCTCGCCCGAGCCCGCGACGAATGGGGCGAATGTCCGGACGATGGGGACGAAGCGGGCGATGATGATGGTCTTGCCGCCGTAGCGGACGAAGAACTCGTTGGTCTTCTCGATGTGGCTGGGTTTCACAATCTTTGGGAATTTCCGCATCATCCAGTTCCCGGATTTCCGGCCGATCCAGTAGTTCACCGTGTCTCCCAGAATCGCCGCGACAAGCAGGATGATGGCAGCGATCCAGATGTTCAGGCTCGAGCCTTCTTTGGCCGCCAGCGCGCCGATGGCGAAAAGCAACGAATCACCCGGCAGGAACGGGGTGACGACGAGACCGGTCTCGCAGAAGACAATGAGGAACAGCAGCCAGTAGATCAACGTGCCATGTGCGTTGACGAAGTTCTCCAAGTGAGCGGGGAGATGCAGGAAGAGGTCGAGGATTTCGGTCATGGTTTAACTGTTTTCGGGTCGCGGATCGCGGGTGAGGAGGTCGCGCATCGCGAGCGGGGCGGACTTGTTTTCGTAAAGGATGCTGTAAACCGAGTCGATGATCGGTGTGCGGACGCCGACGCGGCGCGCGGCCTCGTGGATCGAAAGTGTGTTAGGCACGCCTTCGGCGACCATGCCGAGGGCGGTGACGGCTTCCTCCAGCGTCTTGCCGCCGCCGAGGGCGAGTCCGACGCGGTGGTTGCGCGAGTGTTCGGAAAAGCAGGTGACGATGAGGTCGCCGACGCCTGATAGTCCGGCAAAGGTCTCCAGCCGGCCGCCGAGCGCGGTGCCGAGGCGGGTCATTTCCGCGAGCGCGCGGGTGACGAGGGCGGCCACCGCGTTGTCTCCGAGACCGAGGCCGTGTGCCATGCCGGCGGCGATGGCGTAGACGTTTTTCACCGCGCCGCCGAACTCGATGCCGGGAAGGTCGTTGCTGGTGTAGGAGCGGAAATGGGGCAGCGTGAAAAGCTCTTGGAGGCGGACTGCCAAGTCGTGGTCCTCGGAGCCGATCACGGCGCAGGTGGCCATGCCGGCGGCGATTTCCTCGGCGTGGTTAGGGCCTGAGAGGACGGCGATCGGATTGACCGGGAAGACCTCGCGGAGAATCTGGCTCATGCGGTCGCCGGTGTGTTTCTCGATACCCTTCGCGCAGGAAAGAAGGATGGTGTGCTCCGGCAACCCGGCGGCGGCCAGCTTGCGGGCGGTGTCGCGGGTGGCGGAGGTGGGGACTGCGAAAATGACCAGCGGACGGGCCAGCGCGTCATTCAAGTCGCAGCTCGCGCGGACGTTTTCGTCCAGCGGGACGTCAGTCAGATAATGCGGGTTTCGATGCTCGCGGTTGATGGTTTCCGCCGTCTCACAATCCCTTCCGATGAGCAGGATGGATTCGAGTTTCGGAGCCAACAGCTTTGCCATCGCGGTGCCGAAGGAGCCGGAACCCACGATGGCGGCGGAGCAAAATCTCGGCTCAGACATCGGCGGATTTGTGTTTGCGGGTGAAGCGGTGCTCGGTGCCTGCTAGGAGCCGCTGGATGTTGGAGCGGTGTTTCCAAATGGCGAGAATTGCGAGAGTCAGGCTGAAGAAGAACAGCGGTTTGTTCCAAACACCGGCTTCCCACAAGGTTGGTAGCGATTTGTTATTCTCCAAATGGTGAAAGCGCGCGCCGAAGTGGGTGATGAGTGGCAGCGACGCGGCGGCGAGCACGCTGGCCAGCGAAACGTAGCGGCTAACCACGAACACGGCGACCCACACGATGATTAGCAACACCACGCCGGCCGGCATCAGTGCTAACAAAACTCCGGCGGAGGTGGCGATGCCCTTGCCGCCCTTGAAGCCGACCCATGGCGAGTAGTTGTGCCCGAGCACCGCTGCCAATGCGGTGATGACGTGGACGAGCTGGCCCTTGAATTGTTCAACAGCGGGGAGAACGAGTGCCAGCGAATCCAGTCCGCCGATGTGGAACAAGCCGACGTTTTTCCCCTCGATCTGGATCAAATTCACCGCGATCACGACCGGAATGAATCCTTTGAGCGCGTCCAGCAGCAGACAGGCAATTCCGTATTTCTTGCCGACGACACGCAGCACGTTGGTCGCGCCGATGTTGCCTGAACCGTGCTTGCGGATGTTGACTCCTTTGATTTTGGCGATGATCAGGCCGAAAGGAACCGAGCCTAGCAGGAAGGCGATGAGTGGGCAGAGCCAGAGTTGCATGCAGCGGCGGTTAGGGGCGCGTCACTCGGCGGTCGCGGATTGGATGACGACGGGCTCCAGAGGAACGTCGCTGCCGAACGGTGCCTGCGCTCCGGTTTTAACCGCCTTGATCTTGTCCACCACGTCCATGCCTTCGACGACTTTACCGAACACGGCATAACCGCCGTTGCTAGGGTAGTTGAGCATGGTGTTATCCACGACGTTGATGAAGAACTGGGCGGTCGCGCTGTTAGGGTCGTTGGTGCGGGCCATGGCGATGGTACCGCGGTCGTTCTTGAGGCTGTTTTGGCTCTCGTTGACGATGCCCTTGCCGGTTTCCTGTTCGACGAAGTTCTCGCCGTTCAGTTTAAATCCGCCGCCCTGGATCATGAAGTTCCCGATGATGCGGTGGAAGACCGTGCCGTCGTAGTGTTTCTTGTTCACGTAGCCGAGGAAATTGGCGACCGTGACGGGAGCTTTTTCCGCGTTTAGCTCGAGGACGATGTCGCCCTTGCTGGTTTTTAGGCGGACTTTCGCGGCCTTGGCGGCGGCGGGTTTTTCCGCTTCCTTGGCAGGCTCGCAAAGGGCGAGGGCTGGAAACAGAACGAGGGAAATGAGGGCGAGTCGGCGTTTCATCGGGGGGTTCCTACGGGAATCTTCGGCAGAGTGCAAGCGCTGTTGAGGCAGCCGTTTTTCGCCCGCGAGCGGCCAGCCAAATGATTCTTGTCAGAGGAGTTGCTTCCCTGCCCTTATCCGTTCGAGGTGCCACCAAGGGCCAACGACCTGCCACGTTCCATCAAGTTATGACTGATTTAAACGCGCGGGCGTGAAGCTGCTGAATCCCTTCGCGCCATAGGATCCCCCTTCCAACCGCCTCGCATCACTCACTGGCAAACCGAGTTTCAAATTCAAAGATCCTCCCCCGCGCAGTCAAGAAATCCACATTTACCTCGAAGAAATGCCCACACACATCCGAGAAGTCGCCTCCAACATCCAAGAAATGCCCGCGCGCAGTCGAGAAATGCCCCCCGCCGCCAAGAATCCTCTCGCGCATTTGAGAAACGACCTGACGCAGCCAAGACACCACCGCGCGCAGTCAAGAAACGCCCTCCGCAGCCAGGAAATGACCCCGCACACCCGAAAAACGATCTCACCCCTCCGATCCGTAACAGGACGATTCGTGATAATACACTCGCTCTCCATCATCAGATTTCTATCAAGAAATAACACCCCGCGGGCACTTTATCCTAAGCAGCCACCTGCTAGCTCGCTAGTCCTCCAAATGTGAATCTACGACTCCAAAATCAACTCAACATGGTGGGCTCCAGCATCACCCTCGCCCAAAGCTCCGATTACAAATCCGCTTGGGACGGTCAGGACCCTGCCGACTTCGGCATCGACCTCGCCCTCCTCACCGGGAAATTCGGCAGTATCTCCGCCAAGCACGCCAAGGCCCTCGCCGCCACCGGCGGCGCTGCCGACGCCAAGGCCTCCACCGAATCCACCCTCGAGTCCTGCGCCTTTACCCTCACCCGCGCCCTCGCCGTCCACTTCAAGAAATCCGGCGACCTCGACCGCCGCGGCAAGGTCAACTTCTCCAAGACCGACCTCGTCAAGCTTCGCGACCGCTGCCGTCCAGTGAAACCGGAGCCGCCGACCGTGGCGTCACCGCCGTCCGCATCGCCACCCTCAGCGCGGCCATCACCGCCTTCGAGAACCTCAACAGCCCGCGCGGCCAGATCGTCAACCGCAGCACCCTCCTCAGAGAAGTCGAAATCGACACCGCCGCCCTCCTCGACGACCTCCGCGATCTCGACGACCTCGTCCTCCAGTTCGCCGATTCCGAGCCCGGCAGTCGTTTCATCCAAGCCTGGAAACGAGCCCGCATCATCGTCGATGCCGGCCACGGCCCCGGCGAAGAACAAGCGCCCGCCTCCCGGCCTCTCGCCCCGCCCACCGCATGAAACCTATCACCACCACTCAAGCTTTCGTCACCACAGGTGGCCTCGTCACGCCCCCGACGTTGTCATCAATATCTAGATTGCGGATGCTTGCAAGCCTACTGATGTGTCAATTATGAAAACTACGTCTTTTTTAATTTTAGCGATGCTCACACTCGGGTATAAACTTTCGTTAGCAGCGGAGGTTTCTGTCGGGGAACAAATCGCTGTTTTAGAAACAAAATCCGGTCGTAGGTATGAGCAGGTAAAGGTCAGAGCAATTCTTGCTGACGGACTAAAAATCATGCATTCCAGTGGCTCTGCCACGCTGCCAGCGTCGGAACTGCCACAATACGAACAAGTATTTGCTCGAATCCAGTCTGATGCTGCAAAGAAAGAACCTGCAGAGCCCTCCTCTCCAACCATTTCCACGCCTGTATGGCTTCCACAATCAAAAGCCGATGTGGCGGACTGTTCTCTTTTTGTCAAAGTTACGAAGGGGGTTGGCGTAAATGGATCTATATCCGCATGGAATGGTACGGGATTTTTATGCAATCATGGATTATCCACATATATTTACAGCAATGCTCACAATTTCGACGGTGCTAGCGAATTTACAATCGAAGATAAATATGGCAATAAATACGCTGATTTCATTTCAATAGAAACAGCAGCAAATGGATATGCTTTGTGGAAAGAATCTGGAAATGGCGGAGACGTTGTCCGGATCCGGTTACGTGACTTTCGTGCAAAAGCACTGACTCTCGAGTCTAAACCTGTCACTAAAGAAAATGCAGTAAAAAGAAATATTCTTGTCACCGGAAACACCGGTGGTCTTGGTGTCATTACTGAACTAGAAGGCTCCATCACCGACATTGTTGAAGATTATATCATTAAACATAACGCGGCTACAGAAGGCGGAAATAGCGGTAGCCCGATCGTGGATTTGGCAACTTACAAAGTTATAGGTATTTTGACTTGGGGTGGAAGATTGCCTGACACCCTTCAAGCAATTTGGATCAAGAAACCAGCTGAAGTTCGGGAAGGAATCAAAACTGGAGCAGGCCTCGCGACAGTCTGCTTTACCCAGACAAGTTTTGAGCACCTTGAGCGGCAACGGTTCATTATGAATAAGATGGTGAAAAACGTTCGCCTTTTGGGGCTTCTTGATACTCTCATTCCCACCAAACAAGGATTATTTGTGGACAAGAACGTAGTTGTTATGGGCGATTACACCGTAAACGACCTGTTACAGGAGTCGTCTGATCATCCGGTGGTGGATGAGCTCGTTCGATTAGATCGATACTTGTCGTCTAGAGCAGAAAGCAATATCGGTATTAACAACCAAGATATGCTTAAAAGTTACGTCGCCTGCTACGGTAAGTGTCTTGAGCATATTATAAGCCTGCGGAGGGGGCTCGAAAATTCTCAAAACGTCACATTCTTTATGAAGTGCAATTTGACGCAAAGTAGAATGCTTGAAATATCCAAGGCTTACGAAGCACTCAGTGCTCGTTGCTTGCAATGGTATGTGAAGCAAAGAGGCACTGGCGGCCAAGCTCTTCCGCTTGCTCAGCGTTTTAGGCTCCCAGCACTGAGATCAGGATTAGAAGGCCTTGGCATAAAAGGAGAGCCTTAGAATCTGCGAAGGGTCAGTGAAAGCGCCGGGATAAACCGGCTTGGAATAGAGAATGAAAGAGTCGTACAGAGAAAACCTAGCCAGTAGTTCTGGCCACAAGCCCTACACTGGGAGCGGTGATGCTCGGGGTGTAGCATGAGCGCCAGCACTTCCATCTCGGGAAGGATGCCTGCCCCGGCGAGGAAATCGCGGAAGTCGCGGCCTCGATGGGCGTTTTGAGATGCTTCTGGTTTCATCGGTTGGATCGAATCAATTTCTGAATTTCATCGTGGTTGCCGAGGAAGAAGAAAACCAACTCAGGAGGTGTCGCGATGAACACGAATGCGAGCCTATCATCCAGGCCGACACGGCATTCGAAAATCGTCTTGGTGAGGCGACGGATTCCGATCCCGGAATGCTTATGAGGTCGTCCCCAGCTTTCAAGAACCCCGTTGATGGCATCGCCGATTTCTTGCCGCTCCGCCTTTGACCGGGAGCGGATTTGTTCCAGCAGATCCTCAGTGACCCTTGCCTTCAAGGAGGGCTTCGATGTCTCCGGTGAAGTCGTGGAGAGTGCCTTCTTTGCGGGCTTTTTCGATTTGGCCATGAGTTCGATGTTCGAATTGATTCAATTCAATCGCCGTCGCTCCGTATTCGCGCGTCGCGTAGTCCATGGATTCCACCGCGACCGGACGGAGGGCGACGATTTTCCCATCAACCACGATGCCGATGTCGTCCCCTTTAAGAGCACGACGCAGCAACTCGGAGAGATTGCCACGGGCGGCGGTTGGCGTGAGTGTCAGCATGCTCATGGCGGAAAAATGCCGCATTTCCGTCGCAGTTGCGAGCAGCATTTTCAACCATTCCCCCGCCTCCGCCTTTTGCTTCATTCCAATAGCTTCGCGTCTCTCCGTATCAATCGGGTCGGGTTTCGCATTTCGACATTTCTCGTTCTGAATCACGGAAGCAGTCGGCTATCGAAGGAAATTGTCCTCGGTTTGCCCATGGTGATGTTTTGGAAATCCGGGTGGGCGGTGCTGAGTAGGTAGTTACACTCGCCGGGAATGATAACGCTGGGGAGTTCGAGGATCGCCGAGCGGGCTTGTTTCACCCAGGCATTGCCGAGGCGTTTGGTGGCGGGTGGCGGCGGCTCGTCCCGCCACCGGCCGGGAGGCTGGCGGGCGGGATTTTTTCGACGAGACGCTCGTCGAATTCGATGGAGAAGATGACATAGTTGAAGCGCAGGGCCGGATTCAAATGCACCAGCGTTTCGAGCGCGGCGAGGGAGGCGGAGGCGCTGGTGTAAACCACCCGGGCACCTGGAGAATTCCATCGGCCACCGTAGAGCGCCGCGCCTTCGCCAGTGAAGGCGGTGGCGGCGTGGGTCTCGCGGACGATTCGAAAGGCTTGTCTCATCAGGAATAGACTCCGTAAGCGATGCGTCCCAAGAGATCCTCGACTTCGCGGGCTCCGACTTCGGTTCCAGCGTAGTCCAAAGGCACGGCCCCTCCCAGGCCATACTGGGGCGAGGTTAGCCAGGAACGGGCGTTCTGCTCGGTTTCCAGAACCTCAACCGCTTTGCCCATCAGCCGGGCGAAGCGCACGACGCGGTCGGACTCGGCGGGATCGAGTCGTCCGGCGGCTTTGCGGCGGTGGAGCGTAGCCTTCGAAATGCCAAGCATGGGTGCGAGCCGGTCCATGGGCAGGTCGAGACTGGCCCGGAGAGACGCCAGTTCGGTCATGGGCAATCCCGCCTTCAGGGATTCGATGAGCATCGAGGCGGTGGGCGGCGAATCGGAGGTTTTTCCGGAAGGGCCGTGGATGCAGGATTGTACGACTTTTCCGCTGAGTTTTTCGAACTCCTTATCAAATAATTCCCGGCCCACTAAAGGAGTCATTAACGATCCCTTTGGGAAAACTATGGCTTTGGATTTCGGAGGAGACTTCTTCATATGCAAAGATGAATAGTTTCATTTGAAAGATGGGTCAAGCCGGTGAATGACTGGGGGCGTCACTGAAAGTGGTGGGCACCAAGGAGCGGGTGCATGGATAGCCAATGTCGAGCGGCTGCCCTCGTCTCATGGTCACCTCATGCACATGGGCGGACGGATTCCGCCCTTCCTTGGAATCTGACCATCACGCACCCCCCGCCTGTTGCGTTCGCCGTTTGAATGAGGTCGATTTACAAAGCTGAGACGGCGAGGGTGGCCGGTTTCCCGCAACTTTGCGACGGCCCGCGAGCGGTGGTCACCTTTGTTCTTGGCAGGCGGGCGTGGCTGGCTTGAATGGCGGCATCTTGGCTGCAATTCCTATTTACCCGCCACTTGATCACTGGCTCTGGCTCATTCCCGCGTTCCTGATCGGGGCCTGCATCGGATCGTTTTTGAATGTCGTCATCTACCGCGTGCCGCTTGGCATGTCGGTCAACGAACCGAAGCGCTCGTTCTGCCCGCTGTGCAAGAACCCAATCCCGATGTGGCTGAATTTCCCGATGGTCAGCTGGCTCTGGTTGCGGGGAAAATGCCGGGAATGCAAGGCGCCGATCGCGTTCCGTTACTTCGGCGTGGAGCTGCTAACGGCGCTGTTGTTCACCGCGGTGTGGTGGGTGTTCGCACCGCTGGCGGTGGGCGTGGTGGTTTTTCTGTGGGTGCTGGTGGCTTTGTTAGTCTCTATCACTTTCATCGACGCCGAGCACCTGATCATCCCGACATCGCTCACGTGGGCGGGCTCCGCGATCGGGCTCGGGGCCTGCGCGGTCTGGCCGCAACTCCCGGTGCTGGGCGGCGAGGCGGGGACGTGGCTCGCCGGATTGAAGCACGGCGCAATCGGCTGGACCGCCGGGTTCGTCGGCTTGTGGCTCGTCGTCGAGCTGGGGAAAAAGGCCTTCGGCAAGAAGGCGCTCAAGTTCGACAAGCCGGTCGCCTGGTCGCTCAAGGAGCCGCAAACCGACCAGGAGCCGATGTGCTTCGTGATCGACGGCGAGGAGATCCCGTGGTGGGACATTTTCTCCCGCAAGACGGACCGGTTGTTAGTCGAGACGACCGACATCAAAGTCAGCGGCGAATCGGTGGGCGGCGGTTCGCTGATCATTCGCGAGATGGAAATCCAACTGCCGGACGGCACGATTCATCGCTTGGCGGAGATCAAGTCGCTCGACGGGATCGCGACCGGCACGGTGATCCCGCGCGAGGCGATGGGCATGGGCGACGTGCATCTGCTAGGAATGATCGGCGCGTTTTTCGGTTGGACGGGAGTGTTCTTCTCGCTGTTCGCGGCATCGGTGTTCGCCATCATCGCGGCGGTGATCGGGCGGATCGGCTTCGGCAGGCAGCTGCCGTTCGGGCCGTTCCTCGCGATGGGAGCGGTGGCTTGGTTGTTCGGCGCGTGGCGGCTTTGGGAATGGTATATGAATATGCTCGGCCCGTTCGGCGCACCTTAAGCAAGCGATGACTGATAGAAGATCCGGATCATGGAGCGACAGCAAGGGCCTGGCCCGGGCGATCCTGCGTGACCGCGCGGAGCGGCGGAAGTGGCTCGGCGGGATGGTGCTAGTGCCGTTAGCAATGATGGGCCTCGGGCTGTGGGTGATCGACGACTGGATCTGGGCAAGCTCCTGGCGGGTGCTTTTCTGGTGGGGCGGCTGCGCGGTGGCGACTTGCGTGGTGGTGCTGTTCGCGCTTTACGACGCGCTGTTAGCTTTCCGCGAGGAGCGGACGAATGACGGTTCCGATGTCGATTTGCGCTGACGGTTTATCGAATTCCGCCGGAAGCCGGGAAATTTTTTCCATTTGTATCAGCGGGCTTGCGGAGGGGGGATCGCAGGGTGCTAGTGTGGGTTTTTGAAAACCCGACTCACCCCGATGACTGAAAAACCTCGTCGTCGCCGTGGCCAGAAACATCATGGGCGCCACCGACACGGCTTCCAAGCTCTAGAAGGACGGCATCGACCTGGCGAACAACTGCTTCGCGGTGTACAATCTGGTAGCCTTCTTCGCCGCGATTGCGTTGCTGTGGGTGGGCCGCGTTTTCCCGGCGAAGTGGATTCACTTTTTCTCCCTGCCCGCCGGTGGTCTGGGGCTGGTGTCGATCGGGTTTGTTAGGAATCCGGCGATCCTTCAGTGGGTATGCTTCGGCGGCATTGGCATCGCTTGGGCGTCGATTCTCTCGATGCCGTATGCCATGCTTTCCGGCGCGCTGCCTGCCCACCGGATGGGCGTTTAGATGGGGATTTTCAATTTCTTCATCGTGATCCCGCAGATCTTGGTGGCCATCGTGTTGAGCCGGGTGATGGAGAATTTCGAGGGTGTGAACCGGCTGACCGCGGTGGTCATCGGCGGTGTTTGCATGTTGATCGCCGCGGGGTTCACCTTGCTGGTGAAGGATGGCTCGCGGCAATCCCCCTCCGACTTCGTTTGACTATGACTTGGCAAACTCTCTCGCTCGGTGTTCTGATGGCGGTGATGTCACTCCCTAATTACTCCGCCGAACCGACTAGGCCCGTGATCTATCAACTCATGGTCCGCACCTTCGGCAACACCAACGAGACCCGCAAACCCAACGGCACGCTCGCGGAGAACGGCTGCGGGAAATTTTCCGACATCAGCGAGCCCGCGCTGGCCTCCCTCAAACAAATGGGCTTCACCCATATCTGGCTCACTGGCGTGCTGGAGCAGGCGAGCGGCACCGCCTATCCGGGCCGGCCGGCGGATGATCCGGATATTTTGAAGGGCGTCGCCGGCAGTCCGTATGCTATCAAGGATTACTTCGACGTCTGCCCGGACTATGCGGTGGATCCGGCTAACCGCTTGCAGGAGTTCGAGTCGCTGGTCGGGCGGTGTCACGCGCTCGGGCTTAAGGTGATTATCGACTTCGTGCCGAACCATGTCGCGCGGTCCTACGCTTCCGACGTGATGCCGGACCTGTCGTTTGGCGAAGGCGACAAGCGCGATGTGTTTTTCGACCGCGACAACCATTTCTACTACCTCGGCTCTAACGACGTCGGCGGCGGGCCTCCGCTCAAGCTGCCGACTGCTGGAATGCCCGGCTGCGACGGGAGTTTCGACGGCGAGACGAGCTACGGCCGGGTCACGGGAAACAATGTGATTTCCTGGGCTCCATCGATCCACGACTGGTATGAAACGGTGAAGCTCAACTACGGCCACGACTTCACCCAAGGCCGCGCCACCTCCGGTCTTCCCCGGCCGGATGCCGCGCTTTCCGAGATTCCGAAAACCTGGCGGACGATGGACTCCATCCTCGCTTACTGGCAGAAAGCAGGCGTCGATGGATTCCGCGCCGACATGGCCCACATGGTGCCGATGGAATTCTGGCGCTGGGCGGTCAAGCGCGCCCGCGCCCGGCAGGAGAATGTGTTTTTCTCGGCGGAAGCCTACGACAACGACCCTGCCAAGCTAACAGACGGTCACGTCCTCGACGAGTTGCTCAAGGCGGGCTTCGACGCAGTTTATGACGACCCGAGCTACGACGCGCTGGAGGGCATTTACGACTCCGGGAAATGGGCAAACGATCTCGATCCTCTAACGTTCACCGGCTCGCGGTTTCACAAATCTTTGCGCTATGCGGAGAATCACGACGAAGTCAGACTCGCGAGTCCGAAGGAATGGGGCGGCGTCGGGATGAAAGTCGGCAAGCCGGTGTCCGCCGTGTTATTCGCGATGGGCCGTGGCGCGGTGATGCTCTATCATGGCCAGGAAGTCGGCGAGCCCGCAGCGGGCGCGGAAGGTTTCGGTGGCGACGACGCGAGGACGACCATCTTCGATTACTGGTCGATGCCCGAGTTCACCAAGTGGGTCAACGGCGGCAAGTTCGATGGCGGCCGCCTCAGCGACGAACAGAAATCCCTGCGCGACTGGTATGGCAAACTCATCCGCGCCACCCAGGTCCGCGCTTTCACCGCCGGCGGTTTTTACGGCCTCAATCATGCTAACAAGGAGAACCCCGCGTTCGGCAGGGTGGGGGACGAGACGGCTTCCGGGCACTGGCTTTACGCCTTCCTCCGCCGCGATCCCAAGACCGGCCAAGCCTTTCTCGTGGTCGCGAATTTCCACGCCACTGAAACTTTACGCGGCGTAAAAATCAGCATCCCGGAAGACGCGGTGATGTTCCTTGGTCACTCGGGCGATGAAATCTGGTCCTTCACTGACCGGCTCGACACCAGTTGGTCGGGCTCCGTTGCCAGCAGTCTGTTGGAAACCGAAGGTGTCGCGCTGCCAGAGCTTGCGCCTTGCTCGGCGCTGCTGTTGGAGATCGGCAAGTAGCAATCGCTATCAGAGCCGGATCTTCGCGCCGCCATCCGCCGCGCTCTGATAGGTCGCCTCGGTCAGCGCCACGGATTTCCTCGCCTCGGCGGCCCTCGCGGATGGCGGTGATGACGACTTCCTCGAAATTCCGTTGGTGCTGGACGGTTGGATTGCCTTCGGGTCGTTCGCGCCGAGTGTCGCTTGGGAACCGCGCATCAGCCTGCTGCGGATCGACCAACAGCAGGTCGAGCCCTCGATGACGCCGCGCGCGCCGCTTGCGAACTCGAGGATCGCCACGGCCATATCCTCGACCTGTGGGTTGGAGTTCTGCGGGATGGCGCTTGAAACTTCCGGTTCTGCCAGTCAAAGCAAGCGGCGTGAACAAAGCCTTCATCCTCGGTGCCGGACTCGGCAATCGTTTGCGGCCGCTCACCGAGCGTCTGCCCAAGCCGCTGGTGCCGTTGTTTCACCGTCCGCTCGCCGAGTGGGCGATGGCGGCCTGCCGGCTGGCGGGGATTGAGCAGTTCGCGATCAACACGCACCATCTTCCCGCAGCTTGGGGAAATTTCGATACGGGAAAAACGGTGACTTTGTTTCACGAGCCGGTGTTGCTCGAAACCGGCGGCGGACTGAAAAACATCGCCGCGTGGATGGGAAATGACGCGGTGCTGGTTCATAACGGTGACATTTTTTCGACGCTGCCGCTGGAGAAACTCATCGCCGCGCACGAAGCGTCCGGCCTGCCAGTGACTTTGGCGCTGCGGACGGAGGGGCCAGCCCAACACATCGCGCTCGACTCATCCGGCACCCGCGTGACCGACATTCACCGGATGTTGGGACGGACAGCGGGAACCCACCTCTTCACGGGAATCTATTGCGTGAGTCCTGCTTTCCTCGACCTGATTCCGGCGGGCGAAAAAATTTCGGTGATTCCGGCATTTCTCAAACTTGCCCAATCCGGCCAGCTCGGCGCTATCGTCCTCAACGAAGGCGTCTGGCTCGATCTCGGCGACCGCGAATCCTACCTGCAAGCGCACCGCGAGCTTGATCTCGCCCCGGCGATCCACCCGCAAGCGGTGGTGACTGGCGCGGTCATCGAGCGATCCGTCGTCGGCCCCGGGGCGGTGGTGGCAAGCGGGGCGGTGGTCCGCGACTCGGTGATTTGGCCCGGCGGACGAGTTTCCGCGAATGCGGTTTTAGACCGCTGCATCGTCTTTTCCGCCGCCCCGGCCGGAGGAATCCACCAAGACACCGATCTATGAAAGAGAGCCGCCAGAAATGAGGTAACTCCACGGTATTTTCCCGATTCACCGGGAGAAATCAAAAAATCTGATATTTTTCCACTCTCGCCCTTGCCATCCCGCACCCAACTCGATAATTCCCGCAGACCCTAAAACTCATGACACACACAGACGCATCCACAGTACCCAACGCAAAGCGGCTCCTTTGGGCCGGATTTATGGCCATCCTCGCAGCTGGTGTCGGTTTCGCCATTCGAGGTGGCATCTTCGACAACTGGTCGAAGGAGTTCGGATTCACCGGTGCCCAGTTGGGTGCGATCGGCGGTGCCGGCTTCATCGGCTTCTGTTTCGGGATTTTCGGTGGCGGAGTGATCGTGGACAAGATCGGCTACGGGAAATTGGTCATCGTCGCACTCCTTTGCCACATCCTCTCGGCGGTCGTCACTTTTGGTGCCAGCACTCCCGAAAATGCCTACAATTTCCTCTACTGGGGCATGTTTCTGTTCGCCTTCGCTAATGGCACCTTGGAAGCTGTCGCCAATCCGCTGGTGGCCACCCTTTTCCCGAAACAGCGGACCCACTACCTAAACATTCTTCACGCCGCCTGGCCCGCCGGTATGATCCTCGGCGTCACGGCTGGCTGGCTGCTCGATGACAAGATGGCTCTCAGTTGGAAGCTCCAACTCGCCCTCTATCTCATCCCGACCGCCGCCTACGGCTTGATGTTCCTCGGGCAAAAATATCCGAAATCGGAGGCGGCCGCAAAGGGCGCGAGCTTCGTTGAAATGTTTAAATCCGTCGGCATTCTCGGTGCCCTTGTCGCCTGCTACCTTCTCGCTCTGTTCTTCGGAGACCTCTTTAAAGGTGTCTCGCCCGACTCCGCCAACTTGATCGGTTACGGAATCGGCGGTGTCCTGCTCGTCGGCCTGGCGGTGATGACAAATTTCTCCATGGGCTCCTTCCTGCTCTTCGTGCTGTTCGTCACCCACGCTTTAGTGGGAGCGGTCGAGCTTGGCACCGACGGCTGGATCCAAAACATCACCGGCAATCTCTTCACCTCGGAACAAGGTAAATACCTCTTCCTGTGGACCTCTGCCATCATGTTCGGACTCCGCTTTTGCGCCCATTGGCTGGAAACCAGGCTCAAACTCTCGCCGATCGGCCTGCTGCTCGCTTGCTCGGTGCTTGCCTTCATCGGCCTCTCTCTCGCCGTCAAAATGGAAACTTTTGCCATGGCGATGGTTGCGCTCGGCATTTACGCCGTCGGCAAGACCTTCTTCTGGCCGACCATGCTCGCAGTCGTCGGTGACCGATTCCCCCACACCGGAGCCATTGCCATGTCCATCATGGGTGGCATCGGGATGATGTCCGCCGGCCTGATTGGCAGTCCGGGTCTCGGCTACGCCAAGGACCGCTTCGCTGGCGAGGCGCTCCTGTCTGCCGATGCGGCGCTCCATGCTGAATACAAGGCGGAAAAGCCTTCCACCTTCCTCAACATTCCGGCGACTGCCGCTTACGGGTTGGACGGCAAGAAACTCGCTGCGGCCAAGGAGTCCACCGACAAGACCGACGCCCAAAAAGCCGTCGTCCTCGCCGACCAAAAAGGTGATCGCGCGACTCTCAAAGCGGATTCCTACATCCCTCTCATCATGGCGGGGATCTACCTCATGATGTTCCTCTACTTCAAAACTATCGGTGGCTACAAGCCGTTGAGCATCGAGGAGATGGCCGGCGGCGTGCAAGGCCCCGTAGTCTAGGAAATCCCTCGCTTCCTGAAAATCAGCGGCATGGCTTCACGGCCATGCCGCATTTTTTTGCGCTTGCGGCAGGGGCAATCGGAGGGTCCATTGGGGGCCGATGACCGCAGGTTGCAAGACATGGAAAAAATTTGGCGCGGTCCTCGCGGGGTTATTCCTCCTGTGCCTATCGATCTCCGCCCAAGGGGTGAAAATCAACTTAGCGGACGGTTTCGACTTTCCAGTCGGCAAGCCCAACGGCGAAGGCTACTACAAGGCCCGTGGCCTGCGCTTGCGCGTCCCACAGCATTTCGGTGAAGACTGGAACGGCCGCAGCGGCGGCGATACCGATCTGGGAGACCCGGTTTACGCGGTGGCCGACGGTATCGTGACCCTTGCCCAGAACGTCCGGACTGGCTGGGGAAACGTGGTGCTGACCCGCCACGCCTACCGCGATCCGGGCACCGGGCAGGTGAAATACTGCGACACCCTTAGCGGCCACCTCAACCAGCTCATGGTCAAGGACGGGCAATTGATCAAACGCGGCCAGCAGATCGGCACCATCGGCACTAATTTCGGAATGTATCCGGCCCATTTACATTTCGAGATCCGCCACAACATCACCATTGGTATGGCACGCAACAATGTGCCTTCCGACATGTTCAACTGGGCGGACCCCACAGAATTTATCAATAAATTCCGCAAGCTGAATCGCGAGTGGCGGCCAGTCGTCGCGCCGACCGGCACCTACCAGCCCTACGCCGGTTTCAAGGGGCTTTGATTGGAGTTGCCGCAGCGGCTGAGTCCGGTGGTGTGGTTGGAGTTTTCGACTCATCCTGCCCCTGGTGTGGTGCCAGATTTTCATGGGTTCGGTTGACAAACACCGACTCGCCCAGCGGGTGACGATTTCCGATTATGCGCTTCACCCCGCGCCGGTAAAGATCGACCAGGTGGGAGCCCGTCTCCACGGCAAGCGTCATTGAGGACGGTGCCGCTTGGTGCAGGAAATCCGCGTCGCTGCCGACTGAGTATTCTTCGTCCTCGATGTGCCGCAGCAGCGTCTCGATTTTTTCCATCCTGGCGGAATCGGACTCGCCCCGCTGGCGGGATTCGGCGAAATTGCGCTTCAGCGCGTTTTCCTCGATCCGCAAGGCTTCCAGCCGTCGCCGAAGGCCGCGGCCTGCGGGCTCGCCGATTTCCCCGACCTCTTGTTCGAGTCTCTCAAGCTTGGTTTCTGCTTCCAAAATTTTCACCGCGAGCAGCGACGGATCTTCTTGGGTGGTTTTCATGGTGCATGGAGAGTGGTTATTTCACCGTGTAAACTACTTGGTGCGGCGATCCCTCGCAAGGGGTTTTCCGGCGCGTTTTTCGTGAGCTTGCGGTGGCGGGTGGGCGCGCTAGGGTTCGGGAAATGAGTCGGCGATCGAGAAAGCGGAGAGGGGCGGGAGATCGCCGGTGGCTGGGCAAGGCGGCGGTCTGGCTGCTGGTGGTGGGAGTGGTCGGATTAGCCGTCGGCTACGGATTGCTGCGGCGCTATTTGCACAGCGACGCGTTCCGGGTTTTTCTCTCCGTAGAGGCCGGCGAGGCTGCGGGCGTGACCGGCGAGTTCGCGCCGTTCCTTTGGGAGGGCTTGGCAGTCGATACGGAATCCTTCGAGGCGCAGGGCACGGGTCCGGTCACCGGACTGCGGGCGGACGGCTTGCACACCGAGATCGGGCTCGGCGGCGTGCGGCGGGGCGTGTGGGAAATCCTCGGGTCGAACGTGCGGCGTCTCGAAGTTTCCGTGGATGCTAGAAAACCGCTGGCTGAAACTCCGCCGCCGCTGCGGATCAAGTCGTCAGTCGCGGCGGCGAAGGCGAAACCCGCCGGATGGTTTCCCAAGGAAGCGGAACTCCAAGGCATCGACGTGCGCGAGTTGGTGGTGCAGGTGATTCTCAACGAAGGTCTGGCCACAGCCAACGGCATGAACGTCCACGTTGCGCAGGCCGGCGCGAAGGACGCTTACCGCGCGGAGATCGAGGGCGGCGCTGTCCGGTTGCCGTTCGCGATGGTCCCGGAACTGCGCTTGGATCGCGCCCGGCTGCGCTATCAGGATGGGCGGGTTTTCCTCACCAAGGCGACCGTCGCCGCATGGGACAGCGCGCGGGTCACGGGCACCGGCGAGTGGGACATGAATTCCAAACAGTTTTTCATCGAGGGCGATGTCACCGCCGCGAAGTGCGAGGACGTCCTCAGCCCGGATTGGGCAAAGCGGCTGACGGGCGACGTGACTTCGAGTTTTACCTTGAACAACCGGCCGGGGTTTTCGCAAGCGGACGGAAAACTCACGGTTCAGAACGGGATGCTCACCGCCTTGCCGATGCTCGACGCGCTCGCCGCCTATGCCGACACGCGGCGGTTCCGGATGCTAACGCTCAATGAGGCGCACACTGAATGGCGGTGGAAACAGGGCGAGCTCGCCCTGACAAATCTGGTGCTTGCCAGCGAGGGACTGGTGCGGATCGTGGGCAACATCACCCTCCGCAGCCGGGAATTGGACGGCATTTTCCGCCTCGGGCTGGCACCCGGCACGCTGGCCACCATTCCCGGAGCGGAGACCGACGTGTTCGCGCCTGGCGAGCGCGGCTTGCTGTGGACCACGCTGCGGATCACCGGCAGCTTGGAGGATCCGAAGGAGGATTTGACGAACCGGCTGATTGCCGCGGCGGGCTTGCGGATGTTCGAACAGCTCCCCGAAACTGGCGAGCAGGCGCTCAAGTTCAGCCGCTCGCTGCTCGGCGATCCCTCTCCCAAAACGATCGAAAAGGGCGAAAAGATCATTCAAGAAACCCGCAAGACCGTGCGTGAAATCAGCGGGATTCTCGATGGAATCCTTGGCGGAAAACCGGAGCAACCGGCCAAGCCGGACGAACCGCAGTGATGCCCCGGATCTCCCTCATCATTCCCGCCCATAACGAAGCGGCATTTCTTCCGGCATGCCTCAAAGCCGCGCGGCAAGCCGCTGGCCGGATCGCTTCCGCGGTCGAGACCATCGTCATCCTCAACCGCTGCACTGATGATACAGAGGCAATCGCACGTCGTCATTGCTGCGTAATCGTCCGCGAAGACGCGAAAAATCTATCCGCCATCCGCAACGCCGGAGTCGCCGCTGCTGCGGGTGAAATCATCGTCACCTGCGACGCGGACAGCCGGATGCATCCTGATAGTTTCGTGGAAATTCTCAAGCGCCTCGACTCGGGAAAAGTCGTCGGCGGTGGCGCGATGGTTCTACCCGAACGCTGGTCGCTTGGAATTGTCGCCAGCGGCTTCGCCATCTTGCCATATCTCGCGTTTACCGGCGTGAGCTTCGGGTTGTTCTGGTTTTTGAAGCGGGATTTCGAGGCGATCGGTGGTTTCGACACGCGCTTCGTCTCGGTGGAGGACGTCGATTTTGCGCAGCGCCTGAAAGCCCACGGCCGGAAATCCAGGCGCTCGTGGGGCACCCTGTTGTGGACTCCGCTGGTCACTTCCTGCCGAAAATTCGACCAATTCGGCGATTGGTATTTGTTCCGCAACCCCGGCTTCGTCCGCAAGGTTTTCCGCGGCGACGACCGGAAAGCGGCGGACCAATTCTGGTATGACGTCCGCTCGGACTGAAGAGCCCGGGCATGAAAAAAGCGAGGCTGCTTGCGCGGCCTCGCTTTGGAATAACATCGGTTTGAAGATTCAGAACGGGATGTCGTCGTCTTCCTGGAAGTCGTCGGCGGGAGCTGCGGATGCGCCTTGCGCCGGGCCGGAACGTTGCTGCGGGGTGGAAGAGGGTTGCGGGGGGCGCTCGGAAAAATTGCCGCCACCGCTGTTGCCACCCGCGCCAGTGCCGCTGGAGAGGAATTGCATGTTCTCGCCGATGACCCGCAGTTTGCTGCGCTTTTTACCGGTTTCCTTGTCGTCCCAGCTGTCGAGCTGGAGGCGGCCTTCGATGTAAACCGGGCGGCCTTTGGTGAGGTATTGCTGGGCAAGTTCCGCCTGGCGGCCCCACAACGTGACTTCGACGAAGGTCGTCTCTTCCTGCTTCTGGCCTTGGTCGTTGTTCCAGACACGATTGATGGCCATGCTGATTTCGGAAACAGCGGTGCCTTTCGGAGTGTGGCGCAATTCGGGATCCCGGGTGAGATTACCGATGAGCATGACTTTGTTGAGATTGGCCATAGCAGGAGGATTTCTGGAGGTTTGGACCCGCGGTTGCGAGCGAAAACTTAGGCGACCCGGACGAAGTGCTGCAGGTGGACGTGGCCGTTCAAACGCAGGCGATTCTGGATCTTGGTGATCACTTCGGGTGCGCCTTGGAAGGTGTAGTTAACGTAGTGGCCGGACTCGAGGTGGCGGGATTCGTAGGCGAACTGGCGGCGGCCGAGTTGGGCGACTTTGTCGAGCTTGGCACCTTCGGCTTCGAGCTCTTTGGCAACCGAAGCGACGAGTTCGTCGACGGTGCCTTCGAGGGACTTGGTATTAAGGACGATCAGGCCTTGGTATTTGCGACTCATCTGGTGCTGGGAGTGGATTGTTACGTGTGTGAAAGCGGTGCGCCGCGGCGGCGATGCCTTGGGAGCGCGCAAGCTGCACGGCATCCAGAGCGGTGGCAAGCATGTTTTCGAGAAGCGGGCGCTCGTCGGGCGAAAATTTCCCGAGCACGTGGCCGGTCATTTCGCCGGGTTCGCTGGCACCGATGCCGAGCTTGAGGCGCGGAAACGCGTCGGTGCCGAGATGCTGAATGATGGATTTGATGCCGTTGTGGCCGCCGGCGGAGCCTTTTTCGCGAAAGCGGAGGGTGCCGAGCTGGAGGGCGACGTCGTCATAAACGACCAGCATTTGCTCGGCCGTCCATTTGTGAAACGAGAGGATTTGCTGAACCGCGCGACCGCTGAGGTTCATGAACGTCTGCGGCTTGAGCAGCAGGGTGCCGTCGCCGGGGATTTTGGCGAGGTGGCTTTGCCACTTAGGGACGGACTGGAAGGTCGTGCCGTCGGCGGCAGCCAGGCGCTCGAGCACCATGAAGCCGACATTGTGGCGGGTCTGTTCATATTGCTTGCCGGGATTTCCGAGGCCGACGATGAGGGAGAAGGACATGGTGGGTGATTTGAGATTCGAGATTTGAAATTTCAAATCAAAAAGAACGCCCGGGCCGCGTGAGCAGACCGGGCGCTTTGGGAGAAACGGAATTCCGCTTATTTGGCAGGTGCCGTCGCTTCTTCGGAAACGGCGCCGGCCGGCTTGCCGACGTGGGCGACCACGACTTCAGCGGCGTGGGTGGCACGGACACCGGCGGGCAAGGTGATGTCGCCGATGTGCAGCGAATCGCCCACTTGCAGGTGGCTGATGTCGACCTCGATGGTCTCGGGGAGGTCGTTTGGAAGGCAGGTGATTTCGATGGCGTGGACGTATTGTTCGATCAGGCCGCCAGCTTTGACGCCTGCCGATTCACCGTTGAGGTGAGTCGGGATGTGGGCGGTGATGGCGGTTTTTTCGTCAATGGCGCGGAAGTCGGCGTGGAGCGTGACGCCGGAGAGCGAGTCGTGCTGGATGGATTGAAGGAAGGCGAGGCGGGTGCCGTGGCCTTCGATTTCCAAGTTGACGAGGATGTTTTCCGAGCTGCTGTGGGCAAGGAGGTCGGCGAAAGTCTTGGCATCGACCTTGAGGTTGATGTTTTCAGTGCCTTTTCCGTAGATCACGGATGGAACCCAGCCTTCGCGGCGCATTTGTTTGAGGCGCCCGGTGCCGCTGCGTGCGCGTGGTGCTGCTTGGAGTGTTGTTTTCTTGGCCATGACTTGTGGTCGTTTTGTTTGATTTACCGCCGGGGATTACTGCACCCAGTACGGGGGCGGCGTGTTTAGCGGCCGGATCGGGACTTGTCAAAAATTTGTTCGGGGAAACGCTCGCTCGCCGGTTTCAGACCGCAAATAACGAGGTGATCGACTCGCCGCCGTGGATCCGCCGGATCGCCTCGGCGAGCATCGGGGCGATACTCACGACTTGGACTTTCGGTCCAGCGGCTTGCGGCACGGAATCGGTGGTGATGATTTCCTCGATTTTGGAATCGCGGATGCGCTGGTGGCCGAGCTCGGCGAGAATCGCGTGGGAAACGCCGGCGTAAATGCGTTTGGCACCGTTTTTGTGGAGGATTTCCGCGGCGGCGGTGAGGGTGCCGGCGGTTTCGGTCATGTCGTCCACCAGCAGGACGTCGCGGCCTTTCACCTCGCCGATGACGTTCATCGCCTCGACGCGGGTGGCACTGACCCGGTGTTTGGCGACGATGGCGAGCTCGGCACCGAGGGCGTCGGCGTAGGCGCGGGCCATTTTCACGCCGCCGACATCGGGCGAGACGACGGTGAGATTGGAGGTGTCCGGGTGACGTTCGCGGAGGTAGCCGATGAGCACGGATTTCGCGTAGAGATGATCCACGGGGATGTCGAAAAACCCTTGGATCTGCGGCGCGTGGAGATCCATCGTGAGGACCCGGTTAACGCCGGCGGAGGTCAGCAAGTTGGCGACCAGTTTGGCGGTGATCGGCACGCGTGGTTGGTCCTTCCGGTCTTGGCGGGCGTAACCGAAGAACGGCATGACAGCGGTGATTCGCTCGGCGCTGGCGCGGCGGGCGGCGTCCACCATGATCAACAATTCCATGATGTTGTGGTTGGTCGGCGGGCAGCTGGGTTGGACGATGAAGACATCCGCGCCGCGGACGTTCTCGTTGATTTTCACCTCGGTTTCGCCATCAGGAAAGGCGGAGACGTGGACGTCGGCCAGGGGTTGGCCGAGACTGTCGGCGATACGTTCGGCAAGGGCTCGGTGAGCGGTTCCACTGATGATTTTCATGAGAGAAATAAGCGATAAACGGGCAGGCGGGCTGATTGTTGACAGTCGAGAGGGTGTCGGCAATACTTTGCTCGGAAATCGTCCAACCCATACTTCCCCTAATGTCATCCAGCTCACCCGAGGCGATCGCCGCCGCCCCGACACCCTGTTCTCAAGGCGCGGGGAAATGGATTTCATGGGCCTCGGTGTTGGTATCGGTGGCGTTGGTGGTTTGGTTTTACGGCTTTGAAACGCGCTATGATTCCGGCCGCGGGCAGTCGGCATTCCGCTGGATTTACAGCGCGTGGAACGGCGAGACCGACTACGAGCACGGGCTGTTATTTCTTTTTGTGATCGCGGGTCTGATTTTCTATCGTCTCAAAGACCTCAAGGCGTTGGTTGGCAAGGAAAGCGGCTGGGGGCTGCTGGCGGTGTTGGTGGGAGTGTTATTTTATGTGGCCGCTTACCGGACGCTCCAGCCGCGGATCGCGATGGCCGGGTTGCCGTTCATCCTGTGGGGCGGCGCTTGGTATATGTGGGGCTGGCGGGTCGCGAAGATGCTGACGTTTCCGTTGTTCTTTTTCTGGTTGGCCATCCCGCTGCCGAGCTTCCAACAGGCGACCACGCACTTGCAGTTGCTCGCCACTTCGATGGCCCACCACGGCTCGGGTTGGTTCGGAGTGGAAACCTATGTGGAGGGCACCAAGGTGCTGCCGCTCAAGGGGGATTGGGAGCCTTTGGACATCGCCGCGGGATGCAGCGGGATCCGCTCGCTGATGGCCTTGCTGATGATTTCCGCGGCGTGGGCCTACATCGCAAAGATGGCGTTTTGGAAAAAGGCGCTGCTGTTTCTAGCAGCCTTCCCGCTGGCGATTCTCGGCAACGCGCTGCGGGTGACTTCCATCTTCGTGATCGGCGAATACGGCGACGCGGAGTGGGCGAGGGGCACCTGGCATGATTGGTCGGGGCTGCTGCTTTTCTATCCATTTTCGCTGATGCTCTTGCTGGCTATCCATTCGCTTCTCGAGGGCGGCCTGCCATGGAAGAGGAAGCAGCGCCAACTCCGCCGGTTGGTCGTCACCCGCACCGCCGAATCCAAACCCTTGCTGCCAGAATCATGAAAATTAAATCCTGGCTGCTGCCGTTGTTTCTGGGGAGCTCCTTCAGCGCGATCTATTTCCTGCCCAAGGTGGGCGCGGTCGCCCAGTCTGCGGTGAGGATGGAATTGCCCGCCACTTCCGGAAGCTGGTCGCTGGGAGGCCAGTCGCCTAGCGAGGCGGAGATCGGCACGCTCAAAAGCGACACTCAGTTCTCCAAGGCGATCTGCCTAACCGCCCGCCCCGGCGAGGTGAATGCAGATGGCTATCTCGTCCCGGACCGTGTGGACCTTTCCATCGTGCTATCAGGTGCGGATATCAACAATTCGATCCACCGCCCGGAGCGTTGCATGCCCGCGCAGGGGCACAACATCACTTCCTCCAGCGACCAAATTCTGAAGCTCTCAAACGGCCGCCAGTTCGCTACCAAGCGGCTGGTTTCTATCCAGTCGCAACAAATCGCTACTAACAAGGACCGTGAAGAGTATGCAAAATTCAACTGCCTGACCTATTACTTTTTCGTCGGTCACGATCACGTGACTAACGATCACTTAACCCGGACCTTCATCGACATGAAGGACCGCTTGGTGCGCGGCATGGATCAGCGCTGGGCATACACTTCGGTTTCCATGTGGTATGGCAAGGTGCCGTGGATCGAAAAGGAGGTCACCGAGGCCGAGGCGGATGCCAAGCTGCGGAAGTTCCTCGCGGATTTCGCCGAGCGGCAGATTGATTGGAACCAAGTGACCCGCTGAGCGGCGGTTTCATTTTTCCAACTTCATCGGCTCGATTTTCGCGCCCTTGAGAAACGCGATCGTCCGGTCGAGGTAGGCGAGGTAATCGACGCGCTGGCTGGGAGTGACGCCTTGGGGCAATTCAGCGGTTCGGCCGATGCGGCTTTTAGCCTCGATGAAATGTGCGAGCGCCTCCGCAGGCCGGCGAGCGTTCCAAGCCGTGGTGGCCATTTTTCCATGCAAAACCCCGGCGCGGTAATGCGCCCGAGCACCGCTAGTCAGCGTGACGGTAAAATCATAGGCCGTCATGGCACCCTGATAGTCGCCATTGGCCTCGCGCGCTGCACCGAGGCTTTCGTGGATCGAGACTCTCGAATCCTTCATGTCCGGAATGATCCAATGCATCTGGGCGACGGCTTCCTCGATCTGTTGGGCGGCGATTTCCACGGACGCGAGGGCGGGGGACGGATCCTGCGTGCTGAACTGGCGGATGCTTTTGCGCAGGAGGTGGTTGGCGAGGGAAAAGCGGCCGCGGAATCCGGGTTCCATCCCGCCCTGTAGTTGGATCGCCCGGTTATAACCGTCCTCCGCCTCGGCGTCGCGATGTAGCTGGCTCAATAAATTGGCGCGGTTGACCACAGGGCTTGGAGCGTACCGGTGAAGCCGCTCGGCGGTTTCGTAATCGCGGATCGCCTGCTCGGCCGCGGCTTGGGTTTTGGGCCCGGCACCTGCGCCTGCGGCGGCGGCTTCCTGAAAAATAAACGCCCGCTCTTGATAAAAGGTAGGCCCGGGCCACAGCCGGATGGCTTCCGTGAGTGCCTCGACGCGCGCTTCGTTCGATGTCGCCGCCACTTTGCCCAAATAGCTCGGCCACAGGATTCGGGTGACTTGAGTGCCTTTCCATCCCAGCGGAAGCAGCAGGATGGCGCAGGCGAGCGCTGCTAGAGAAAGCAGGATTTGCGCTCCGACGCGCTTTGTCGTCCCGACAGGGTTGGCCGACGCACTGGCCAACTGCCCGAGGCAGATTCCCAGCAGGAGAACTCCCGGCAGCAGATGGAACACGAAGCTGAAGCAGGATTGGACGAACATCCCTGCCAGCGCCGCAAGACCTCCGAGACGCCACGCATCTCCCGAGCCGGGTTCCGGCGAAGGCCCGGGAAACAGAATCCGAATCACCGCGACGATCGCCAGCGCGGCCAGCAAGCCGGTTAGCAAACCCGCGCCGATGATCCCGTAGTCGGTGGCGGCCTGCAGCCATTCGTTGTGCACCTGCTCGGGGACGTAAGTGACCATGTTGCCTTGCAGCGTCTTGTCGGCGAAGCGGAAACTCTCCCAACTGAAACTCCGGCTGCCGCCACCCGCCAGTGGATGCAGGCCGATGCAGGACAACGCGACTCCCAGGAAATGCAGCCGGCAGTGGTTATCGAAAATGACGTCGATCCCGCTCCCAGCGCGCCTGAGCTCTTGGGAATCCTCCCAGCCGGAGAGGAGAAATCCGCCGATCGCCAGACCGATGATCGGAATCGCGATCAACGCGGGCGCGAACCACGGCGCCTTGCGCCGCTGGCCAATCGCCAAGGCGGCGAATGCGAAAACCCCGCTGCCCACCGCCGCCCCCAAAATGCCCCCGCGCGAGCGGGTGAAATAGACAGCCGCTAATCCTGCGACCGCAATCAAGCACCACAAGATGCGCGTCATCCATGCCTGTCGCCCGAACAACGCCGCGGCCGCCACTAACAATGACGAAGCAATCAGGTAGTTGGCGGCCTCATTGTAATGTGCGTAAAATCCCGAGGGAAATCCCGGCACGCGCGAGCGGAACACCGGGGTGAACGACGGATCGATCACCTGCATCCCGACGACAACGACGTTCGCCAGCAGTAACAGCGCGACACCCCACAGCAGAATCCGCTCGGCCGCTACGTTGCCCTCGATCGCCCGAATGCTGATGAAGCTGCCAACGGCTCCGCACAGCAATAACAAGTCCGCTTCCCCCAGTTCCGCCACCGGAGAAATCCACGTCCGCCACCCAAACCAAGCCACGGTGGCCGTGCCCAAGCCGATCAGCCAGAAATCCGCAGTGAAGCGGCGTTTCCGCCAGAACACCGGCAGCGCCGCGATTACTGAAAGGCCCAATGCCAGCGACGCCGGTCCCCAAGACCAAGGCCGCGTCTGCGGGCCGACAACCACCGCGAGAATCAAGGCGGCGGCGAGAAAGAGGGCGGTGACGGCAGGCACGTGGCGAATAAAGCTGAAATCTGAAACTGGAAGCACTGAAATCCATCATGAGACGCTCAGCATCTCATCTTGTTCTCAAGCCGCGCCTTTCCCGAACAACACTGCCGGGATAGTCCGGGCCAGGATTTTGAAATCCAGCCATAGCGACCAGTTGTCGATGTATTTGAGGTCCATCGCCACCCATTCCTCGAAGCTGGTGATGGTGTTGCGGCCACCGGCTTGCCACTCGCAGGTGATCCCCGGTTTCACGCTCAACCTGCGGCGGTGGGAAAGCTCGCAAAACGCCTCCACTTCATAGACCGGCAGCGGCCGCGGCCCCACCAAGCTCATTTCGCCGGTGACCACGTTGAGAAGCTGGGGCAGCTCGTCGATACTGAATTTCCGTAGAAACGCCCCGAACGCGAAAATCCGCGGGTCGTTGTGGAGCTTGAAAACCGGCCCGTCCATGTGGTTGCCGTGGTCTTCCTTGATCTGGTCGAGCATGGTTTCGGCATTCGCCACCATCGTCCGGAATTTCAACATCCGGAACGGTTGGCCATACCGGCCCGCCCGCATCTGGGAAAAAAACACCGGCGCGCCCGGGCTTTTCAGGGCGATTCCGACCCCCGCGAAAATCCACAGCGGCAAGGTGATCAGGATGATCGCTGAGGCGGCGACCCGGTCGAAAACCTCCTTGCTCAGAAGCTCCCACGACAGCTCGGGCGTCGAGCGCAACACCATCATCGGCTTGTTCCCGATCACGTCGAACACCGGCCGCGCGATCTGCGAGCGGATGAATGACGCCGCGATCCATGCCTCTACCCCTTGCAGCTCGCAGGCCTCCACCGCGCGGGCCACTTTTTCAAACTCGGTGTTCTTTGCGGCGAAAACGACCCGGCTCACCGACTGCTCTTTTAACAAGCTGAAGAGCTCCTGAACTTCGCGGGTATTTAGGTCGAAGTGATCGACCACCTTCCAGCCGGAGACGATTTCCGGGTCGAGCTCCGCCAGCAGGTCCTTCATTTCGCCGCCCGACCCCGCCACCACGATCCGCTCCTTGGTCGCGTCGGTCTCGGTCTGGCGTTTCAACCAAGCGGCAGTGGTCCGGTCCCGCACCAGGAGGAGGATAAACACGAAAACCAAGCCGAGTCCAAGCACCAGTCGGCGCGTATCCGCTTGCTTCGCAAAGACCGCGAACACGCCGAGAATGAGCACGATCACCACGATCGAGCGGATCAGCTGCCACATAACCGCACCGGTGTCCTTGTGCCTGAGGCGATCGTAAAAACCGAATCTTTCCAAGATCAGCGGGGTGAACGGCACCGCGATGTAGAGCACCCAGTTCATGCTCTTCCACAGCTCCTCCACCCCGTCTCCGATCCCGAGCCAGCCACGGACCTCTCCCCCGAGCCAAAAAGCGAGCCACACCAGGAGGGCGTCGGTCAGTTGGAGGACCTGGAGGGTAAATGAATCTTTGCGGCTGATAGCCATGGGTTAGTCAAATGGGCAATGAAAACCGGAAAACCCGGTGGCCGTAGATTTACTAAAAATCCATCCTCTGCAATCGTAGATTCGTCTAATGGTGCCGATTTGGTCACGGACGCCGACTTCAGACCGGCGGGCCGGAATTTAGTTGGAAAGCGCGCCTTGAAGTGTTTTCTGGCGCAAGAAATGCGCCGCATCACCTTATTCGGAACTTTCGTAATCCTGTTGGGGGCCCTTTATGGTCTGTGGCAGCACCGCTTCGAGCGCTCGCCCGAATATCCGACCGTGCGCCTTTCCGATCTCCGCGCCCTCGCCAGTCCGGCTCCCGGCGTCGAGTGGCTGGGCCCGGACTCCGCTCCTCGGCTGCATTTGCGGGTGGATCAGACTCATTCCAAAGTCGTCGCCCGCATGGATCTGCCGGGGATCCATGCGGCGAATTTCCTCCACGTCCGCTTCCAAGTTTCCGCCACCCACCTCAGGCCGGGTCTGGAAAAGTGGCAGGACGGGCGATGCATGATCGAGTGGCATTCGCCGACTCCCAGCTCCGCTTGGGAAAATAATCCGTTTTGTTCTGTCAGGCAGGATCAGACCAGCGGAGCCGCCGAAATGGTGCTGAGACCCGACCATCCGCCAGCGATCCCGGCCCTGCGCTTGGAAAACCTTGGGACCTCGGGCGACCTCGAGCTCTCGATGTTCGAGGCCACCGTCCTGCGCGAGAGATGGATCTGGAAAATCGGCCGCTGGTTTCTGCTGGCGGGCTGGCTTGCCTGGGCGGTCGCTTGGATCGGACCGCTCGCCAAAACCGGGTCGCTCCGCCCGCTGTTAGCCTCCGCGATCTGGCTCGTGATGGGTCTTTATTTCGTCGTTCCAGGCCCTTGGAAAGACGTCAGGTTTTTTGGCGGGGCGTTTCAAATCGGCTCGGAAACCACAGTTCCGGATCATTCACCATCCGTTTCGAAACCGTCAACGCCGACGGTGGATCTGTCATCCGCCCATCCCGCAGCCTTAAAATCCGTCGGCAAAATTCCCAATCAAGGGGACTTCACCCTGCGCCTTAAGCACTATGCGGCAAACGCCCGCCCTCTGCTCCACGTTATCCTGCTCTTCGCCCCGACCTTGGCGATGGCCTGCCTGGTCGGGCGCAAATCGGCGCGCTCGCTCGCCATCATTCTCGCCCTCGCCATCGAGGCCGCGCAATTGGCCTTCGGCTTTGGCTTCGACTGGGTGGATGTTTTTGATCTCGCCAGCGACGCCGTTGGCATCGCTCTTGCGCTGATGGCCCACTCCTATCTCCAACGGAAATATCCTCGACGGGTTGTCATCCGATAGCTCTGCGCGCTGCCGGTCACTTCCCGCTCATCTTCCCCAGCTTTCCTCGCCATCCATCCCGAATCGCCCGCCGCAGCAGCGGAATGCGTTTCGGGCCATCGAGCGTGATTGCCGCGACCGAGTAAGCGATTGCCATCTTGACGGCTGCCAGCTCGCCCGCTTGCCGGCGTTTCAGCCAGACCATGTTGCGGACCTTGTAATAAAGCTTCCAGTCCTCCAGCCCTCGCTCGAAGAAGAGACTTTTTCCAAAAACCCGCCAGTGCACCACATCCAGCGGGCCGGGATGATCCATCACCGCGCCGCGAACGACTTCCTGTTGGAACCCTGCCTGCTCGATCCGCCAAGGATACTCCTCGTCCTCGCCGCGGATGAACAAATCGCCGTTCACCGGACCCACCGCCTCGCGGACCTCCCGCGGCACCAGCGCTCCCGTCCATGAAATCCTGCTGCGCACCTGCGGACCGTCCGGCAGCTCCTGCTCGCTCCAAACCAAACGCCAGCCACCGCGCCCGTCCTCGACCTGCAAAGGCCAGGTAAATTTCCCGCTGCGCGGATCTTCCTGCAACGCGTGGCGCACGATGTTAGGATTCCACCGCCCCTCCAGCATGGCCTCCAACGCCGCCTCGCGTGGCCAGGAATCGTCGTCTAAAATCCAAACCGCGTCGGCCCCTTCCGCGAACGCCTGATCCATCGCTTCCTGCACGCCGCCGGCATTGCCCCGGTTTTCCGGCATGCGGCAAACTAACAATCTGAAAGGCAAATCCATCAGACTTTCCAATACCTCCACCGTGTCATCCGTCGAGCAATTGTCCGCCGCCACCACGAGGTCCGGCGGTCGCGTCTGCCGTGCCAAAGCCAGCACGCATTCTTTCGCGGTTTCCGCACGGTTCATCGTCGCAAGGACGGCGGCGATTTTGAGGGGCGGGGACATGGGAAGAAGGTCTTAAAGTTTTAAAGTCTTAAAGTCTTAAAGTCTTAAAGTCGGAAGTCGGAAGTCGGAAGTCGGAAAGGACGAGTCTCGGTCGCAGCCTTTCCTTGAGACCTTCGACTTTTAGACCTTCGACTGTTCTAATTCATTTCATGCACATCTTCCAAAATCGCGCCGCGATCCACAACACCCCGTCAACCAGGCCGTTCAGATAGGGATCGTCAAACAGCGTGATCCCGTAAGCCCGCCGGATCGCCCGTGATTCGACGTGCTGTCGCTCGGCGGATAGAATGGTCTCCATATCCCGGGTCTTCCCCAAATGGCGCTGCGAGGCGTTAGCTCCATGAAGCCGGAAGTCCGCCACGCACACCGGCACCTGTTCGAAACGTTTCCCCGCCGCATCCAGCCGCGCGTAAAACTCGCCATCCATCACATAACGGAAATCCTCCCGCAATCGGTATCCCTCTCCGATTACCGTCGCCCTTCGATAGAACGCCGCGGTCGAGCCGATGAAGCAATGATGGTGCACGTTCACGAACAGCGACCACCGCGGAGCTTTCACGTGTCGCTGGAAACGTCCCGCTTCATCGATGAAATCCCAATCGCCATAGACCACGTCCAGCGTGGATTTCCCTAACATAACTAGCATCTCCGCCAGTGCTCCGGGCTTGAGCCGGTCATCCGCGTTGAGCCACATCACCCAGTCGCCTCGCGCCCGCGCAAACCCCTTGTTAATCGCATCGGACATCCCAGTGTCGGGTTCCTGCGTCCACCTCGCATGCGGAAACCGCGCCGCCACCGCCGCGCTATCATCCGTCGAGCCGCCGTCGATGACCAAGTGCTCGAAGGTCACGCCCGTTTGTCCCGCGACGCTTGTGAGGCAATCCTCGAGGAAGTGGCCGTAGTTCAGCGAGGGGGTAATGATCGTGAAATTGGGACTCATGATGCGGGTCTTCTCAGCGCGACAAAAGATTTGGGAAATAGCACAAAGAGACGCTCGGTCCAGATTTCGCAATCAGGAAACAGGATCCGGAATTCCTTCATCGTCAGCAAGCGTGTGGTGCTTGCGATGGATTGCAGGTCCGCCGCTCCAGTGAGTCCAACCCCGCTCGTCCAGCGCGCGATGCGCACATGCCACGAAGCCGGGAACCAGTGGCTAAACAATCCTAGGTAATGGGGTTCCACCGGACAGCTATAAGCCGGGGTCCACAGGCTGCGCCCCACCCGCAGTGCTTCGTTAGCGAATGCCAGCTGGTCTTCCCAAGTGCCGACGTGTTCGATCACCGAGTTGGAATACACGATGTCATAAGCAGTCACGGCGACCAATGATCGCCGCTACTTGGTGAAGATCACATTGCAGTTCGCGCCGTAACGCAGGAGCTTGGGAAAACGCCGGAACAACCACGAATCCAAGCGCTGGACCGCGCTGGATAGAAATCCAAAGCGATCCGAAACCGCCTTCATCGGATAGCCGAGGAAATTGAACATCTGGACTTCACACCTGGAGAAATACCGGCTCATCCGCTCGAACTGCGAGAGATACAGATTGCTCTCGTCGCCCAGTTCGCCCTGGGCCATCCGCACCGCGCGGATCGCCGCGACCAGTAGGTTGTGTCCCATCGGTTCGAAGATGAAAACGAAACGTCCTCCCGGTTTGAGCACGCGGGACACTTGTTCGCACAAGCCGTCGATATCATGGGCCAGGTGGTGCAGCGCGGCTTGGCCCCACACCAGATCGAACGATGCTTCCGCGTATTCAGATAGGTCGAACGCGTCGCCCGCCACATAGGAAAGTCCGGGAAGGCGCTTCATCCGCTCGTCGATCTCAGGTCCCGAGGCGGCATACAGGTCCAGCCCGATCACTTCTGCCTGCGGGAAGCCCTCGGCGAGTCCCGCCGCCAGCTTGCCGAAGCCGCCGCAAATCTCCAGCGCGCGCTTGCCGCTCAGATCGAGCCGGCACAACTCGCTGTAGCCCGCCAGGAACAAGGGGCGGTCAGAAGGAGGAAATCCACCGATGGCTGGCAACATGGCCTCGGCACGGGTGTTTTCCACCTTTGGTGGATGATTCAATTCAACTTTCATAAAATTTGCGGCATAAGGCATGGCATCTTTTGTAATGGAGGAGCGGGAATGAAAAAGGGGTGCCTATTCGATCAAAAATTTCCCTAACTGGATTGGCGGCGGGATCGGTGTGGCCTTCGGCGATTTCATTTTTCAGCGACAACAAAAAGGGATTGCCCCACCGGAAGTGGCACCAATGACTCAAGTCGCGAAGCGACCGGGACGATCAGCTTGTCGAAGATCCTGATCTGGATGTCGCTTTGGGTTTCTGCTTTGGCTACCCGTGCGTTCCACCACCAGCCCCAGACGCCGATAAAATTGAAATAGCGCAGCTTTACCGGTTTGAGTCCGGTAGCAGCGAGGAGGTCAAGCGTGCTTTGCCTTGAATAGCGGCGATAATGTCCGAGTTTTCGGTCGATGTCTCCGAAGATCCACGGAACTGCCGGATTGATGAGCACAAGATTGCCTCCGCGCCTGAGATATCGGCCAAATGTGTTGATGGCGAGTTCGTCGTCTCTCAAATGCTCCAACACGTTCATGCAGACGACCGTGTCGGCCCGATATTCCTTTGGAATGAGATTCGCCAGATCTTCCGCCGTGGTGTCATGGACGGTGACGTTCTTGAGATGTGCCGTTTTCTCAATGAGCTTGGCGAAGCAGTGTTGGTTCGGTTCGATGCTGATGACCTGATCCGCACACTCGGCGAGAAGTGCGGTAAAGTTCCCGATGCCTCCACCGATCTCAAGGATCGAGCGTCCGAGATGGGGTTTGATGAGTTGAAATTGCCAAGCCATGTAATTTGTCGCCTTCGCCATCTGGGCGAGGTCCTGTGCGAAAAATGGATCCTCTTCGATTTCGTAGGGATCGGTGGTGGTTTTTGCCATGGCGCTGGATGATATTATTCGGGATAATTGGATTTGCTCGACCGGAAGCAGCTTTTCCCCGCCTCGCCGGGGTCTGGCCTAAAATCGCGGCTCAGATTCACGATTCGTCTTGGTCCGGTTTTTTGGAACCAGAACACACCATTCGATCGCATCGCTCGAGGCGAGCGTCCTTACAGGGATGCTTCCGATGATTTCCCAATCGAGACGCTCGGCCAGATGCTGGGGAGTCATGCCGAACCGGTCATTTGTGCCCCAGGCGGAGGCAACAATGGCATCCAGATTTGAAGTGTCCGGCAGTTCTCCATTCCGGCCTGGCGTGAAGTCAACCACCCGCCGTGTTCCCATGGGGAGCCAAAAGGAATACTGAGATTCACCACTCGTGCCGGCGAAGCCAATTGAGGTCGTATTTTCCGGCAGGAGGTCCCTTACCGGTCGATACGCGTCATATCGGTTCGCATAAACCTCGTAAACAGTATCCATTCGGGACAGTGTGGCACTCTGGATCCCCATGTCCTTGAGAATCTCTACAATCGTCCTCATCGGAAAAAGTGGCCGTGCCGGGCTCATTGCCAATGCCGGAACAATCGGCAGCAAGAGTAGAAGGCTGCTCAGCCGCCACCACTTTTTCGCGAATACCTTGCCGGATTGAATGAGAAGCAGCGGCAGCCCAATCAGCCCGGCGTAATAAGGCGCGATCAGCCGTGGCGCTCCACAATTGGCGAGCTTGACCATGAAAAACAACAGGGCGCACCAGAAGCTAGCGAAGATGAGCCCACCCGGACTCACAAGCCTCTTGATCCGGAGCTGTCGCCAGGCTCCCGCCACACCGAGAATCAGGGCGGCACTGACACCTAGCCCGAGACCGGAATGTTCTTCGGAAGCCAGTTGCGGATGGGTCATGCGGAAATCCGCGAAACCGGCCTTAATCCAACTCAGCGAGCCTTCCGCGATGCTGCTGTTGAACCAAACATTCAGTTTTTCCGACTGAGGAAAAATCGCGGGCGCAAGACTCGCGCTCCCGATGATAATCGCGTTGCCCGCCAGGCCGACCACGGGATCCTGGACCTTGAGCAGGCTGTTCGAGTCGCCCGCCCAGTCCCCCGCGTTCAGCGTGTTGGAAACCGCTATGGGAAGAAACGAAATCGTCGTGGCGAGAACCGCGGTTGCCGCAGCGGGGAAAATCAATTTGGGATGCTTGAGAAACACCCACAGCATGCAAATCGCAATTGGCAAAAGGAGTGGAAGACTCACCACCTTGATCCCTGTCATCAGAGCCGAGGCAAGGACCGCGAGCACGATATGTGTCCATCTTCCTGTCTCGATTGCCTTAAGACCAAAAAACAAAGCCGCTAAAATATAGGCGCATGCCGGCAAATCATTTCCGATGCTCCCCGCCTCCATGGCGAAGCAGGACGCGCACGGAATGATCCACATCCACCTGGCTCCAATCGACCTCTTGATCCCGAGCGCCGAGAACACCGAGAAGATCAGTCCGGGAAGAAGAAGATATGAAGCCGCGTTGATCAGGAATGCGAACCTCAACGTGTGGAGGGCGGCGAACGCAGGAAGCATCATTGCCTCGAAGCCTGTTCCGCTGAAGTCCATCCGGGTGTCCGCCCCGCCGATGTAGTGCCATTGTCCTGTCGATAACCAGTGAAGAAGCCGCGGTACCCGATAGCTTAGGGCATCGTGATTGGTTGGTGAATGAATGACGCCACCCACCAGCGCCGACAGTGCGCACAGCAGATAGAGCAGGGGGAATGGCCTGCGAAATCGGCGCCATCTCAGTCCGTTGAAGGACCGCGGACTACCGCTCAGTTTGACATACCCCCATATTGAGCCCGCCACGCCAATAGCCAGAAGTATCATGTTCCCCGGACGATTGAGTAGGGAGAACGCCGAAAGCAGCATGGCTCCAGCGGAAAATCCCGTGGCTAAAAGGATCCAGATGGTGGTGAATTTCTCTGTCCAGGAACCGGTCACTGGCTTTTTTTTCGCGGGGGCTCGCATCTTGTGTTACTTGGGTTGAAAACTCACGGGAGCGTTCTTATTGATCTTTCCAATGGAGAAGCTGAATCGCGTGGTTGAATCGTTGCCCCTTCGCCAATCCGTCCAGAATCACCCCCACTGAAAAGCTCAGCATCGTCAGAATCGAGAGTCCGGAGGCGAGAATCGCGAGCGGGAAGTGCGTGATCCTGGAAGTGTTAATGTATTCGATGACAGGCACGGCCCCGGTAACAAGACCGGCCACCGCAAAACCGAGTGAGCACAGGCTGAAGAAGAGCAGAGGCCGGTAATTGACGAAAATCGAAAAAATGGTTTTTAGGACCAGGATTCCGTCCGTGACGGTATTGAGTTTTGAAAACGATCCCTCGGGCCGGTCACGGTAGGCGGTCGGCAGCTCGATGATTGAATAACCCTTGTCAAGGGCGTGGATGCTCATTTCCGTCTCGAGCTCGAAGCCGTCCGCGAGAATCGGATAGTTCTTCACAAAGCGTTTGGACATGACGCGATAGCCCGTAAAAACGTCCTGAAGACCCCCCTTGAAGAAGAAATTGATCAGCACCCGGACGAGTCTGTTGCCGGAATCATGCATCAACCGCTTGTTTTCACGACGATAGGCACCGGTGCTATGCCTGTTTCCACAGACCACGTCGGCTCTGCCGTCCAGCACAGGCTGAAGCAAATGCCGAAGGTCGCTCGCGGGATACGTGAGATCCGCATCGACCATCACATAGATGTCCGCATCGACTTCCATGAAAGCCTTGCGAACCGCCACGGCTTTGCCCTTTTTGGGTTCTTCCAGGATTCTTCCCCTGCACCCGAGTTCTTGATAGGCAGATCTAGTCAATGCGAGGGTCAGGTCATTGGAGGCGTTGTCAATGACATAGAATTCGGCTTCGGGGCAAACCTGATGAAAATCCTTCAGAGTCTCAACGATGGTCAGCTCTTCGTTGTGGGCCGGAATGATGATGGCGATTGATTTTGACATGGGAAATTGAGTGGAATTCTTCCCAGACGAATCTAAAAAACCTGGTAGGTTCTTCCAATGTTGGCTGGTGCGACATGGCTATAGGGCGGTGATGACGCTGGGGGGGCAGGATTCGAAGCAGGAGTTCTTAAACCATCCAGATGTAGTGGAAGAGGCGTGCCGCCGGGCTAGCGATCAGGAATGTCCTCATGTTCCCGGATGCCGCCCGGGAACACTTCTGGATTCCGGGCGTCGCCAGCGGTGAATCCAGATCGATGTTAGGCAACTGCATTTTCACGGTCATCGGATTTCTGGTGCTCGGGCGGAGAGCCGCAGCAGCATGTAGCGGCAAAGCACCGCCAATGAATTGCGGATGGCTCCCGGGCAAACCCTGGGAGAGGGTGCCCGATAGTGAATCGGAACTTCAATCAGTTTTTGATTCCGCAAAAGGTATCGCAGCTCGGTCTGGTAGAAGTGGGCTTTGGAAAGGAGCGGATAAGCCACCACCTTGACCAGCACATCTCGCCGGAATCCTTGAAATCCTGAGGTCATATCGGCCAGTTTGGCTCCCAGCAGCCATTGGGCGATAAGGGTTCCTCCTTTGCTCAAAAGCCGGCGTTTGAATGGCGAGTTCACCATTGAGCCCCCGTTGATGTAGCGGCTGCCGAATGCACAGTCATTTCCCTCGTTGAGTGCCCGTAAGAAAGCCGGAATAGCCCGTGGATCATGGGACATTCCCCCGTCCATCTCAATGATGATTTCGTGCCCGTCCTTGAGGGCCTCCTTGAAGCCGTTGATGTAGGCATCCACGACATTCCGGTTTCGGGGAATCCATTTCGTTTTGTATCGCGAATCTTGTTCTTCAAGTTTCTGACATAACTCGAGGGTGCGGTCTGTGGATACCCGATCAATGATGAAATAGATCATACCGCCTCCTGCCTCATCCATCACCGAACGAAGGGCCTCTGCAAATTCGGGTAACTCTGCTTCTTCATTGGCCAAGGGAATCACGACAGCCCAGTTGTTTGGATAATTCGACATCAATTTTGTGACAGGATTTTGCCTCAGTGACGTTGGGATGTTTGAGTCAGAACCATCGCCAAATCGTCTCAAGATGACGGCTGATCGGACTGGCAAATAGAAAGCTGTGGAGGTTCCAGCACACGGGAACTCCGAACAAAAGAAGATACCAGTCTCTTGCAGGCAGACGTTTGAAGAGTTGGGGCAATTTTGCTTTCACGAAGACGCTTTCTACCAACACTTCCAACCCGCGTGGAGCCCGGCGTTCATTAATGTAAAAGATGATCGAGCTCGCAACCCACAAGAATAGCCATCTCCCATAATCGACCCCCAACAAAAAGAGTGGAGAGATTAAGATCCATTGACCCACGAGGATAGCGGTAAACTTGATCTTCACATCAAGGTTCACAGAGTCGGAATTCATATTGTCCCGGCCGGTGAACAAGATCACCAAGCCAAAGGCGATCACAAATACCATGGCCCATGCCATCGGTTGATAGAATCCAGACGTCAGCATGTAGAGACTCAGTGAAAGTCCTTGTTCGGAAGTCCATCCGAGGGCGTAGATCGCAGCACTGGGTGTTTCCAGACCTGGATTTCCAGGATCGGTAAGTCGCCAGAGTGGCAGCCATGATTGATTGACTGCATTGGCCTGCTCGGGTGTGCCGTGGTAAATCACGGTTAAAAGAAAGCATCCGGCAGCGGGAAGTAGGGATAAACTCTGCAGTGCAATCTCACCAACGGTACGTTTCTCTCGATTCCGCTGGTTGAAGAGGATGAAGGCCGCAAGGGCATAGAATACAAAAGTCTCGTGGCTAAGAATGGCCACTCCGGCCAGTAAATTGATAATGAGGATCACCGTTGTTCGAGAGAGATGGCTCCGATCTACTGAGAGAATGCCGATGAGGAAAAGCAGCCCAAGACAATCTTTGCGGACAATTGAGTCTTGATACGCCGGAAATCCGATCACAATACAAGACAGGATAAGAATGGCTGGAAATGTGGGAGTTGCGCGCCGAAGAAGGTAGATCGTGAGCAGGATATAGCACAAAAATCCCGAGAAGATCGCCATATGATTGGCTTGGATACCGGTCGGGTTAGCGATCATCCAGATTACCGCCCCGGGCAGGCCCCTGCGGACAAAGCCTCCCGCATAATTGATCAGCCACTCGGTCAACTGAAAGCTGGCATGCCCCCAAGAAAAAGCTTCTATCAGTTGACTAGCAAGTGACCAAAGTAGAAGGCCGATGAGGATTGCGAGCGCAGGTGATGGTTTGGCGGGCATTGTTGATTTTGGATTTCGAATGTTTGATTCGGGATGAGAGCGACGTGCGGTGAGCGTCGGGCCAGATCCATAATCACTTCTTCCACCGCTTCTCCGCCATCGGTGCCTCGATCCCGTGCGCATACCAGTGATCCGGCATGATCACCCGCTGCCCGGGCTTCTCGCCCAGCCACGCCGCCCACCACGAGTAGGTGCTGTTGGCGATGATGTGATGGCTGGCCAGGCTCATCAAATGCAGGTCGTAAAGCGGATTGGCGGCGGTGTCCTTCAGATCGATCACCTCCTGATCCGTATCCCGGAACTCGCCGCGGCACCACTCCGGATCATCCGAGAAAATGAAAAATCGCGCGTCCGGAATGTCGGAGCGTATCTTGCGGATTGATTCCTGATAGTAAGCCATGTCGCAGACATGGAAGGCCGGATGAATCAGGTAATCACCGCGCCGGACATGGACTGCGACACTGTTTGGGGCTGAAAGCTTGTCGGCAGTCGGTTGGATGGAAGTTGATAGGGATGGGAATGGGCAAGATTGCGGGCAGGATGCCCGCGCTCCCGTGGCCCGGGCATCTTGCCGGGAGCCTCCAAAAACGGCCTGCGCGAGCAGGCCGTTCAATTCCTCCCGCAGCGGACCGGCAATGCTCTCGAAATACAGCGGCGACTGGAAGTAGCCGAACAGCACGCAATCCGCCGGAGCCTCCAGAAACCGCGCGTCGAACGATTGGTCGTCGCCTCGCTCCCGCAGGACCGGCACGCCCCGGTATTCCCAGTAATGTTTGCCCGTAATTTTACGCAAGGCCCGCGCGCCGAGCGAGCAGCGCCGCACCACCTTGGCCTTCAACGGCAGCTTGAGGAAATGCGAAACCTCCGCCCAGCCCGCCGCGTTGAACCACGACGCGTCCATGACCAACGGCACGCCATGCTTCTCCGCCAGCACCCGCCCCAGCGCATATTGGAACATGTGATTTCCAGTACGGCCGAGGAGGACGATGCGGAGCATTAGGTTTGATTTTGAATTTTGAATTTTGGAGGTTTGATATTGGATGGAATCAATCGTCAATCGTTGGATGATTTTACGATCGAGGTGAGAATACGGATAATTTTTCGATGTGTTCGATGGTAGGATTCACCTCCGATAACAGAAGACCCCTGCCGTCCCGTGTGAGTCTCAACCAGTAGTAGAATTCCCGTGCTTCTTTCGCGGCGATGGACATCTTGGAACGGAAGTCCGCACGACTTTGTGCGGCCTGAGCCTCTTCCACATTGGCTCCGATACTCGTGCCAGCTCTCCAGAATTGGGAAGCCAGATCGATTCCCGCATGTCACGCATCAATTTAGCAATTCGCATGGCTTCAAGCGCGAATGCAGAGGACTCATCTAAAATCAGGTTGTTCTCTTTCATCTTCTTGAATTTAAAATTTAGAATCAAACACCCAAAATCATCTCACCCGCCTCGCCGCGACGATTCCCACGCCGGTCTGGCAGCCGAAGTGGTTGGCGATGTCGGCGGTTTTCAAATCAATGTTTTCGTGCGGCTTGCAGGCATCGTCGAGATAGGCGAACTTCTCAATTTGCCATCCATCGCGGAACCAGTTCACAAGGGTTTCCGCAGCAAAGATCCGGTGGGCGTTGAACTCGATCCGCTGCGGCCCGATCGGAGTGGATAGATAAAGCATGCCGCTCGGCTTGACCATCTGCTTCAACTGCTCCAAGCCCTTCTGATAGCCGAAGGGATCAATGGTATCCCCGTAACGGCCGAGCCCGAAATGTTCGATTGTATGTAGGCACGACAGGGAGTCCGTGCACTCGATCCAGGGGGCGGGAAGCTCTTCCATCAAATCAAGTTGGTGGAATTTCACGTTGTGAACACGCTCGGGCTGGGGCCGGATGTCTATCACCTCCACTTCGCGGAAAACCGACAGACTGCCGATAAATCCATCCAACCTTGATCCGACATCCATGTGCCGGGTGGGCGTTGCGTCATGAACCCACCGCGCCACTAACTGGTCTTGGAAAAAGTAAGCACCCAGTGAACCGGACGACTCATCTTGTTCGGTAAGAATCGGCAGTTCATCGCCCCAAAGGAAGGTATCATGGTTGCTCATCTGGAGAAACGTCGCCCGATTCCGGACATAGCTTCGCCAGCCGCGTACGCTGGAAGCAAGCCGTCTTGGATCAATGCC
Organism: Akkermansiaceae bacterium; assembly: GCA_043716765.1. Classification (GTDB taxonomy): domain Bacteria; phylum Verrucomicrobiota; class Verrucomicrobiia; order Verrucomicrobiales; family Akkermansiaceae; genus Luteolibacter. Next base: position 45,462 of record JAYSYA010000109.1, read on the forward strand.
GGCATTGCGGAGGATGGCGCGAAGCATGGGGAAGGTCGGTGTTTTGGTGGTTCGGTAGTGGCTGCACCATCCAGAGTTTAGGTTCGAAAATGAAAATTCAACCACAGATGAACACAGGTTCACGCAGCTCATCCAAGAGCCGCGCGGATTGTTAGGTTTGTCGAAAAAATGCAATCAGGATTCTTTGACTTCTTTAAAAACTTCTACCATCCGCTCCGCCACTTTCTCTGCGGCGTAGGTTTCCCGCAGTTTCAGGGCGCTTTCGCGGATTTCCGCCGCGGGCATTTCCATCACCTCGTCGAGCGCACGCCAGAGCGAGTCCGCGCTTTCCAGCGAAAAACCGCCCTTGGCCGTAGCGGCGCCGAGAATTTCCTCCACCGAAGTTCCCCTAACGAAGCACACGGGCGTCCCGAGATAGTAGGCCTCCAGCGCCGGCAGTCCGAAGCCCTCGATCTCCGACGGCAGGATCAACGCCCGGGCCGAACGATAGGCCGCCTGCAACGCCGCCTCCTCCAGAAACGGACTCTTTACGATGCTGTGTGAGCTCGCCAGCAAGGGCTCCACTTCCGCCGGCACTGTTCCTATCAGGTGCAGCATCGGCAGGTTCCGCCCCTGGGATTCCGCCTCGTGCCACCAGCGGATCAGATGCGCGGTGCGTTTGTGAGGCTCGCAGGATGCCAGGTGGATCACATAGTTTTCTTTCAACGGTTCCACCGGTTGGGGGATCCGTTCGTATAAACAAGGTTCGTAAGTCACGGTGATCCCGTTGCGCGGAATTTCATGACGCCGCATGAACTCCTGGATCTGCCGTTTCGACGATTCCGAAACCGTCAGAATCCGGTCCGCGTGGCGCAAGGTGTGCTTCAGCATCAGCGCCCAATAAGCATACTCCTGCGGCTTCCGCCACTGCGGGTAGTGGTCCTCGTCATACTGGATGATGGTGTCGTGAATGGTCACCACCGATGGCTTGCAAAACGGGCTTAACAGCGGCAGGTAGCCTTTCGGGTAGTAATGGACACCCGGATGGGACGCGCGCCGGATGAACAACGGATGGAGGTGATCGGTTAGCAAGCGCACCCACTTCCGCCGTGTGCCCCAGGGCAGGATGTGGGTGGACTGGACTCCGGCGGGCGCTTGCTGCGAGGTCTTGGAAGTGATGGTCTCGATTTTCACCCGGCCTCCGGCTTGGAGGGCTTCCAACACCACCTGCGACATCCGCGAGATGCCGAAGCTCCGGTCGTGGCCGGGATTCTGGTCCGCGAGATAGACGGAGATCGCTGGTGTTTCGGTGTTTCGGTGTTGCGGTGTTGCGGTGAGAGCAAAAGGATCAGTCGCTCCGCACGGGTTTTTGCTCTCTTCTCTTACTGTTCCACCTAAACCCCGAGCCGCAGGCAGCCTAAACACCGGTTCTTCAGCAGGCGGCTGGATCACGGACTCTCCGATCGATCGAGGATCGGATGAGGATCCGATATAGGCAGTCGAATGGACGGTCGCATGATCACTTCCGATTTCGAGGAAGGCCTCGGTGAGGTTGCCTGCGAAATACTTGATTTGATAGAGATCGAGGAACCGCTGCCGGAGCGCCATCCCTTGATTTACACGGGGTGCCGTCCGGAGGTCCGCGCAGCATTGCAGGAGGCGGGTGGAAAGTGCTTCGGGATTGGCGGTGGGTGCCAAATACGCGTGGCCGTCGGGCAAGATTCCCTTCACCCCGTCGGATGCGGCGGCGACAATCTGCATGCCATAGGCCATCGCCTCCAGCACGGTGAGGCCGAAGCTTTCCCAACGGCTAGGTGCCAGCAGGATATCATGTTCCCGGTAACAACGTTGTTTGTCCTCCCCGCTGACATAACCTTTCACCTCGACGGTCAGCCGCCGACCGGCTGTCTCCATCAGGTTCTCGATATCCCGTTCGAACCGGACTTCGAGGATTTCACTCAAGCCGCCGGCGAAGGTGATGGCAAAGCGCCATTGTGGGTCGGTGCTCCTGATGAGGAGGCGCAGAGCTTCCACGGCGTCGAGCAGGCCCTTTTCCACGGTGCCGTGGGAGATGAAGAGAATGCGGAATCTGGGACTTGCAGATGCGACCAATTCGCGATGAGCCGCCATTCGTGCAGATGCGAGGCTAGTTTCATAATCCGGACATGGATCCGCGATGCCATTACAAACCGTCAGCGCCCGCCTCGAGCCAATCGCAACCGAATCCTTCTTTGATGTGGCGGATACAGCGATGGATGCACAGGGCTGATCGAGAATCAGTGCGCTGATTTTCCGCGCCAACCGATCCATCCAACCGGGGCCTTCCAGTCCCAGACGTTCCGAGCCATGGGCCCACTCGCCGTGGCCGATGGCGTGCCAGTGGAAGACCACCTTTCGGTAAAACACTCGCAGCACGGCCAGCAGAATCCAGTCGCGGATGACCGAACTCCACTTTACGGGACCGGGAACGTAGTAAAAAAGCGGGGCCGTCAACCGGAAGCGCAGGCGGATCGCCCGCACGAGGTAGCCGATGATTAGAATGCCTTTGCGCAGCGAACTCTCGCCGATGTCC
>JAYSYA010000110.1:0-14854 GCA_043716765.1 Akkermansiaceae bacterium
AGCTGGTGAGGTCGAGCGATTCGCGAGTATTAAATGATTCAAACGGTCGTACCAGTCTTTTATGAGGGTTTCGGAAATTATTTTTGGCAAAGGGTCTAACGACGAGCTGCTAGGGATGCCGAAGGAACTGGGGGACTATGTGATCGTTCACGAGTTGCTGCATTTCGTAGTGCCGAATCACGGGAAGCTGTGGAAGAGCTTGATGCGTGTGCATCTGGGGGAATATGAGAAGCTTGAGAAGCGGCTGCGAACACACTCTTGAGCTGGATTGAAGCCGACGCCGCGAAGCGCTAGGGGCGCGATTTCTCAGTTGCGTGCGCGGCGTGAGCGGTGATTCTGCGGCGCGATGTTAAAACCCCGATTGAAGAGCGATGCGTTGAAGGGCCGGAAGGCGTTCCGCGAGGCGTTGGCCGGGTGGTTCTTGGAAATCGGGCGGGATTATCCGTGGCGGCGGACTCGCGAGCCGTATGCGATTTTGATTTCCGAGGTGATGCTCCAGCAGACGCAGATCGCGACGGTGCTGGGCAGGGGCTTTTACACGCGGTTTTTGGAGACTTTTCCGGACGTGAAGTCGCTGGCGGTGGCGGCGGACGAGCGCATGCTGAAGGCGTGGGAGGGGCTGGGATACTATCGACGTGTTAGGATGTTGCGGGAAACGGCGCGGGCGGTCATCGCGGAGCATGGCGGGGAGTTCCCGGTGGAGCTGGAGGCGTTGATGAAACTGCCGGGCGTGGGGCGCTACACGGCGGGGGCGCTGCGGGCGTTCGCGCATGATCTGCCGTCGGCGGTGGTGGATGGAAACGTGGCGCGGGTGCTCTCGCGGGTGATGGATTTTTCCGCGCCGGTGGATGATGCGGCGGGCCAGAAACAACTGTGGGAATGGGCGGAGGCGCTGGCGGATCCGCAGCGGTCGCGGATTTACAACTCGGCGCTGATGGAGCTGGGGCAGCGGATTTGCCGGCCGGGTGCGCCGGATTGTTTGGGCTGTCCGGTGGCGGGATTTTGCAAGACCCGCGAGCCGCAGTCGCTGCCGGTGAAGCGCCAGAAAACGCTGATCACGGCGGTGGACGAGCACGCGCTGTGGCTGCGCGACGGAAAGGGGCGTTTGCTGTTGCACCGCGAGGGTGGCAAGCGCCGCGAAGGGTTGTGGAAACTGCCGACGCGCGAGGCCGCTGCGATCTCGAAACTGCCGGTGCTCGACTTGCATCGCTACACGATCACCCGCTACCGGGTGACTTTGCGGGTGCACGACGGGGCCGCGGTGGGGCGAAGTTTCAAGCCGCTGCCGGATGAAATCTGGCAGGACGCAGAGGCGGTGCTGGCGCTGGCGATGCCCTCGCCATTCCGCCGGGCGATCGGGCGATTGTTAGGCGAAATTTAAAAACGAGTGTGACGGACGAGACAAATTATGTTTTTATCCGTGTCGATGGAAAAGTTTGTTCAATGGTGCGGGCTGGTGTTGGCGGGTGGCTTGATGCAGTCGTGTGCGGTTTCTCCGCCCCCGGATACGGTCGCTCCGGGCCGGATGACGCGGCAGATCGTGGCGGAGCGGGTGAGCGCGGTGGTGGTGACGGATCGGGAAAGTCTCGACCGCTGGGTGAGCCGGAATTTTGCCACTTCCCAAGCGCCCGGCGATGCCGATGGCGGCTCGGCGGCACCGATCGCGCCGGACGGTTATTTCCTCACTGCGGACCACGTGCTCGCCGGGGTGGACGGGAAAAACGTGTTTCTCATTTACGGCCAAGGCGGCCGCTTGGTGCCCAAGAAGGCGCGGGTGGTGTGGCGCTCCGAGGCGGCCGATCTGGCGCTGCTGCACATCCCGGTGAAGACGCCCTATTTCTATCAATGGACGCCGCCGGAACGCTGGTTGCCTGCGGGAAATCTAGTGATCCACGGCGGGATTTCGACGGGTTTCAAAGTCGGCGAAGGCAAGCTCGCCACCGCGCTCGCGCCGGAGAGCACGTTCACCCGCAACCGGACCTTCAAAATCGACATCCCGCTGCAGCCCGGCGACAGCGGCGGGCCGGTGGTGGACGCTTATGGCCGGTTGGTGGGGATCAATTCTGCGGTGGAATTCCTAGTGCCGATGGAGACGGCGTTCTTCATCGATTCCGAGGGCAACCGGCCGAACACCCGCTTCATCGGCGGGGTGATTGAAAAGGATCGCGGCCGAAATCAGGGCGTCAATTGAACCGCGATGAATCGTTTTGAGAAAATGGGGTGGGCGCGTGTCCTCGGCTTGGCGGTCGCCGGATGGCTCGCAACTTCCTGCGGGCCGGTCGCGGATCACTGGCAGGCGGGCGGGATGGCTGCGGCGGCGAAGGACCAGATCATGTTGGTGAGGAGGGAGCCGCCATCATTCGGATACCAACGGTTGGAGATGGAGACGCGGGCCTATCCGGACCTGGCGGTGTTGTTGGCGAAGCGCGGAGTACCGGATTTCCTGGCGGAAACAGACAACCGGGAACGGCGCTATTTCATCCTCTACTATCTGACAGAGCGCCACGCGTATGCCTGCCGGACGCCCGAGGGAAACAAGCGGCAAGCCCTGGAATTCGCCGGGCCGTATCCGATCACGGACGGGGAGTTCCGCTTGCTGGACGGCTTCCGGCGCGATCCGAGCCGGCAGCCAGAAAATTTTTAATCTGCGGGAAATTTTTCCTAATAACCCCGCTTCTCGAAACGTTTTCAACTGATGTTTCAAAAGACCACGTTATTGCTATTCACCGGGATTTCCCCGCTGTGCGCCCAAGGGATTTTAAATCCGCTTTTCGTGACCGCCACCCGCACCGAGCAGGCGGCAAGCACCGCGCCTTACACGACAAACTTCCTCAACTCGGTTTTCCTCCGCGACCATGCGACCCGGACGCTGCCCGATGCCTTTCAATACATTCCCGGCGTGCTCGTGCAGAAAACCGCGCACGGCCACGGCTCGCCGTTTATCCGCGGCTTCACCGGGCGCCAAAATCTGCTGCTCGTCGATGGCGTGCGCATCAACAATTCCACCTTCCGCGGCGGACCGGTCCAATACTGGAACACGGTCGATGCGCTCGCGATCGATCACATTGAGGTGATTAAAAGCCAAGGCTCGGTGCTTTACGGCTCGGATGCCATCGGCGGCACGGTCAACGCCTTCATGAAATCGTCGGGGTTCCGGGACGAAACCCCCGGGCAGGCCTTTGCCGGCGGTTCGGCATTTTATGAATACCGCGCCAATGGCGACGGCAGTCATATCGGCCGGTTGGAAAGCGAGGCCGGCGTGGGCGGGAAATTCGGGGTTTTGCTCGGCCTTTCTGCCAAAGATTACGGCGACATCGAGGACTCCGCCGTCGGCCGCATGCATAACACCGGCTATCCCGAGCAGGACTTGGATTTCCGCTTCGATTGGGCGGTGACTCCTGAATCCACGCTGACTTTCGCCTCCAGTTACGTCAATCAGGACGCCATTTCCCGCTGGCACCGCACCTTGGACAATCCCGGCTGGAGTGACGGTAGCCACGTCGCGGCTCCCGGAAAATGGACGGAAAACACTTACGATCAGGAACGCTCGCTGACTTACGTCCGCTACGCCGGCGAAAATCCACAGGCAAACGCCCCGGTCAAGCGCTGGAGTGCCACGCTTTCATTTCAAACAACCGATGATTCGGAATTTCAAAATCGTTTCCCTGACAGACCGGCCAAGGATTCCGCCGTTCTCCGCGATGCCTCGATCCACGTGGAAACCACCGGCATTGACGTGATGCTGGAATCTCCCGTTGGTCAGGGTGCGCTGGTGTACGGGCTCGATTTCTATCATGACGAGGTCGGCTCGTCCGGTTACAGATCCAACGCTTTGGGCGGTCCTCGCGCCGAGGTCTTGCCCGTCGCCGATGATTCCGAATACGATCTCTTCGGGTCTTACTGCCAATACGTTTTTAAACCGACCGATCGGTTTGAACTGACTGCTGGTGCCCGCTACACCCACGCGGAGGCTTCGCTCGGGCGCTTTGCCGGCGGCAGCGATGAGAGTCGTGACTGGAACGATGTCGTTGGTTCGCTGCGCGGGATTTATTCGTTAAATGATTGCTGGAGCGTTTACGGCGGCGTCTCGCAGGCCTTCCGGGCACCGAATCTCGACGATCTCACCGGGAATCTATCGGCGAAATCCGGTGCACCGGTGATCGGCGACCCGGATGTCAATCCCGAGCAATACATCACCTATGAACTCGGTGCCCGGCGGCAAACTGAAAACGCGTCGCTCAATCTCGCCGTCTTTTACACTGCGGCAGACGAGTTGATCGTGTCGTCATTTACGAACAACACCCTCAAGACCTCCATCGCCAGCAATGCCGGTGACGGCTATGTTTACGGCGTCGAGCTGGAAGGTGCTTGGCGCTTTCATCCGCAATGGACGCTGTCCGGATTTGTCGCTTGGCAGGAAGGCCAGACCGAGTCCGCGACTTTCGTTGGTGGCCCGGTCGAGGAAAAGCCGAATACCCGCCAACTGCCGCTTTCTGGTTCCGTCGCATTGCGCTGGGACCATGTCTCCGGGAAATTCTGGGTTGAGGGGCGGATTCTCGCCTCCGATCAGGAAGACCGCATCAGTGACGTCGATCGAGTAACCGACAACCAACGCATCCCCACCGGCGGCACTCCCGGCTATGTCGTCGCCTCGTTGCGGGCCGGTTGGCATGCCACCGAAAACCTCGATTTCACCTGCGGCATCGAGAACTTGACCGATGAATCGTACCGTGTCCACGGCTCCGGCCAGAACGAAGCCGGCCTGAGCGGAATTTTCGGAGTGAAGGTGAGTTGGTAAGCGGGAAAGTTCCTCCTTGCTTCGGGTTCCGGCTTGAATACATTTTGGCCAATCTCTCCGGTTCATCCCGGCGGGTTCATACAAACCGGGGCGCTTTGCCCCAAACATAAAAACAGATACATAAAACCATGAAAACTAACCACCAAATGCGTCGTGGCTTCACCCTTGTGGAGCTTCTCGTCGTCATTGTCATCATCGCGGCACTCGCCGGCCTCACCGCTCCCATGGTGATCCGCCAGCGCAAAAAAGCCGACCAAACCGAAGCCGTGAACAACGCCCGTCAAATCGGCATGGCGCTGTTTGAGTTTGAGACGGAATACGGATCATACCCTGACGATGCCACCGCCACCGCAGTCAAGGATGCGACGGATACCACCTTGGTTTCGGGCGCACTTGCCAACGACCGTTTCCGCCAGCTCATCCGCGCCGGCATCGCCCAATCGGAATCGATGTTCTACGCGAAAACCGGCTTCACTCAAAAGCCTGACGGGATCTTGGACCAAGACACCAAGGCTCTGTCGAAAGGGGAGGTCGGATTCGGCATCCTGATGAACGGCACCAAAGGTTTGAGTGCCGCTGGCAATCCAAGTCGGCCGATCATCGCCGCGCCCTTCAAAGTCGCGATGGACGGAACATTCGACTCCGACTTCTACGACGGCAAGGCAGTCATCCTGAAGCTGGACAACAGCGTCACCTCCCTGCCGATCGTCAAGACCACTGGCAACGTCAAGATCAACGGCAAGACCATGACCGACACCGGTGCTGACACAGTTTGGGGCGTGACGGACGTCGTTCCTAAATGGGCTTTTCCACAGCCGAAATAATGGTTCATTCGGATTGATTCATTCAACCAGCCGGGCGGTCCTTCGAGGCCGCCCGGTTTTTTTGTTGCCCGGTGGGAAAACATGGGCGAGGGGTCGCCATCATCATGTCCGAGCCAGAAACCAAGCCATCACGGGCATTTTTGCCGTATCCCGTCTCGACGCTCAGCCCGCCGATTATCCCGAACGACCTCACGTCGTTCAAATCCCGCGGCATCTCGCAGGTCGAGCGCGACCTCCAACAGAAACTCCAGGAAATTCGCGAAACCTACCTGGCCACCATTGATCACTTCAATTGGAACAAGCTCGTCTATGAAGCCGAGATCCAGTTCGAGCCGATCATCGGCGGCGTCTATCACCTCTACGAAATGCGCGGCCGCAAAATGCTGTCGATGATTTCTCCGGACGAGTGGCCGCAGAAGCACCTCGCCACGGTCCGGCTCAACATGGACCGGCAATGGAAAATCGTCGAAACCGGCTCCGGCGTGGATTCCCGCGAGCTCTTCGGCAGCGTGGGAATTTGAGGACCGCCTATCCGCGTTTCCGCTCCAGCAGGACGAGCATCATGAAGGAGAGGAACAAATTCAGCTCCTCGCGCGCGGTCATTTCGCCGAGTTTCTCGATTTTGAAACGGCCCTCCCAGAACGCCGCCTGCTTGGTCAGGCGCATCGCCGGTGCACCGTTGCTGCGGCTCGCCAAATAGCTCGGGTGGAGGAAGTAACCGCTGAACATGCCGATGATCGGTAGGTCGCCGATGATCGAATCCGCGACTTTGATCCAAGCGTTTTCCTCCTGAATCGAGAAGTCCGGCGTGTGGTCGCCGGGATTAAAGGTCTCGTAATGCGCCTTCCAGATCGAGCGCCAGCCGCGCCGGCCGACGCTGCCGATTTCTCCGCCCGCAGCGTCGGTGGAATGATAACGAGCGGACCAGTCGATCACTTGGTTTGCCTTGATCTCGGCGAGGCGCGTAACTTGGGATTTATCCGTCCAGATTTCCACGTGCTCGCGGAACTTGAAGAGCTTTTGCTTGGTGTAGAGAATCGTGCGGCCGGTGGCGTCCGTCACCGTCGCCTGGCTGGACAAGGCAAGCACCTTGAAGGAGAGCGTGAGCGGATACTGGATGCCGTGAAGCTGGCGGGAAATGTCATCCATCGCCGGGATCGCGGAAATGGCGGGCGGCGTGTAAGGGTTCGGCTGGTTCATGCGCGTGACGCTAACCGGCGCTGGGGTCGCGGGCAAGTTGGATGCCGGGACAAAATTGCAAGGAGTGGCGATCTCCGAATCGCCAAGTCCATGAAGTGCCGATGAGTTGAGGCAAACCGCGTCCCATCGACTTTCCATGGGCTTCGGCGGATCGGAGTCCGCCGCTCCCTGTTGGTAGAATCTTCACCGCGAATCGAGCAGCCCCGCGGCATACGCTCGGAAAACCCTCGCGATCTCGTCGCGCACCCGGCGGAAGACGGCCATTTGTTCGTCCTCGCTGCCGGTGGCGTGCGCGGGGTCGTCGAAGCCCCAGTGGTGGCGGTTGAGCTGGCCGGGGAAAATCGGGCAGACTTGGTCGGCGTTGCCGCAAACGGTGATGACGGTTTTCACATCGTCCGCTAGAAATTCATCGAGGTGTTTCGAATGATGGCCGCTGATGTCGATGCCGATTTCCGCCATCGCCTTGATCGCGAGCGGATGGACGTAGCCGGCGGGTTTCGAGCCGGCGCTGGCGACGCGGAAATGGTCATTGAGGGCGGCGCGGAGGATGCCTTCGGCGAGGTGCGAGCGGCAGCTATTGCCGGTGCAGAGGATGAGGATGGCGGGTGGGGTCATGGAGAAGTTGAGAGTTGAGAGTTGAGAGTTGATCAACTCTCAATTTCTTTTTCTAGCGGGAAGAATTTGCGCTTCAGCCAGAAGGAGACGTGGACGAGGCCGATCAGCGCGGGCACCTCAATCAACGGGCCGACGACGGCGGCGAAGGCGACGCCGGATTCCAGTCCGAACACCGCGATGGCGACGGCGATGGCGAGCTCGAAGTTGTTTCCCGCCGAGGTGAAGGCGACGCTGGCCGAGCGCGGATAGTCGGCACCTAACTTGGCGGCCATCGCGAAGCTCACTAAAAACATAATCGCGAAATAAATGACCAGCGGGATGGCGATCCGCACGACGTCGAGCGGCAGTCGGACGATGGCATCGCCCTTGTAGGTGAACATGACGACAATGGTGAAAAGGAGCGCGACGAGAGTGAGCGGAGAAATTTTCGGGATGAAAACGCTTTCATACCAGGTCTCGCCCTTGAGTCTCACCAACAGCACGCGGCTGATGATACCCGCGGCGAAAGGAATGCCCAGATAGACGAGGACGCTGTGGAAAATTTCCGCCATCGAGACGTTCACCGCCACGCCTTTGAGCCCGACGTAAGGCGGCAGCACGGTGATGAAAAGCCAAGCGTAGGCGCTGTAAAAAAGGATCTGCGCGATGCTGTTGAGCGCGACCAAACCGGCGGCGTATTCGTTGCTGCCTTTCGCGAGATCATTCCAAACGAGCACCATCGCGATGCAGCGGGCGAGCCCGACCAGAATCAATCCGACCATGTATTCCGGCTGGTCGCGAAGTAAGAGAATCGCCAGCACCCACATCAACACCGGGCCGATGATCCAGTTCTGGAAGAGCGAAAGTCCGAGGATGCGCTTGTTGGCGAAAACCTTCGGCAGCTCGGCGTAGCGGACTTTCGCCAGCGGCGGATACATCATGATGATCAGGCCGATGGCGAGCGGCAGGTTGGTCGTGCCAACGGTCATCGGCGCGAAAAACGCGGCGGGATCGTGAATGAAGAAATTCCCCAACAACACTCCCAGCCCCATGGCGGCAAAGATCCAGACCGTGAGGTAGCGGTCCGTGAATGACATGTTTTTAGCGACGGCGTCGGACATGGCGGTGGCATGTTAGCAGCAGCCGGCCGGGCCGCATTTTCCGCCGATGGCTGGCAGGCGGTTGAGCGCGGGCAGTCCGCAGAGTTCCGGGGCGAGGCACTCGGTGTGTTTGTGGGCGAGCTGGAGGACGACGGCGTCGTCGGCAAGCTCGTGGCCGGTGATGGTGTATTGGGAAATCACACGGTCCTCGTATTCGATTTCCACGGGGATGGAATCGTTGGCAAGCAACGATTTCGCCTTGTCGAGGATGGCCGCCATTTTGCCGGTTTCGATGCGGTGGTCGTAGTCCTCGCCGACCCAAATCTGGAGCTGGCAGGTGGTTGATTCGCGGAGTGTGCCGCCGCAGTCGAGGAAGGTTTTGTGAAGGCGGCCGACTTCGGTGACGTGGAAGGAAACCGGCACCGCGCCGCCGTCGGGCAGAGCGATGCGGAAGTGGCGGTCGGAGTGCTCGGTGAGCAGGGATTTAAGTTGGGATAGGTTCATGAGTTGATGGATTTGGGGCCGGGGCAGCAGCTGGTCTCGCGGAAGGCGAGGCGGGCGAGGGCGCGGGTGGCGTCGGTTTTCAGAACGTCGTCGTCGGACTCGAAAAATTTTTCTAAAGTGCCGACGAGCTCGCGGTATTTAGGCTCGATGCGGAAGTAGGTCCATTTCTCGCACTTTTCACTTTCCAGCAAACCGGCTTTGCGGATGACCTGGACGTGGCTGGAAACCGAGGATTGCGGCATTTCGAGGATGTCCGCGAGTTCGCAAACGCAAAGCGCGTCTGCCAACACGAGGCGGACGATCCGCCAGCGGGTCGGGTCCGCGAGGGCGCGGGAAAATGTCACGATGTTTTCCGTCACGGGAATTAACGTGACGAGAATTGTCGTTATGACAAGTGGAATTTAGATCGGCCCGAAATCAGTAGCTGCGGCCCCAAATGGCGAAGGTGGTGGTTTCCGCGCCGGTAAGGATGCATTTGCCGCTGGAGGCGTGGAGGGTCGCAGGGAGCTGGGCTTCCGCGATGGGCAGGCAGCGGATGGTGATTTTGTGCTGCTTGGAGAGTTCTTCTTCCTGCTGGCGGGTGCCGGCCCACGGGGTGTGAAGCCAGCCGGGATTTTCCGTGGCCCAGTGGCCGTGGAAGACGTCGAGGCGGGTGCAAAAGGTGATATTGCTGTTGCGGAAAGCGGTGGCGCGGGCGAGCAGGGACTGGTGAATCTCGCCGAGAATTTCCGGAGCGCGCTGGATGAACGACTCCTTGTCGGCAAAGTCTTTTTCCGCAATCGGCTGGTCGCGGCGCTGGACGCAGATTTTACGGGTCTCGATATCGCGCGGGCCGATCTCGATCCGGATCGGCACGCCCTTTTTGATCCATTCCCACTTTTTCACGCCGCCGCTGAGGTCGCGGGTATCGACATGGACGCGGACTGGATCGCCATGGAAGAATAGGTGGCGGAGGGTTTCGGCGAGCGCCTGACAGGACGCGAGCACGGCCTCGCGGGTGTCTTCCTTGGGCGTGATCGGAAGAATGACGATTTGCTGGGTGGCGACGCGCGGCGGCAGGACGAGGCCGTCGTCGTCGGAATGGGCCATGATCAGCGTGCCGATGAGGCGGGTGGAAACGCCCCATGAGGTGGTGTGCGCGTGCTGGACGGTGCCGTCGCGGCCGGTGAAGGAGATGTTTTGTGCCTTCGAGAAATTTTGCCCGAGGTAGTGGGAGGTGCCAGCTTGGATGGCTTTGCAATCCTGGACCATCGCCTCGACGGTGAAGGTCATTTCCGCGCCGGGGAATCGCTCGTTCTCGGTTTTTTCGCCCGGGATGGCGGGAATGGCCAGGTGGTCGCGGAGGAATTCCTCGTATTGGCCGTGAATCATTTTCGTCTCCACGATTGCCTCTTCTTTCGTCTCGTGGGCGGTGTGGCCTTCCTGCCAGAGGAACTCGGCGGTGCGGAGAAAAAGCCGCGGACGCATCTCCCAGCGCATGACGTTCGCCCACTGGTTGATGAGCAGCGGCAGGTCGCGGTAGGACTCGATCCAGCGGGCGAAGGCCGCGCCGATGATGGTTTCGGAAGTCGGGCGGATGACGTAGGGCTCGGCAAGTTCGCCGGAGGGGACCATCTTGGTTTTGCCGGTGAGCGGGTCTTTCACGACTTCGAGGCGGTGGTGGGTAACCACGGCGCACTCGGTGGCGAATCCTTCCGCGTGTTCGGCCTCCTTTTCCAAATAGGAGAGGGGAATGAGCAGCGGGAAATAGGCGTTTTGGTGGCCGGTCGCCTTGAAGCGGCGGTCGAGTTGCTGCTGGATGAGTTCCCAGATGCCGTAGCCCCACGGTTTGATCACCATGCAGCCGCGGGTTTCTGAGTTTTCCGCGAGGTCGGCGGCTTTGATGACTTGCTGATACCACTCGGGGAAATCTTGGGAGCGGGTCGGGGTGATGGCGGTCTTTTCGGCGGACATGGTGGCTGCGCCCATTGGAATCACGGCGCCCGGCAAAGAGCATCAAAAATTTCTCCCGGACCGCAACTTTGGGCAGCGGGAAATTTTCCCGAAAATCACGAGTTGGGGGTTTGACAGGGCGGGGGCAAGTTGTCTTAGTCACTCTCAAGGAACCAAAAACCCTAGAGCGCATGAGCGAAAACGAAAACCAACCACCAGCTCCGTCCAAGCAGACGTCGAGCGTACCCTTGAAAAAGGAAACCGTCCGCATCACCTTGAAGGCGGCCGACGCGCCTCCTGCCATCCCCTCGGCCACTGTGCCGATGGCGCCACCGGTGAGACCGCCGGTGCCAGGTGGTCCTCCGACTGCGATCGGTGGCCCGCCACGGCCGACCGCTCCCGCCCCCACCATTCCACTCCGTCCTGCCGGTGCACCGACGATGGCGCCGGCACCGACGATCCGTCTGGCGGGTTCCGCACCCACCGGAGCCATCCGGCCTCCCGGCGCAGGCGGCCTGCCCACCATGGCGCTTCCGAAAGCGACCGTTCAGCTGCAAGCTCCGACCCAACCGCTGGGCACGACGTTTCCCCCTTCCCAAGCGCCGACGCTTGCGACCGATGAGGAAGACGAAGAAGAGGCCGGCCAAGGTCTCTCGACCATTCTTTCCGGAGTCGGCCTCGCGGCAGCGCTTGTCGTGCTGGTGTTCCAATTGATGACCGCCGGCACTTGGGTCAACGCGGAAGACAACGAGCAGAAGGGTGATTGGACCCAGCTTTCTCCGCTCTGAACCGAGGCGAAATTCTTTAAACCCCATTTATTATGGTCTTGCCTATTATCAATATCTTGCTTGCCGCAGTGGTGATCTTCTGCTCCCTCTGAGGATAAAAATTGCAACTGACTGAAACCGATCAGTTTCGAGCGCCCCTCCAACCAGAGCCGCCTTGCCATCCGCAGGGCGGCTCTTGACGTTTCGGGATTCTGGATTCAGCTTCCCTGCATGGCTCTGAACCTTACCGACGCAAATTTCCAATCCGAAGTGATCGACTCCAACCTGCCCGTCCTCGTGGACTTCTGGGCGGAATGGTGCGGTCCCTGCAAAATGCTTGGTCCCGTGATTGACCAAGTCGCCACCGATCTGGAAGGTGTCGCCAAGGTCGGCAAGGTCAACGTGGACGAAGCCCGCGAGCTCGCCGTAAAATACAACGTGCGCTCCATCCCGCTGCTGCTGTTCTTCAAGAACGGCGAGGTGAAAGACCAGATCGTCGGCGCTAGCGTGACCAAGGACCAGCTCAAGGCGAAACTCCAAGCGCTGGCGTAAGTCGGTCCGTGAAACTTCCAACAGCCGTCCCGGAGAGATCCGGGCGGCTTTTTTACGGCGGTGAGAAAAAGGCGTTGCCGCGATTCATCTCCGGTGGAACTTGCGATGATGAAAAAGTTTCTCCTGCAATTCCCCCTGCTTGCGATGGTCATCCTCCCCGGAACCGCGCAACCCGCTTCGAAGCATTTTGCAAAGTCCGCCGTGCCAGCGTCCGAAACGGTCTATTTGAGCGAGTCAGCGTTACCGAAGGGCTGGCCAACTCCGGGGCCGTTCAACCAGGTCACGCGGAAAGAATATCCGGCCTATCGCGCGGCGTTTACGCCGGGCTCCAGTCCCAACGGCGGCTTCTGGACGCTTTTCAAACACATCAAACGCAACGGAATTCCGATGACCTCGCCGGTGGAAATGACCATGAAGGACGAGTCCGGCAGCGGCATGAAAATGGAACAGATGGGTTTCCTCTATCAATCCCCCGAAGTCGGCAAACCCGGCGCGGATGGCGCAGCGGTCAACGTCCGCGACGTCTCGGCCTTGAGCGTCCTCGGCTACACTTGGCAGGGCCCACGCGGCGACGCCGAGATTGCAAAAGCGCGCACGGCGATCGAAGCGGTGCTCGCGGAGAAAAAGCTCAAGGCGGCGGGCTATCGGTTGTTCGGCTACAACAGCCCGTCGGTGCCGCGGGCGAAGCAGACTTACGAGTTGCAGGCGATTCTGAAATCAATGTAGCCGAGGACTGCCGGCTTTATCTTCAGTTTTCAGTCGCCGCGGTTTTTTTCCGGTAGAGGCGCGAGGCCATCATCGGGTTGGTTCGATAGGCGCCACGGGTCATCGAGGCGGCGCATTTCGGGTCGTTAGCAAGGTTGATTTGGTGCTTCGTGGGCGATGTGCCAGCGGGGGCGGTTAGTGACGATTATCGGCACGTGCCAAGTGTGTTCGTAGAGGTTTTGCTTTCCCTGCAAGCCGTTTGAGGACGCGGCCGATCTGGATGTCGATGTTTTCCGCGCGAGCGTATTCGCGGCCGATTTCGTTGCGGATCGTTGTTTGGGCCCTTCGAGCAAGAAAGCAAAAAGCCTCTCGGTTGGACGAGAGGCTCTTTTGAAGGGCTTGGCGGTTGGAAACCGCCGCCACGGGTTAGCGGGCGGCGCGGTCTTCGGTGCCTTTGCTAGCCCGCTTGCGGACGTTGGCGTCGAGGATGCGCTTGCGCAGGCGGATGTTGAGCGGGGTGGCTTCGACGAGCTCGTCGGCATCGATGTATTCGATGGCGCGCTCCAGCGAGAAACGCAGCGCTGGGGTCAGCTTGGACGTCTTGTCCTTGCCCGATGAGCGCATGTTGTCGAGGTGCTTTTCCTTCACCGGATTCACCGGAAGATCGCCGACGCGTGGGTTTTCTCCGACCAGCATGCCGCCGTAAACTGCATCGCCAGGAGCGACGAAGAGGATGCCGCGGTCTTCGAGGGTTTGCAGTGAGAACGGAGTGGCGGTGCCGGCGTCCATGGAAACGAGCGTGCCAGTGGTGCGGTTCTGGATTTCACCGGCGTGCAGGGCGTACTCCTTAAACAAGTGCGACATGATGCCGTGACCGGAAGTCAGGTTGACCAGCTCGGTTTCGAAGCCGATCAGGCCGCGGGTCGGGATGGTAGCTTGGATGAAAACACGGCCGGAAGCCTCGGTGTCCATGTGCTCCATCAGGCCCTTGCGGTTCATGAGGATTTTCAGAATACCTTGGGTGTAGTCGCCCGGTGCTTCGACGTAGAGCGTTTCGTAAGGTTCGAGCAGCTTGCCGTTGTCGTCGCGGCGATAAATCACGACCGGACGGGAAACGAGCACCTCGAATCCTTCGCGGCGCATTTGCTCGACGAGCACGGCGATCTGCATGGCTCCGCGGGCGGAGACGTTGAAGACGCCGGACATGTCGGTGTCCTCGACTTGGATGGAAATGTTAGTTTTTAACTCGCGCATCAAGCGTTCGCGGATGGCGCGGGAGGTGACGTGCTTGCCTTCCTTGCCAGCGAGCGGGCCGTCGTTGATGGAGAACTGCATCGAAACAGTCGGCGGGTCAATGGCGACAAAGGGAAGCGGTTCCTGGTCGGCGCTGCCGGCGATGGTTTCGCCGATGTCGATGTTTTCAATGCCGGCGGCGATGCCGACGATGCCGCCTGCGCCGCAACCATCCGAGTCGGCGGTGGCGAGGCCGGAGTAGGTGAAGGTCTTCATCACCTTGGACTGCACCTTGGTGCCGTCCTGGCGCATGAGATAAATGGTGTCGCCCTTTTTGACGCTGCCACCGAGGACCTTGCCGACGGCAACACGGCCGACGTATTCGTCCCACTCGATGTTGGAGACGAGCATCAGGAACGGTGCATCAGGATCGGCGACGGGCTCGGGGATGAACTCGATGATTTTCTTGAGAAGCGGGATGCAGTCCTTCCGCTCGTCGTCGGGATGATCCATGAAATAACCATCACGGGCGGAGCCATAGACGAATGGGGCGTTGAATTGATCCTCGTCGGCATCGAGGTCGAGGAAGAGTTCGAGCACTTGGTCGTGGACCTTCATGGCATCGGAAAGCGGGCGGTCGATCTT
>JAYSYA010000012.1:0-2214 GCA_043716765.1 Akkermansiaceae bacterium
TGGGGTCGGTGAAGACATCGAAGCATTCGGACGAGACTAACAATGGCTCGGCGAGCTTGGCGATGACGGCTTCGATCCGGCCGTTCGGCGTGGTGAGCGGGAGCTCCATGGCGGCGTCGCGGGTGGAGCCGGGGAACTGCGGGAGGTCCTCGACGTGGCTGATGCCGTTGAGCAGCTTGCGGAGTTTTCCGAGATCGAGCTCGGCGACGAAGACGGGGGTGGTGAAATCTAACTCACGCTCGCGGGCGGGTGTGAGGCGGGCGAAGACGCCGATGTTTTGGTCGTCCACCTTGATGTCGCTGGCGAGGACGAAGCCGGGACGATCTTTCGGGGTGAAGGTGATTTTCCGGTCTCCTAGCAGCGCGGAAAGGATGCCTTTGAGGTCGTGGAGATCGGCGGGGCGGTCGGCTTGCGACCAGCCGGTGGGTTGGGCGGAACCGGAGAGAAGGAGGGCGAGGGTTTCGCTTTCTTGGTCCTTGGCCTTGCCGCCGCCGGCGTTGCGGAAGACGCGGCCCATTTCGAAGAAGCGCAGGGATTTCGCCTGTTGGCGCACGTTTCTAGCAGCGGAGGCGATCAGGCCGGGGACGATACTCGGGCGCATAACGGCGTGATCCTCGCTAAGCGGGAGTTTCACGCGGATGACATCGCCGTCCTGCATGGGGCGCAGCGGGAGGATGTCGGAAACCTGGGCGTCGGAGATGAGTTTGATGGTTTGGCACTCGTGCAGGCCAAGCGCTGCTAGACGGCGGCGGAGGACCATGTCGGCATCATAGGCGGCATCGACCGGGCTGGCGGGGACGAAGGTGCCGAGGAAACGCGACGGGACGTTGGCGAGGCCATGAACGCGGGCGATTTCCTCGACTAGGTCGATGTGGCGTTGAAGGTCGGCGCGGAAGGAGGGAACGTCCCAGGTGCCGTCGGCGAGCTTGGTGAGACCGAGGCGGGTAAGGATTTCCTCGGCGGCTGCTAGAGGAATGGAACCGCCCATGAGTTGGTCGAGTTTTTTGGCGTCGAGGGTAACGGGCTGGGTGAGCGTGGGAGCCGCGCCGGCGACTTGGGTGCTGGCTTCCGCGGTGCCGCCTGCGATTTCGAGAATGAGCCTTACGGCGAAGGCGGAGGCGGTGACGACGCCTGCCGGATCGACGCCGCGCTCGAAGCGGTAGGAGGAATCCGAGGTAAGGGTGGTGCGGCGCGAGGTGCGGCGGATGCCTTGCGGGGTGAAATAGGCGGACTCCAACAGAATGTCAGTGGTGGTCCCGGTCACGCCGCTGGTGAGGCCGCCCATGACGCCAGCGAGGGCGAGCACGGTGCCGGATTCGTCTGAGATGACGAGGTCGTCCGGGGTGAGGGCGTGGGTGGATTCATCGAGCGCGAGGAAGGATTCGCCGTCGGAAGCGTGGCGGACGATGATGTTGTCGGTGAGTTTCGCGGCGTCGAAGGCATGGAGCGGTTGGCCAAGTTCGTGGAGGACGAAGTTCGTGACATCGACGATGTTGTTGATGGGGCGCAGGCCGATGGATTCGAGGCGCTGTTTGAGCCAGGCAGGGGATTCCTCGACGGAGACGCCGGTGATTTTAACGGCGGTGTAGAGGGGGCAGGCTGCGGGGGCTTCGATCCGGATGGTTTGTGCGGACGAGACGTCCGCACCCCTTATTTCCATGGGGACCAGCGGAGTTTTCAACAACGTCGCGAGTTCGCGGGCCATGCCGCGGTGGCTGAGGAGGTCGGGGCGGTTCGGGGTGACTTCGAGCTCTAGCAGAGTGTCCGAGTCGAAGAGTTGTTTGACGGGTTTGCCGATTTCCGCGTCCTCGGGAAGAATGAGCAGGCCGTCTTCACCGACGGGCAGGCCGATCTCGGCGGCGGCGCAGAGCATGCCTTTCGACTCGACCTTGCGCATGACAGTCTCGCCGATGGTGAAGCCGCCGGGCAGCTCCGCGCCGGGGAGGGCGCAGGGGACTTTGTCGCCGACCTGGTAGTTTTGGGCACCGCAGACGATCTGGCGAAGACCCGCTTCGCCGCAGTCGACTTGGGTGACTTTGAGGCGGTCCGCGTTCGGGTGCTGGACGGCTTCCATGATCTGGGCGACGACAATTCTATCCGAGGCGATGCCTTTGGAAATGATGCCTTCGACTTCGACGCCGGCGAAGGTGAAGAGGTCGTCGATTTCCTTGATGGATTTGCCGGATAGATCGAGGTGGGTGGCGAGCCAGTTGA
>JAYSYA010000111.1:0-4828 GCA_043716765.1 Akkermansiaceae bacterium
GCCTTCTCCCGACACGTCGCGGGTGATCGAAACGTTTTCGGTCTTGCGGCCGATCTTGTCGATTTCATCGACGTAGATGATGCCGCGCTCGGCGCGGGCGACGTCGAAATCGGAGGCTTGCAGCAAGCGCAGAATGATGTTTTCCACATCCTCGCCGACGTAGCCGGCTTCCGTTAGGGTGGTGGCATCGACAATGCAGAATGGCACGTCGAGCACCCGGGCCAGTGTGCGGGCGAGCAGGGTTTTTCCCGAGCCGGTGGGACCGAGAAGCATGATGTTGGACTTTTCGATCTCCACGTCGCGGAACTCGTCACCGACCTTGGCCTGGTCCTGGCGGAGACGCTGATAGTGGTTGTAAACAGCCACTGCGAGCACCTTCTTGGCATTCTCCTGACCGATCACGAACTCGTTGAGCTTCGCCAGGATGGCGGCAGGCACCGGGATTTTGAAGCCGGGCTTTTCGGCAGGAGTTTTCCCTTTCGAAGGGGCGCCACCGAGTTCCTTTTCCAGGATGTTAGAGCATACCTCAATGCACTCGTTGCAGATATAGACACCGGGACCTGCGATGAGTTTTTTAACCTCCGAGTGGCTCTTTCCGCAGAAAGAGCACATCGTTAGATTGGAAGCGCGGGCCATGGTGGGATTGCAGTTTTTGGGGATTGAGGGTTCCTGTCTCGCTGGAACCTTGGAAACGTCAAGCATCGGACTTTTTGTCTTCGAGGTTCGCAACGACCACGTCCGGAAGCTGCTTGCGGCTTTCGAGAACTTTGTCCACGAGGCCGTAAGCGACCGCTTGTTCGGCGGTCATGTAGTTGTCGCGGTCCGAGTCGTTCTCGACTTGCTCGATGGACTTGCCGGTGTGGAAGGCGATGATTCCATTCAGGCGCTTCTTGAGATTGAACATGAAGCCGATGGTGCGCTCAACGTCTGATGCGGTGCCTTGGGCTCCCCCGGATACCTGGTGGATCATGACGTGGGAGTTCGGCAGGCAGAATCGCTTTCCCTTGGTCCCGGCTGTTAGCAGCACCGAGCCCATCGAAGCGGCGATCCCGATGCAGTAGGTGTTCACGTCGCAGGTCAGGAATTGCATCGTGTCATACATCGCGAGGCCGGCGGTCACGGAGCCGCCGGGGGAGTTGATGTAAATGTGGATGTCCTTCTTCGGGTCCTGCATTTGCAGGAATAGAAGCTGGGCGATGACCGAGTTGGCGACGAAGTCATCGATCGGCGTGCCGATAAAAATGATGCGGTCCTTGAGGAGGCGTGAATAGATATCGAACGAGCGCTCGCCGCGCGCGTCCTGCTCAATCACAACGGGGACGTAGTAGCTGTTACGCGGGGCGGATGAGCTCATGGAAGGTGATTGGAAGTTAGTCATTGATGGAGGTTTCTGCGGATTCGACTACATTCGCGTGCTCGACGAGGAAGTCAATGGTCTTGCCGATGGCCATCGAGCTGCGGATGTTCTGGATGCGTCCGGCGCGTTGCATGTCCTTGATAAATTTTTTCGGAGCGACTTTACGCTGGTTCGCAATTTGTGCGAGATGATTGATCAGCTCGGAGTCGGAAACGGTGATTTTTTCGATCCGCGCGATTTCCTGAAGAATGAAATTGGTGCGGAGGTTGGAGACGGCTTGTTGGCCGGCGCTGGCGAAGATTTCGTTCTGTTGGGATTCGATCTCGCCTTCGGTCATGCCGGATTGGACGCCGCGTTTGACCATGGCGTCGGCCTGACTTTGCGTTTCCTGAGTGATGAGTTCCTCGGGCAGCTCGAAATCGACCTGCGCGTTGAAGTGGGCCACGATTTGGTTCACTTTCATGTCCGAGATTTTGCGCTCGCGTTCGCCGCCCATGTTTTCGCGGATGATTTCCTTGATTTCGGCCATGGTTTTGCCAGGGGCGAGGCGGTTGGCCATTTCGTCGTCGAGGGCGGGAAGGATGGCTTCCTTGAGTTCCTTGAGGACGGTTTGGAAAACGATTTCCTTGCCGGCGAGCTCGCTGACAGGGAAATCTTCGGGAAGGGTGATGGTGACTTCGCGGGAATCTTCGACGTTCATGCCGACGAGTTTACCGGCGAATCCGGGAAGGAAGGCTTTTTCGTCGAGGCGGACCCAAAAGCCTTCGCGGCCGGTGAGATAACCAGCAGGCTTGTTGAGGAATTCCTCAGTCGGTTTGCCTTCAACGGTCGAGGTGTAGTTGATCACGGCGAAGTCGCCCATGGCGGCGGCGCGGCCTTCAATGGCATTGAAGTCGGCAAAACGCTCTTGAAGCGCGGTGAGCTGGGCTTCGATTTCTTGGTCCGGCACAGCAAGAGGCGGGACGGTCACGCTGACGCCTTTGTATTCAGGGACAGTGACTTGCGGTGCGAGAGTGAGTTTGGAAACGAAGGTGATGGTGCCATTCGGATGGGTGGTGATGTCTTCCGGCACGCCGAAGTCGAGCACGTGGAGCGACTCTTGCTTGAGAGCTTGATCGTAAGCCTCGTTGATGAGCGCGCCGTTGAGTTCCTCGGCAATTTCCTTTTGGAAGCGCTTTTCGACCACCGCGCGGGGAGCTTTGCCGGGGCGGAAACCGGGGACGCGGGCCTTGCTGGCATAGCCTGTTACAATCTGCTCGCGCTCGCCCTGGACTTTGTCCGCTGGAATTTCAACGCGAAGGGTGGCGACGCACTTTGGCAACTTTTCGACAACAATGTTCATGATCAATTGGACCGACTTTAGCGTCGGGACGGGCAACCTAGGGGAAACCGTCGTCACTTGTCAAACGAGGCGTGCATTTTATGGCTCAGCCCGCGCCTTCGGTCCGGCCGGCCCAGTGCCACAGGCCGGGATCGAGTTCGTGGCGGGCGGATTGGGCGAGGGCGTCTGCATCGGCTCCGTCTTTCAGAATGGCGAAAACGGTGGAGCCGGAACCGCTCATCAGCGCGGCGTCGCAATCCCTTCGTGCGAGCAACCATTGTTTGAGCTCGGCGAGGAATCGGTGCTTTTCAAAAACCGGGCGCTCGAGATCGTTAAATAGCGAAACGCCCCCCACTTCCTGAGGGGCGTAACTCACGCTGAAAATCTCCAACGATTGTTTCCATCGGTCGTAGGCATCAGGCGTTGGGACGCTGAAAGATGGCTTGAGAAGTAAAACCGACATGGGGGTGGGTGAGGGGGCGGGCACGATTATTTCTCCGCGTCCCGTGCAGCGGGAGGCTCCGGTGGTGAGGAAAAACGGAACGTCCGAGCCGAGCGACGCGGCGAGTTCGTGCATGAGATCGACGCTGAGTTTGAAATCATGGACTCGGTTTAATCCTAGCAAGGTCATGGCGGCATCGCTGCTGCCGCCGCCGAGTCCGGCTCCGTGGGGAATGGCTTTTTTAAGTGAGATCGCGCAGCGGCAATGGCTTCCGGCGGCGGACTCGTAGGCTCGCACGGCTTTCACGACGAGATTCCCTTCATCGCCGGGGACGCTCGGATCGTCGCATCTGAAGGTGAATTTGTCGGATGGGCTGAACTCGAGTTCGTCGGCCAAGCCGGGCAATTTCACCATCAGGGTGTCGATTTCATGAAATCCGTCGTCGCGCTTGCCGAGCACGCGGAGTGACAGATTCAGCTTGGCGGGGGCTTGGAGCGTGAAGGAGGTCATGGGAGAAAATCGCGGACAATTAGCGCCATCATGCGCCCGGTTTTACCTAGTTCCCGGCGATAGCTGTAGAACCGCGCTAGATCAGAGGCGGTGTTCAGTCCGCAGTCGAGGAAGTTGCCGACACCGGCACGGGTGGCTTGCCGGCCAATTTTTCGGGCGAAATCCACCTCGTAGTCGGGCTGGCGGATGCACGGGCTGAGCACGGCGGTGATGTCCTCCGGCTGGGTGCCGAACTGCGTGGCCATAACGCCGAGTGCGGCTTCGAAAATATTTCCCTCAGTGCCTTTTTTCCCTGAATGCAACAAACCGACCGCGCCTGTCCTGCGATCCGCGAGCCAGATAGCACCGCAGTCCGCCGCATAAATGGTGAGAACGATCCCCGGTTGGGAAGTGACCAAGCCGTCAACGTTCGGAACGACTGGCAATCCGTCGGGGGCGATACATTGCGGGCTTCCGGGGACGACCGCCACGGAAACGCCGTGGATTTGCTCCGCGCGCCACCATTCGGTGGGTGCCCGGGCAAAATCGGCCACTGCGGCCGCATGATGGGGGCGCAACAAATTCATTGCCTCGTCCCGGTCGCCGGTGATGGATAAGCCCGCCACGCGCCCGACCCAGGCGGCGCGCACGCCGGGGATCGAATTGAGCGGGTCTAGATAGGGGAACGCCTCCGTCACCCGGGGACGGTAACGGAGGCGCTGAAGGTTCGCCAAGCTGGTTTATTCAGAGGAGAAAAGTATTGATCACGCGATCGCACGGCCAAGAATGGCGCGCTTGGTGTGTTCAACGGTTTCTGCCTGGTCTTCATCCATACCGGCCAGAATACCTACCAGATCGTTGGCAATCTCCGAGCGCATCTTCGAAACAAGTTCGATTCCTTTAATGGTGATGCGGACCATGATTTTGCGGCGATCTTCTGCGGCGTGCACTCGCTCAACGTAGCAAAGCTTCTCCAACCGATCGACTAAGCCGGTGGCAGCGGCGGTCGAGTGGCCCATCTTTTTCGCAATGTCGGACATCGTGAGATATTCTTCGCTGGACAGGTAGGTGAGGAGGAAGAACTGCGGGAACGAGACGTTCCCTTTGTTGAGTTCTGTTGACAGGTTTAGGATGCAGCTCCGCTGTGTAAACAGGACGAAGTCAGCAAGACGGTCCGCATCGGCTTTCACCGAAGCGCCCGAGGCGTTCATTGTTTTCA
>JAYSYA010000112.1:0-14666 GCA_043716765.1 Akkermansiaceae bacterium
ACCGCCCTCATCCGCGCCCAGGCCGCCATCGGCGACCTTGGTCTTGAAGGCGACGAAAAGACCGGTGCTGCAATCATTGCCCGCGCCGTCGAATCGCCATTGCGCCAGCTCGTTGCCAATGCGGGCCGCGAATCCGCGATGATCGTCGACCAAGTTAAAAAGGGCAAAGGTGGCGATGGCTACAACGTCGCGACCGACAAGTTCGAAGACCTCATCGCGTCCGGTGTTGTCGATCCTACCAAGGTCACCCGCACCGCGCTTCAAAATGCAGCGTCCATCGCCGGACTCCTACTCACCACCGAGTGCCTCATCACCGACCTCCCTGCGAAGGAAGCAGCCGGCGGCGGCGGTGGTCACGACCACGGCGGCGGCATGGGCGGAATGGGTGGAATGATGTAATCCGCGTAGCGGCGACCACCGGTCGCCGCGCATTCATTCATCTATCAAAGAAGCCGGGCAGGGAAAACCTGCCCGGCTTTTTCGTATTTGTGAACTGCACTCCGCTTTCCTAACCGGGAACCTTTATTTCCCAGCCGGAACGATCCGCACCAGGCGGTCGGGGCCGTTAAGAATCACGTAGATCAATCCATCCGGGCCCATGGCGACGTCGCGCACGCGGCCGATGTCCTTAAGGATGATTTCCTGAGAGACTACCTTCTTGTCCACAATGCGGAGGCGGCGGATTTCCTGCTGGGCGAGCGCGCCTACCAGCAAATCGTTCTTCCATTTCGGGAACTTGTCGCCGGTGTAGAAATCCAAGCCGCAAACGGCGATGGATGGCACCCAATAGGCAACCGGATTTTCCATGCCCTCCTTTTCGGTGACCGATAGCATTTCCTTGCCGTCGGGGCCGGAATAGTTCATCGGCATGCCGCTGTAGTTCATGCCGAGGGTGACCACCGGCCAGCCATAGTTGGCGGCGGGCTTGATGAGGTTCAGCTCGTCGCCACCACGCGGGCCGTGCTCGGTGCTGTAAAGCGAGCCATCGCGCGCATCCATCGCGAGCCCTTGCGGGTTACGGTGGCCGTAGGACCAGATGCCGGGAATCGCGTCCTTGGCATTCACAAAAGGGTTGTCCTGTGGCACGCGGCCGTCGTCAAACAGACGGTGAATTTTTCCGTTCGGGCGTGACAAGTCTTGCACTTCCAGCAACCCGCCGCGCTCGCCGACGACAAAATAAATGTAGCCCTTGTCGAAGACGAAGCGGGTTCCGAAGTGGACACCCGCAGCCGATCTGAATTTTGGATCCGGCCGGTAAATCCATTCTTGTTCGGTCCACTGGTGGCCCTTGATCTTGCCGCGGACGACTGCGGTTAGGCAGCGGACCTCATCCTTGCCGCCTTCGCGCTTTTCCTGCGTGCCGTCCGACAAGCCGAGGTAAATCCAGCCGTTTTTCGCATAGTCCGGATGCACCGCCACCTCCATCAGGCCGCCCTGGCCGTGCTCGATGACCGCTGGGATTCCCTCAATGATCTTGGGGTCCAGTTTGCCGTCGGCGGTGATGAAACGCAGCTGGCCGGACTTCTCTGTGAGGAGCTTGCGACCGTCGGGAAGGAAGGCGATCGCCCACGGTTTCTTGAGCCCGCTTTCCACGAGAGTCTCGATCCGGTAGTCGTGCAGATCGGTCTTGGTGACCTTGTCGGGCGATGGTTTCGGGAAACTCATCCCCTTGGCGAGAGTCTGCTTTTCCTTTTCACGGAGGAAAATCACGAGCGAGCGGATTTGATCGCCGGTGAGAACGCCTTCCCAAGGAACCATGCCTAGCTGGAGATTGCCCTTGGTGATCGTTTTCAAAATCTCCGCATCCGTACTCCCGTGCTTCCACACGCCATCGACGAGCGAGCCTCCCTGGCCGCCCTCGAACTTCGCGCCGTGGCAGCCCGAGCAGTTCTTGGCGTAAAGTTCTTCCACCTTGATTTTCTGGGCGGAGGCGATGCTACAAAGGCAAAGAAGCATGGGTAAGAATGTGCGCATGGCGGGAAGAGTCATGGATTCGCAGTGAAACGCAACCCGGGAATGGATTTTGTCGCGCCAGGGTTCCTCCTTTGGGGAAATACCACGGGGCAGCTTTCTAACGGGAATCTACGGCGCGGCTTGGGCCGCATTAACGATCAGGAACCCTCTCCGCTTTTGCTCAGACAATTAATTCCACTTTTGCTCAGTCGCCGACACTCGCGGGAAATCCGCTTGCAATGGCGAAATCGGAACAGTAACCACTCGCCTCCACCGCAGAGATTGCGGTTCTGATTTTCATTTTATGAAGTTAGCGAAGTTGCTCAACGCGGACCACATCATCCTTGAAATGAAGGCCGTGGAGCACTGGCCATCAATCGTCGAACTGGTAGAGCATCTGGTCACGACCGAGCAGCTCCCTCCTTCCCAACACGAGGAAATCCTCGAAGCATTCAAGGTCCGCGAGGAGTCGGTCAGCACCGGCATCGGCTCGGGCGTGGCGATCCCGCATGCATTTTCGGACCATCTCGAAAGGGTAATCGCGGTCTTCGGCCGGTCCAAGACGGGCATCGACTTCGAGGCTCTGGACAACGCGCCGGTGCATTTCATCATCCTCTTCGTCGTCCCGCGCAAGGAATACCACCTGCACCTGAAGACACTCGCGGCGATCGCGAAAATGTTCACCAACCGCGAGATCCTCCGCCAGTTGGGCACCGCCGTGGACCTTGAGGAAATCCTCTCCATTTTCGACTCCAGGCCGTCCCGTGTGGGCACTTGACCGGGCTGGACCTCCCCGCATTTTTTATGACGCTTCTTCATGAACTCGAATCCCGCCTCGCCGCCGCGCTCACCGCCACCCTCGGCGAACCCAGCACCGCCGCCGTAACCGCCGCCGCCGATCTCCGCTTCGGCGACTATCAGTCGAACGCGGCGATGGTCCTCGCCAAACAGCGCAAGACGAATCCCCGCGCGCTGGCTCAGGAAATCATCGACCAGCTCGATCTAGCCGGTCTCGCCACCGCCGACATCGCGGGTCCCGGCTTCATCAATTTCCGCATCCTGCCTGCGGCTTACGCGGCGCGCACGGCGGCGCTCATCCGCGATCCGCGGCTCGGCGTGCCCGCCACCGGCGCGGGCAAAACCGTGGTCGTGGATTTCTCCGCGCCCAACGTCGCCAAGCCGATGCACGTCGGCCACATCCGCTCGACGATCATCGGCGACTCGCTCGCCCGCATCGCGCGCTTCCTCGGCTTCAAGGTCATCGCAGACAACCACATCGGCGACTGGGGCACCCAGTTCGGGATGATCATCTACGGCTGGAACCATTTTCTCAATGAAGCGGCGCTGGAGGCAGATCCCATCGCCGAACTCGTCCGCGTCTATCGCAAGGTCAACGCCATCAAGGAAGATCCCGGCGTGCTCGACGCCTGCAAATCGGAACTCGTCAAGCTCCAGGCCGGCGATCCGGAAAATCTAGCAATCTGGCAGAAGTGCATCGATGTGTCGAAAGCCGGCCTCCAGAAAATCTACGATCGCCTCGACGTGGAATTCGACTTCTGGCATGGTGAGAGTTACTATAACGACCGCCTCGCGGGCACCGTCGATGAGTTCCTCGAAAAAGGCATCGCCCGCGAAAGCAACGGCGCAATCTGCATTTTCTCCGACGACAGCAAGCCGCTGGAAGAGGACCCGTTCAAGGTCCACAAAGAGGACGGCTGGACGGACAATCCGGCGATCATCCGCAAGGCCGACGGCGGATTTCTCTACGCCACCACCGACCTCGCAACGATCCAGTTCCGCATCGACGAGTGGCAGGCCGACCACGTCTGGTATGTCGTCGGCGTGCCGCAGCAGCTCCATTTCCGCCAGCTGTTCGCCGCCGCCGCGCGCTGGGGCAAGACCGGGGATTTCAAACACATCGCGTTCGGCTCGATCCTCGGCGACGACCGCAAGTTGATGAAGACCCGCTCCGGCGACAACGTCGGGCTCATCGAAGTGCTCGAAGAAGCTGTCGAGCGCGCTGCCAAGGCGATCGCCGAAAAGAACCCGGACCTGCAGGGCGAGGAAGCCGCGCGGATCGCGGAAATTGTCGGCATCGGCGCGGTGAAATTCGCCGAGCTCTCGCAAGGACGGCTGACCGATTACGTGTTCTCGTGGGACCGGATGTTAGCGCTGCAAGGCGACACCGCGCCCTACCTGCAATACTCACATGTCCGTATCCGTTCGATTTTCCGCAAGCTTGACGCGCCGTTCGACGCGACCGCCGCAGAGATCCATCTCAACGAGGACGCGGAAATCCACCTCGCCCGCCTGCTGGTCCGCTTCGGTGAGGTCTTACCGACGATTCTTGAAGATTTCCGGCCGAACCTGCTGGCGAACTACGTGCTCGAACTCGCCCGCGCGTTCCACTCGTATTTCGAAGCCTGCCCGGTGCTCAAGGCCGAGGAGCCGATCCGCTCCAGCCGCCTCGCGCTCTGCGAGCTGACTTCGCGCACGCTCAAACAGGGACTCAAGCTGCTCGGAATCAACGTGCCGGAGCGGATGTAAGTTCCGCAGATTTCTCCCTTCGGGTGGCCGGAAGAATCTTGCCGTCCACCGTGTGCTATCTATTCTCGCCGGACACCCGTTCGCCTATCCCATGCTCCCCTTCTACGTCATTGGTCATAAAAACCCGGATACCGATGCGATTTGCTCGGCGATTGGCTACGCCGCCCTGCTCCGCGCCGTGGGCGAGGAACCCAAGGCGATCGCAGCGCGCTGCGGCGAAATTTCCTCGCGCACCAAGTGGGTGTTGGAACGCGCGGGACTTGACGCGCCGATGTTGCTTACAGACGTCCGCGTCAACGCCGGCATGATTTGCCACCGCAAGATCATCAAGGTGACCTTGTCCGACACTTTTCTAACGGCCTATCAGCGGATGCTCGCCGCCGAGATCCGCTGCGTCCCGGTCGAGGACGATGACGGAAACCTCTTCGGCATCCTCCACTATTTCAATTTGCTCAAACTGTTACTTCCCGGCCACACGGAAGGTCTCAGTGTGCGGACGATCCACGTTTCCCTGGCGAAATTGGCGGACACGCTCCACGCCCAGAGCCTCGGAGCCATGCTGCCTTCGCCGGAGTTCGAGGAGGACGTGATCTTGCTCGTCGGCGCCTCATCGCAAGCCACCGTCGAGAAGCGCCTCAAGCAGGCGATCGCGGACGGCAACATCGGGAAATTCCTGGTGATTTGCGGCGACCGTCCGATCGTCCAGCGCTACGCGATCGATCACGGTGCCCGCGCCCTCCTCGTCACCGGAGACAATCCGGTTTCCGGCGACATCCTCGCTTACGCCGCGCGCAAAGGCGTGGTCGTGCTGACGTGCCATCAAGATACCGCCACGGCCTCAACTTTGATCCGTTGCTCGCGCACCGTGCGCCACGTGATGGAGAAAAAATTCGTCACCTTGTCGGTCAATGAACCGATCTCGCGTCTGCGGAAAAGCCTCTCGACCATCGACCAGGATTTGTTCCCGGTGGTCGAGCACGCGGGCGGAAAAATGGTGGGAGTCATCGCCAAATCCGACCTTGTCGACCCGCCGCGCATCCGCATTGCGTTAGTCGATCACAACGAATACGCCCAAGCCGTCAACGGCGTGGAGGAGGCGGAAATCACCGAAGTCATCGACCACCACCGCCTCGCCGGGGATCTCGTTTCCCGCGAGCCAATCCGTTATCTCAACGAGCCAGTCGGCTCGACCTGCACGTTGGTAGGCCGGAAATTTTTCCACCGCGGGCTGATGCCCGCGCCCAGCGTGGCGATGTGCCTGTGCGCCGGGATCGTCTCGGACACGCTCTGCCTGACCTCGCCGACGACGACCATTCTCGACCGCGAGATGCTCACCTGGCTCAGCGGCGTGGCCGGCGTCGATCCCAAGAAATTCACCGACGAGTTCTTCGCGGTCGGTTCGTTGATTGCCAGCGGCACACCCGACGAAATTCTCAACGCGGACCGCAAGGAATTCAGCGAGCAAGGATTGTCTGTTAGCATTTCGCAAGTCGAAGAGCGCGACTTGGTGGGATTCGCCGCGCGACGCAAGGATTTGGAATCCGCCTTGAAAGAACTTTTCGAGCGCCAGAACTACGATCTGGCAGTACTCGCGGTGACCGACGTGGCGCTGCATCACAGCATGATTCTCGCCATCGGCCAGGATGCGATGTTGGAAAAACTGCCATTCGAACGGATCGACGCGACCTTGTTTCATGCGCCCGGAGTGGTCAGTCGCAAGCGCCAGATTTTCCCCGCCGTCTGCGAAGCGATCCAGCACTCGCGGTGAGGAAGCTCACTGTTCCAAATACCCGCTCAACGATTCCCGCAGCGTCGTCCGCGCGCGGAACAGCAAACTCTTCACCGCGGACACCGATAGTTTGAGCACGGCCGCGATTTCCTCATAGGAAAGCTGCTCGTAGCGGCGCAGCACCACGGCCATCCGCTGGACTTCCGGCAGCGCGGCGATCGCGTCATCCACGGCGCGCTGCAACTCGGCTTGAAGCAGCTCGGCGTCCGGCTGGCGATCCGGGCTGGCTTCGATGAGCTGGTTGGAATTCTCCTCGCGCTCGTCCGCGGAAACTTCCTTTTTCCGGCTTTTTCGGCGGGTCTCATTGAAGACGAGATTCCGCGTGATGGTATAAAGATAGGTCGTGAATTTCGCTTCCGGCCGGTAGCGTTTCGCATTCCGCCAGATCCGCAGGAAAACCTGTTGGGCGATGTCTTCCGACTCGGAAGCGTTCCCTAACATTTTCGCCACCGTGCCAATCACCGCTTGCTGGTGGCGCTCGACGAGCTGGCGGAACGCCTCGTGATCCCCCGCGCCGATCCGCTCCATCAACGCGAAATCGATGATGCTGGCGTCTGCCGGATTTGGAACGGAATCAGCCTCCATCATCAGGAAAAAAGGTGTCGCGGCGACGTCGGCGCTGAACATGGAGCGTTTAACCGCAGGCCGTGCGCGAAGTTGCGGGTGAAAATCATGGGGCTCACAACTCGTCGGATTGCGCCCATTCCTCGACTTCCTCGTCCAGGAAAACCTCCCCGATCACCTCGCGCGCCAAGTCCTCGCTTTTCGCCAGATGATTCAGCATCCGCCAGGCAACCACCTGCATCGCCGGCATTTCGCTCCAAATCACCTCCGCCAGACACTGCCATTCGCGGCCCTTCAGCCGCTTCGGGTGTTCTAAAACCTCGTGGCACGCCTCGCTGATCAAGAGCGTCCGCTCGATGTCCGGTTCATCCGACACCGGCGGCACCTCATACGGCCGCAATGAAACACCGGACGCGCCGGTCAGTTCACATTTCGATTTTGCCCGCCGTGCAAGCTCCTTGCCGAGTCTCTGCAAAGCCATCACTCGCGCCTGATGCGTCTCGTAACCTTTTCCCATGCGGGAGGTTAGCACGGGGTTTTTAAATCGGTGAATCTTGAAATTCCCAGCTCACTCAAGCCACGCCACCGCGGACTTCGCAGCCCGCGTGCCGGTGGCAAAGCAGCCTTGCATCAGATAGCCGCCGGTGGGAGCCTCCCAGTCGATCATTTCCCCGGCGACGAAAATGCCGGGGATTTTTTTCAACATCAGCGCATCGTCGATTTCACTCCAACAGACGCCGCCGGCGGAGGAAATCGCCTCATCGAGAGGGCGCGGGCGACTGAGTGGGATGACGCAATTTTTGACTTCGCGGGCAAGGGAATCGGCGTTCGGCCAAGCTTTTCGGGCGAGGATGGCGTGGGCGGGATCGCTGAGTTTCCAGCAGATGCGCGCCTCGGCGAGGAACTCGCGGCGGACCGATTGCATCTTCGCGATGAGCTGTTCGTGGGTGAAGGTGGGTTTGAAATCGATGGCGATGGCCGGCTCTGGCATGGCGCGGAGGGCGGCACCGAGTTGGTAAATCGCGCCGCCTTCGAGACCGTAACGAGTGACCATCAGCTCACCGATGGCGGTGATTTCCCCGGCGCGGACGTGGAGGTTTTTCAACGGCTTGCCCTCGGCGTGTGCGAGGACTTCGGGCGGCCATTCGTGTTCCCAACCGCAGTTCGCCGGGGCGAGCGGATGGTGGGCAACGCCGAGATTTTCGAAAATCGAAGTCCATGCTCCGTCGGAGCCGGTCTTCGCCCACGAGCCGCCGCCAAGGGCGAGGATGACGGCGCCGGCAGTGGCGGTGCTGCCGTTGGCGAATTCTAGGCGGCGCGATGGATCGAGCGAAACTAACTGGTGGTTCATTTCGAAACGCACGCCCAGATCGCGCAACCGCTCGATCCAGCGGCGGAGCAGCGGCGCGGCTTTGAGCGCTTTCGGATAGACGCGGCCGCTGGTGGCTTGGAAGGTTTCCACGCCGAGGTCGGCCGCCCAACGACGCAGAGCGGCGGGATCAAAGCCGCTAATGAGGTTTCCCCAAATTTCAGCAGGCTGGCCGGGGCCGGAATAGCGGGTCACGAAGCGGTCGCGCGATTCGCCGTGGGTGAGATTGAGCCCGCCTTTTCCGGCGACGAGGAATTTCCTGCCGACTGAGGGCTTGCCATCATAGAGCGTGACTTGCAGTCCAGTGCCGGCAGCCACTTCCGCCGCGCGAAGGCCGGCCGGGCCGCCGCCGATGACGGCGATTTGGGAATGTGGGTGCACGTGCGGCAGGCTATGAGGCTGACGTAGTTTTGCGAGCGATGATTGTCTCGCGGGGTGGAACCGGCTTTGCTCCAACCGCGTGATGGATCGAGTTCCGCCGCGCACCTGAACCTGTGCTGCTTTCTCGATAGTTGACGGCGGCCGGGGGTAAATTTTGTGGAAGTCAGGGTCGAACAAGCCGGGTTGACAGAACTCCGACCCTCCCCCATGGTCCCGCGTTTTCCGCATTCATCATGATTTTTAAAAGTCTCTGTCGCCACGCCGGTATCGGCGCGAATTCCTATCTCCTCAAAACCAAGTCCGCCAAGGTCGTGCTGGACGCCGGGATGCATCCGAAACACGAGGGCCCCGAAGCCATCCCGCATTACGAATTTTTGGAAGCCGGCACCGCGGACTCGATCATTATCACTCACTCCCACCTCGACCACGTCGGAACGCTGCCGGTTTTCCTCCAAGATCAGCCACAAGCAAAGGTTTTCCTCTCGCCCGAAACCGCCGAGCTCGCTTCCGCGATGCTCCATAACTCAGTCAACGTGATGCAGTCAAAGCGCATCGAGCACGGCATCGCCGAGTATCCGCTGTTCGAACACCGCGAACTCGACCAAATTGAGGAGGACTTCCAAACGCGCAACATCGAGCGCATGTTCGACCTTGATCCCGCCGGCACGGTCCGCGCCACCTTCCATGACGCGGGCCACATTCTCGGCTCGGTCGGCGTGACCATCGAAGCGGAGGGGAAGAAGATTTTCTACACCGGCGACGTTAATTTCGAGCACAGCACGCTGCAAAAAGGTGCCATGTTCCCGGAAACCACCGTCGATGCGCTCATCGTCGAGACGACCCGCGGCGAGCAGGCGCGCGACCCGAAATACGACCGTCCGACCGAGGAGGACGAATTCGCGGCGGCCATCAAGCGCGTCATCGAGCGCAAGGGCTCAGTGCTTATCCCGGTCTTCGCGATGGGCAAAACCCAGGAGGTCCTCGGCATGTTGCACCGCTTCAAAAAAGAGGGACTCATCCCGAAGCACACCCCCATTTATATTGGCGGCCTGAGCACCAAAATGACCCAAGTTTACGACCGCTTCAGCACCACTTCGCGCCGCCATCTGCCGAATTTCCGCTTCCTCAAGGACATGCAGCTCGAGGCCGGCAGCAAGAAACGCAAGGGCCCGATACCGTTCCACCCCGGCTGCATTTACGCGCTTTCCAGCGGCATGATGTCGGAGAAGACCGTCTCCAACACCTTTGCCCGCCAAGGCGTTCTGGAAAACGCCAAGCACGGCTTGTTCTTCGTCGGCTACGCGGATCCTGAGACGCCCGGCGGTAAAATCCGCCTCGCCAAACCCGGCGATCTCGTCGAGCTCGACCCCGCCCACCCCGCTGTCCCGCTCAACTGTGAGATGCGGATCTTCGATTTCAGCGGTCATTCCACCCGTGACGCGATCCTGGATTACATCATCAAGGTCGCCCCGAAAAAAGCCTTCCTCGTCCACGGCGACGATGGCGCGGTCGCTTGGTTCAGCCAGGAAATCAAACGTCGTTTGCCAAACACCGAAGTCATCGTCCCCGAGCCGGGCGTCGAATACGAAATCTAACTATCAGTCATCATGTCAGACACACTCACCCTCCTGTCCAAAGTTCTTCCGCAGCTTGCCATCATCGCCGTCCTTTGCGGCTTCATCGGATGGTCGCTACGTGGTCGCTCTGCCAAAGCGGCTCCCGCCAAAACATCCACGCCCATCGCCGACAAGGGCCAGCAAGACCGCGCGAAAAACCTCGAAGCCGCCCTCGAAAAATCCAAGGCCGCCCACAAAGCTCTGAAAGCCGAGCTGGAAAATCTCCAGTCCGCCTCCGTTTCCAAAGCCACTTTTGAAAAAGCCACTGCCGATCTCGTCGGCGCGCGCAGCGCTCTCGACACCGAGACCAAACGCGTTTCCACCTTGGAGACTGACCTCAAAAAAGCCCAAGACACCGTCAAGCAGCTCAACGCGCGCCTTAACGACGGCGAAAAATCCCAGAAAGACCGCAATTTTGCCCTTGAAAACGAGCTCTCGAAAACCCGCGAGCAACTCGCCGTCCTCCAGAATCGCCCAGACGACAGCGCCGAGCTTCGCGCCGAGATCGAGCGGCTTCGCGAGTCCGTCGCCGTTTCCAGCCGCTTCGCCGGAGAAGTGAGAAAGCGCGAGGCCGCCGCCATCGAGGCGCTTGAAAAAGCCGAAGCCAAGCTCACAATTCTCAGTGATCCATCCCGTCCCGCCGCGGTTTCCAAGAAAATCGGCCCCGTCGTCGAGTCCGACCGCATCGCCGCCGCCAAAGCCGAAGTCATCCGCCTCGTTGAGATGAATAAGCAAAAGGAAGCCGCCGCCACCGTCGTAGCGGTGGAAGAACCCGCTGTCGTCATCGAGGACACCATCGTCATCGTGGGAGAAATTTCTGCGGTTGTGGAAGAAGTGCCAGCCCCCGACGAGGACGCGCCAGCCGACACGAAAACGCCCGCTGACGAGCTTTCTCCGCTCGCCTGAAGAGCAAACCGCCAAACCACCTTTGACGTGCGCCGCTGAAGGCGGCACATTGCGCCCGCCATGGCTTTTGCGGATGTTTTCCCTGATCTTTTGAAGCGCCCGACGCCGTTGATGCGGCGTTTTCTGCAGCTCGTTGCTGAGGAATCCGGCGGTCCGCTCGAAACGCTGGCGCGCCAGAGCCAGCAAGTGACGCGTCGGCATTTCGGCAAGACGATGCGCTTGTTCGCGCCGCTTTACGTGTCTAACGAGTGCGTCAACAATTGCAGTTATTGCGGCTTCTCGCGCGATGCCGGGATTTTCCGAACCACGCTCACCGTGGACCAAGTAGTGACCGAAGCGCAGCATTTGCACGGCCTCGGATTCCGGAATGTGCTGCTCGTCGCCGGCGAGCATCCGAAGTTTGTTTCCGACGGCTATCTCCAAAACTGCCTCGACGCGCTCAAGCCATTCATCCCCACGCTCGCGCTGGAAGTCGGGCCGATGGAGGACAACCAGTATGCCGAAATCGTCGGCCACGGCGCGGAGGGACTCGTCGTTTATCAGGAAACCTATCAGCGTGAGACTTACACGCAGCTCCACACCGCTGGGCCGAAGAAAAATTTCGACTGGCGGCTGAACTGCCCGGAGCGCGCGTATGCCGGCGGCTTCCGGCGCATCGGCATCGGCGCGTTGTTCGGGCTGGCGGACTGGAAATCCGAAGCGCTCGCGCTGTGCGCGCATCTGGAATATCTCTATCGCCATTGCTGGAAGGCGCAGTTCACCGTCGCCTTTCCGCGGATGCGGCCGTATGCGGGAAATTACGAATACCAGCCGGACCCGGATCTCTATCTGCCAGACAAGGAGTTCGTGCGTTTGATCGCGGTGTTCCGGCTGCTTTTCCCGCAGGTCGGCATCGTCGTCTCCACCCGCGAGCCCGCGCCGTTGCGGGACGCGATCGCCACGCTCGGCGTCACCCACATGTCCGCCGGAGCCAAGACCGAGCCCGGCGGCTACACCGGCGCGGGCAGCGACGACCTCCACCTAACAGTCAAAGGCCGCCGCGTGGAGCTCACGGAAAAATCCGGTTGCGAGAAAGCGACCGAGCAGTTTCAAATCCACGACACCCGCAGCCCGGCCGAAGTCGCCGCGATGCTGCGCGGGCAGAACCTCGACCCGGTGTGGAAAGACTGGGACGAGTCGCTGCTGGCGCTGGCGTGATCGGAGAACGATTCCGTCTTTGACGGAATGATGGTCTATCGACAGCCTGTGCTGACATGACCGCACAGGAAGCCCTCGTCGCCCTTAACATGCTGCCGAAGATCGGCCCCGTCCGGGTGCGGCGGCTGTTGGAAAATTTCGGCAATCCTGCGGCCATCCTCGGCGCGGCCCAGGACCGGCTGATGCGGGTGGACGGCATCGGCGAGGAAACTTCGAAAATCCTTCATGCCTGGCAGGACCACGCCGATCCCGCCACCGAACTCCGCGAAGCTGCGGAACGCGGGATTACCATCATCACCCAGGACGACGACGACTACCCGGCCCCACTGCGCGAAGCTTACGATCCGCCGCTGCTGTTATATGTTTGGGGGAAACTGGAGCTGCGGGACAAACACGCCATCAGCATCGTCGGCTCGCGGCGGGCCACGCACTACGGCACGCAAGCGACCAAGAAGCTTTCCTATCAAATCGCACAGGCCGGCTTCACCATTATTTCCGGACTCGCCCGCGGCATCGACACCGCCGCACACGAGGCCGCCCTCGCCGCCAACGGCCGCACCATCGCGGTGCTTGGCTCCGGTCTGGCCAAGCTCTTCCCGCCGGAAAACCTCGCGCTGGCGGAGAAAATCGCCAGCGGCTTCGGCGCGGTGGTTTCCGAGTTCCCGCTGCATACCTCGCCGGACAAGCAGACATTTCCCATGCGCAACCGCATCGTCGCGGCATGGGCGCGGGCGGTGCTCGTCGTCGAGTGTCCGGCGTGGTCAGGCTCTCTCATCACCGCGAATCTCGCCTCCGAATACGGCAAGCCGATCTTCGCCGTCCCCGGCCCGATCGACAAGCCAACCTCCGCCGGTTGCAACCAACTCATCCGCGACGGTGCCACGCTCGTCGCCGACGCCAGCCACCTGCTAGACGATCTGGGAGAACTCCCCTTCGCCCGCAAAGCCAGTTTTACCGAGCCCGCCTCGGAACTCCCCGTGCTACCCGAGGAGGAAGCCGCCGTTTTCGCCGCCGTGACCGTGGACGACTCGCCGGTGGATCTCATCATCGAGCGCAGCGGCCTGCCCGCGCACGTGGTGACGGCGAACCTCATGAAGTTAGAGATGCGGCGGCTCGTCCGCGCGTTTCCGGGCTTCAGATATGCGAGACGATGAATGAGCATCGAGAGAATGTGTGCCGACTGTGTCAGTCGGATGCGGAGCCCCAACACGATCGACCGGATTCCCTATCAGGAAGACATGCATGCGGATGCCGCTTACGAGCGGCGCAGTTTGCGGATCAGTTCCAATCTGGTGTTCAGCCAGTGGGACCAGATCTTCAAGGACCCGCTGACCACGATGGCGGCCATCGACCGGCTGGTGCACCACTCGATCATTTTGGAGTTCGACGGGGCGAGCCAGCGGGTGAAGAGGGCGGGCGAAAACGTCGGCGAGAAAACGCCGAAACCGGAGAGCTGAGGCAGCTAGGACCCCATTTATTTCCCCCTAAGGGGACGTCTCCCCTCCCGTCCCCCAGGGGAGCGGGGGGAGATCGTTTCAAGACCCCGATTCCACCCGCTAGGCATGGGTAATTTTAATTGTCGCTGAGGGGATTTATAATTGTCGCTGGACAGTCGGCAGATAGATGACGGGCGGGCCATCCCCACGTGGGTGGGGAAATCCCGTTTCATCGGCCCCACATTTCCGCAGTGCTCGGGCCATCCCCACGTGGGTGGGGAAATCGTGCGGATCCGGTCCGGGCCAAATCCTCGCACCGGGCCATCCCCACGTGGGTGGGGAAATCAAGCGGACAGGGCGTTGTCGGCGGGGCCGAGGCGGGCCATCCCCACGTGGGTGGGGAAATCCGATGGGGCGGAGAGTTTGGCGACCCGCCCCACGGGCCATCCCCACGTGGGTGGGGAAATCGCAAACTTTGAAGACCTGTTGACCGATCAAACCGGGCCATCCCCACGTGGGTGGGGAAATCCCCCCCCGTTTCTCCGGTTTTTCCGTTTTCTGCGGGCCATCCCCACGTGGGTGGGGAAATCGGAGTGATTCCGTGCGGCGACTTGTTCGATTTCGGGCCATCCCCACGTGGGTGGGGAAATCTTGCTGCCAGCCTTGGTTGACCAGCCCTCGGCCGGGCCATCCCCACGTGGGTGGGGAAATCGACGGATTGAAGAAATCGATGGCGGCTGGCACCGGGCCATCCCCACGTGGGTGGGGAAATCCACTCCACATTTGCCTGGTTCATCACGCGATTCGGGCCATCCCCACGTGGGTGGGGAAATCCGCGTGACCGAAAAAATCGGACAAACCTAGATCGGGCCATCCCCACGTGGGTGGGGAAATCCATGAAATGACCT
>JAYSYA010000113.1:0-14658 GCA_043716765.1 Akkermansiaceae bacterium
CCGAATTGCCGAGGGGCTTCGTCCCGGAGAATGGGTTGTCCTTTCGCCGCAAGATCTCAAGGACGACCAGCGCGTCAACCCTACCCTCAAACAACCATGAACGAATCCATGATCCAATGCCGCGGAGTCTCCAAAAGCTATCACAAGGGCAGCACTGTGGTCACGCCACTCGAAGCCCTCGACCTCGATGTTCCGAAAGGCGAATTTCTCGCACTGATGGGACCTTCAGGTTCTGGGAAAACCACGCTGCTGAATCTTCTATCAGCAATCGATTCCCCCACCAGCGGCTCGCTGGTCATCGCCGGCATCGACATTAGCAAACTCTCACGACGCGATCTCACCAAGTGGCGCGCCGCTCATGTCGGCTACATCTTCCAGCTCTATCATCTCATCCCGGTGCTTTCCGCCTTCGAGAACGTCGAATTGCCCCTGCTGCTCTCTTCCCTTTCGAAAAAGGAGCGTCACGCCCGCGTGGAAACCGCCCTGGCGCTGGTCGGCCTATCCGACCGCATGCACCACACCCCGTCCGAGCTGTCTGGCGGACAGGAACAACGCGTCGCCATCGCCCGCGCCGTCGTGGCCGATCCGCCGCTGCTGGTGGCCGACGAACCCACCGGCGACCTCGACCGTGAATCCGCAATTCGCATCCTCGACCTGCTCCGCCAATTGGCGAGAGATCATGGCAAAACCATCGTCATGGTGACCCACGATGCCAAAGCCGCCGCCGCCGCCGACCGCACGCTGCATCTCGAAAAAGGCCAACTGTTGGAAAACCTGCACGCATGAATCCCGTCCTCAATCTGCTTAAACTCGCGTGGATCCAATTGACCCGGCATCGTGTCCGCTCGCTGCTCACGATTTTCGGCGTCGCTTCCGGGATGTTTCTCTTCACTGCCGTGGAGACACTTCAGCGCTCGCTCGGCAAGGCGACAGAAGCCTCCGCGGCGGATACCACACTCGTCGTCTATCGGGCAAATCGTTTCTGCCCGTCCGCAAGTCGCTTGCCTGAGCACTACGCCGATGAAATCCGCAGGATCGAAGGCGTCCGCGAAGTGATCCCCGTCCAAATCGTGGTCAACAACTGTGGAGCCTCATTGGACGTGATCACTTTTCGTGGGGTGCCCGACACTCTGCTCCGAAAATTCGCGCCCGAGATCGAAATCGTCGCCGGCAGCGAGGCGGAATGGCAACGGCGTGACGACGGCGCGTTGTTAGGCGAGGTTTTCGCCACGCGCCGCGGCCTGAAACCCGGCGACCGCTTCGACGCGGCCGGCGTTACCGTCACGGTCTCCGGCATTCTCCGCTCGCCATTCGCTCAAGATAACAATGTCGCCTACGTGAAGTTGCCCTTCCTTCAACAGGCCTCGCGCGCCGGACTCGGCGTGGTCACCCAGTTTAATGTTAGGGTTACCGAGTCCAAGCAACTCGAACCTGTGGCGACCGCCATCGACGAGTTGTTCCGCAGCGGGCAGGAACCCACCGACACCCGCCCCGAAAAGGCGTTTTTCGCCGAAACCGCTTCCGAACTGGTAGAGTTGATAGGGTTTACCCGGTGGCTTGGTGTCGGCGCGGTAATTGCTGTCGGTGGATTGGTTGCAAATGCGCTCCTTTTAGTTGTTCGCGGCCGGGTCAAGGAAAACGCTGTATTGCGAACACTCGGATTTCCCGGTCGTGCCATCGGCATGCTCGTTCTGAGTGAAGGCGGCATGTTAGGTTTAACCGGCGG
This sequence comes from Akkermansiaceae bacterium, assembly GCA_043716765.1. Classification (GTDB taxonomy): domain Bacteria; phylum Verrucomicrobiota; class Verrucomicrobiia; order Verrucomicrobiales; family Akkermansiaceae; genus Luteolibacter. The sequence goes on from JAYSYA010000113.1 coordinate 1,727, forward strand.
TGTGGTAGGTGTCGGGATGGCTGCCGCGTTCCTGCGCTGGCAAAGTTTCACCATGGGCAACGAAGGCCAAACCCTCGCAATCCAACCGGATGCCACAGTGATCTTCATCGGGGTGCTTGCGGCGCTGGTCCTCGGGGTTTTCGCCTCCTTATGGCCCGCGTTCCAAGCAATGACCCAACCCATCGTAAAAAACCTTCGCAGCTAACACCCCATGCTCCCTTTCAGCTACGCCGTGCGGAATCTTTTCCGCTCCAAATCCAGACTGCTCCAAACCATTGGAGGCAGTGCCATGGTCGTGCTGCTGGTCATGACTTCCGTCGCCATCAACAACGGAATGAAGCGCGTGCTTTCCGCTTCGGGGTCTGATCGAAACGTAATTCTCGTTGGAGCTGGCTCCGAGGAAAGTATCGAACGCAGTGAAGTCACTGAAAACACGGCGGGAATCGCCGCGGCCGGGGTCTCAGGAATTTCAGAAACTCTCGGCGTCCGCGCCGTCTCCAGCGAGATCCACTACATGAACTACGTCGGCCTGCCGGACGGGAGGAGGAGCCAAGCAATGCTTCGCGGCGTCACTCTCCAGGCGCTTCGCGTCCATCCCGAAGTTAGATTGGCCGAAGGCAACTTCCCGGGTGCGGGTGAAGTCATGGTGGGCCGACTCGCCTGGCGAAAACTCGGACTTGATGAAAGCGATCTCAAAGTCGGCGGCATCCTCCTGCTGGAAAAACAGGAATTGACCATTTCCGGGATCTTCGCCGCGCCGGGTACCGTGTTGGAGTCCGAAATCTGGGCCACGCTCGGCGATCTACGGGTGCTCGCGAAGCGCGAGACACTCTCTTGTGTGGTGCTCCGGCTCGACGATCCAGCCGATTTCGCGGAAGCGGATCTGTTCGCCAAGCAGCGCCTCGATCTGGAATTGAGCGCTCTGAGGGAAAGCGACTATTACAACCGTCTCAGCGCCTTCTTCAAGCCTTTGCGTGCCATGACCTGGATCACCGCCGGGCTCATCGCGGCCGGCGCACTTTTCGGCGGCGTGAATACCCTCTACGCCGCCTTCGCCTCTCGCGTCCGGGAAATGGCGACGCTGCAATCCATCGGCTTCGGCCGGGGTGCGCTGTTAGCGAGTCTCGTCCAGGAAAGCACCTTGGCCTGTCTGACCGGCGCGCTTGTCGCCTCGATCATTGCCGTGTTTTTGCTGGATGGCCGAACCATTCCATTCTCAATCGGCGCTTTCACCCTGGAGGTCGGACCTGGCGTCGCCATCACGGGCATCGTTACCGGCCTGCTGCTAGGTCTGCTCGGCGCGCTGCCGCCCGCCTTCCGATGCCTTAAACCACCGCTTCCCACCGCTCTCCGCATGTCCTGACTACCCATTACTAACCACAACGAAAAATCATGAAAATGAAAACTACCTGCATCCTCATCACCGCCGCCACTCTCCTCGCCTCGTGCAAGAAAGAAGAAGTCTCGACGACCGCCCCGGCCGCCGCTCCATCGGCAGCTTCTCCTAGCACTGCTCTTTCCAAAGTGCTGGGTGCATCGCCCACCGGGGAGGCCAAATCTATCCACCTCATCCGTGCCACCGCTAAATCCGGCGATGAAATCACGGTGAGCGGAAAAATCATGGGCAACGAGAAACCTTTTGTTGAAGGGCGCTCCATCTTCATCCTCGGCGATCCCGAAGTGTTGACTCCCTGCAACGCAGACCCCGCCGACAAATGCAGCACGCCTTGGGACAACTGCTGCGATTCCAAGGAGGATAAAAAACGAGGCATCGCCACCATCCAAGTGGTGGATGCCGACGGCCGGGTACTCAAAGAGTCCGTCGAAGGTGTCGGAGGCCTCGCCACACTCGCGGACGTCACCGTCAGCGGCACCGTCGCCCAAGGTTCATCCGCCGATCTTCTCATCATCAACGCCCAAGCAATACGCACTGGCAAATGAAGCCGTCTTATCCCATCTCCTGCCTGGCATTCAGCTGGATCTTTGTCGGCTCCTGCGCCGGGCCAAGGCCCGATCTACCGACCGCACCTCCCGCGTGGGTTCACGCCCCCGCCGGGGCAAGACCTCTCACTGCCGACTGGTGGAAAACTTTCGGTGATCCGGTGCTAGATGATTTGATCAGGCAGGGATGGGATAACAACCCGGACATTGAGAGCGCACTCCGCCGCATCGAAGTGGCTCGGGCGGATCGCTTTGAAGCCATGGCGTCTTTTTTCCCGAAGGCCGGTATCGAGGCAGGCTACCGCCAAGGCCGTGAACAAAACCGCATGACCGAATACCGTCCGGATGATTTGGAACCTTGGACAGGCGAAGCTGCAGTTTCTTGGGAAATCGACGTGACCGGAAAATTGGGTGCCCGCGTCGCTGCGGCCAATGCGGGCGAATCCGCCGCCTTCGCCCGCTGGCAGGGGGTTCGTCTCCTGATCGCCACTGAAATAGCCGCCGCTAGATTTGAGGACACCATTCACTCCGAAGAAATCATCCGGCAGTCCGGCCAGTTGACCGCAGAGGATAGATCCCTCGATATGACAAGGCAGATGCTCGAAAGGGGCCTGGTATCCTCCGGCGACTTGGCGTCCCGACTTGCCCAGGTCGAAAGCCTCCGGAGAGAAATCGCAGAGCTATCCCGACTTCGTGATAACGCCCGGCTTCGACTTGTTCGGCTCCGGGGTGGGATGCAAGCCCCTGCAACTGCTCGCGGCACGCTTGAGATTCCTTCCGTTCCGACCCGCATCCCAGCTGCTGTTTGGAGTAGCCGACCCGACCTGATCGAAGCAGAGGCCGAGGTAAGGGCAGCTTTCGCACTTCAGGATTCCGCGCGACTCGATTTATTGCCATCTCTTTCACTCGGTGCCGGTGCTTCTCTTGGAAAAGGATCACTCAGCGGCCAAATCAAAACGTGGGAAGTATCCGCCGGTCCTCGCCTTGAAATACCAATCTGGGATCCATCACGGCTCGCGGAACTCCGGCGGTCTAAAGCCAAGGCCGCGTTGGCTGCCTCATCCTACCGCGCGGTCGCATTGAATGCCGTCGAGGAAATCGAAAGTTCCTACGTCGATTTCACCCGGCATCGTATCCAGCTCGGTTCATTGGAAAAAGAAACCTCGTCTCTTCAAACCGCATGGAACCACGCGAAATCAAAATCCGCCTCAGGCACCGCTTCGTTTCTCGAAGAAACGACTGCCGGGAAACGGTACCAGGAAGCTTCAGCACTTCGTTCGCTGATGCGACTTCGTGTGTTAAATGATTATCTCAAGCTGGTCCGCGCCTTGGGTGCGTGATTTTTTCATTCATTGTCATGCCTTTACCTCCGGCGGAATGTAAAACCATCTTGTTTGCTCCATCCTGAAGATAAAGGAGCCCACCGACACTCGCCCGGAAAAAGCCTTTTTCGCCGAAACCGCCTCCGAGCTCATCGGCATCACCCGCTGGCTCGGTGTCGGTGCGGTGCTCGCGGTGGGCGGGATGCTGGGCTTGGCCGGCGACGTGGTCGGCGTGGGGCTGGCCGCCGTCTTCCTGCGCTGGCAGAATCTAACCATGGGCAACGAAGGCCAAACTCTCGCCATCCAACCCGACGCCACCGTCAGCATTTCGGAATCCCTCGGGGTGCGCGCGGTTTCCAATTTCCTCAACCTGCCAGACGAACGCCGCAGCCAGGGAATGCTCCGCGGCGTGAGGCCGCAGGCGCTGCGGGTGCATCCAAAAGCGAGGCTGATAAAAGGGCCTTTCCCAAGTGCGGGCAAGATTTCCGCCATCTTCGCCGCTCCCGGCACCGTCTTGGAGTCGGCCGCGGCTCGCTATTGCTCAGCCTGATCCAGGAAAGCACCCTCCCCTGCCTGACCGGCGCGCTGCTCGAGGGCTTCGGCGGGTTGGAAAAACTCGCGACGATCACCGTCACCGGAAAAGTCGCCGAAGGCACCTCGGCGGATCTACTGATCGTCAACGCGCGGGCGGTCCGCTCCGGCAAATGAATCCGGGATCCCCCGCGCGAAGCCATCCGACCCGCCTTGCATGGCGGCCCCGAATGGTTGCCTCCATTACTTCGGCTTGGGCAGGTTCTTGTGCGAGCCGTCGCACAGCGGCGGCTTCGCGGTGTGTTTGCACTGGCACCACCAGATGGTTTTTTTCTCCGCCACCTCGTATTTCACCGGTTGCAGGCCGGTGCCTTTGTGGGAGCCGTTGCAAAACGGCGGGTGACTCGAGCGGCCGCAGGAACACCACCAATGGGTGCCAGCCTCCACTTCGAGAGCAAGCGCCTTGCTGCCGCAAATGATCGGTTGTTCAGGCATCAGTCTGGAAAGTTAGCGGGAAACTGAAACGGGCAACGCCACCGGTTTTACCTCCGCGACGTGCAGGCCGGGCTCGCTGGCCACCGCAGTGGTGGCCGGCTTTTTGTCGAGCTTGGGATACCTTTGGGCGGGCACCTCGTTGAAAAAGGTTGCTCCGAGCCATCCCGCGAGGATGACGGACGAACCACTGACAAAACGGCGGGTATTCATCGGTTGCTACGGAAACGCTTATTATTTCCGCCGCGGGTTTTGTTGCGTTTCCCGCACAATAGCAATCCTAAAGATCCCTGCCGCGTGAGGGCAGATCTTTCAAAAGGGGATTGTCGCCAGCCGTCCCCGCAGCTAGCGTCGCGCCCACGAGTCCACTGCCTCGGCAACTCGTAACATCTAGCAACTTTCCAACTCCATGGGCATTTTCAGCAAACCCCGCCTGCGCAGCCTTGATCGACGTGAAGACATGCCCGAAGGGCTCTGGGTGAAATGCCCCGACTGCGGGGCAATGATCCACACGCTGGAACTCAAGCAAAACCTCCACGTCTGCCAGCATTGCAGCCACCACTTCCTCGTCGATTCCCGCGAGCGCATCACGATGCTCGCGGACCCCGATTCGTTCGAGGAAACGGACGTCGGCCTGATCTCGGCGAATCCGCTCGGCTTTGCCGGCTATGACGAGAAAACCGCAAGCCTCCGTGAAAAAACTGGCCTCGACGACGCCGTGATTTCCGGCCGCCTCACCATCAACGGCCAACGCGCGATGATCGCGGTGATGGATTTTAAATTCTTCGCCGGCTCAATGGGCTCGGTGGTCGGTGAGAAAATCACCCGCGCCATCGAAATGGCGATCGCCGAAAAACGCGGCGTCATCATCGTTTCCGCCTCGTCGGGCGCGCGGATGCAGGAAGGCATGCTCTCGCTGATGCAAATGGCGAAAACCTGCGGCGCGCTCGCCCGCTTGTCCGAGGCGAAGCTGCCTTACATTTCCCTGCTCACCCACCCCACTACCGGCGGCGTCACCGCCTCGTTCGCGACCATCGGCGACATCAACCTCGCCGAGCCCAAGTGCATGATCGGCTTCGCCGGGCCGCGGGTGGTCAAGGAAACGACCCACCAAAACCTGCCGCCCGGATTCCAAACCGCCGAGTTCATGCTCGAGCACGGCTTGATCGACGCCATCGTCCCGCGCTCCAAATTGCGCGAGCGCCTCGGCACCCTGCTGGCGTATATGATGCCCCAGTGAGGCCGCCGCGAGCGCTCGCTCCTGCCGCTCGAATCTTTTGGGATTCCGGACGCGCAAATGCTCGTTGTCATCGCCATTCAAAGCGCGGAGTCCAACACTAAAATCGGCATTCCCGCCCGCGTCGGGATGGATGGATCGCTCGCTGGTAGAGGACATCGTCTATATCACTGCCATCCAGGCGCGTGAATCTTGACCGGCATGAATTGAGACCTTAAATCGCCGCAAACACATCATGACTGACATCGTCATATCTCCGTTTGCTTGGTGGGGAGCCCGACGTTTCCGCTACAACGTTGGACTTGTTTCCGCTGGCGTCCTCGCGTTCATCGCTTACGTGGTTGTTGGCTCGACCCTGTTGCCCGCCGGCGCGGATTTCGAGGTCACCATCTTTACCACGCTGTTTCAGGGAATCGGATATTTCTTCATGATCGGGGTCGCTAATGTTTGCTACTTCCTTGGACCGGTTTCCGAGCAGCTCATCCATCCGGCAGAACCTGAGCGGTATCGCAGGATTTGCTACCACTTGGTTTTTTGGTTTTCAGTCTCGCTGCCGTTCAGCATCCCGGTTCTTTTGGCAGCATTGGCGCTGCTTCATCCCGATTCCTGGAAACATTGAGAACAACGATGACGCGAACCAACAAGTGCCCAGAGGCGAAATGATGTCGATTCGGCGCGCGGCCCGGGTTTCACTCCGCCCGTGACCGCTTCCACCCTCAAAGCCTGCGTCCTCGCGGCGCGTCCGAAGACCTTGCCCGCCGCCATCGTGCCGGTTTGGGCGGGCTGCGTGCTCGCTTGGAAACTCAGCGGCTCTTTCGATTTCCTGCTAGCGCTTTGCACGCTGGGCGGAGCGGTCGCGATCCAGATCGCGACGAATTTCTTCAACGACGCCATCGACGCCCGCAAAGGCGCGGACACCGCGCGCAGGCTCGGCCCGACGCGGGTCACCGCCTCGGGGATGATGCGACCGCAAACGGTGATGCGGCTCGCGACGCTGTTTCTCGGAATCGCGGTGGTGTGCGGCGTAGTCCTCTATCAGGCACGCGGCTGGCCCATCATCGCCATCGGGATTCCCTCGCTGTTTCTCGCTTACGGTTACACCGGCGGGCCGTTTCCGCTGGCCTACCGCGGCATGGGCGAGCTGTTCGTGATCGGCTTCTTCGGGCTGGTCGCCGTGACCGGCACGGTGTTCATCCAGACGGGCGAATGGCCGCGCCAGGCGCTGCTGCTAGGACTGCAAATCGGCATGCTTTCCTCGGTCCTCATTTCCATCAACAACCTGCGCGACCGGGAGGAAGACGCGACCACCGGCAAGCGCACGCTGGCCGTCCGCTTCGGTCCGAAAATCGCGGTGGCTGTGATCTGGTTGGAAATAAAAATCGCAGTGTTCGCCGGCCTCGGCTGGATCGCTTTTGGCCAGCCATCGCTTGCCATCGCTGGAGCTCCGGTCTTTCTCATCGGCTTGCGGATCATCTGGGGCGTGCTGACGATTCCGCCGGGCCCCGCCTTCAACCGCCTGCTCGCGCTCGGTGGCGTGCAGCTGATTTTCTTCGCCGCCGCGTTTCACATCGCCGCGCGAATCGGTTAGCCTCAGCGCACCACTTCGGTGCCGATCCCGCCGTCGGTGAAAATCTCCAACAGCAGCGCGTGAGGCAGACGGCCATCGACGAAATGGACCTTGCGGACCCCGGCGTTGAGCGCGTCCACCGCGCTGCGGATTTTCGGGATCATGCCGCCGGAAATCGTGCCGTCCGCAATCATGGCCTCGGCCTCCCTGCGGGTGACGGATTTGACCAGCGTGGACGGGTCCTTGGGATTGGACAGCAAGCCGGGAACATCCGATAGATAAACCAGCTTCGCGACGCGCAGTTCTTTGGCAAGCGCGGCGGCGGCGAGGTCGGCGTTGATGTTGAGCGGTTTGCCGGTGGCGAGCTCGGCGGCGAGCGGGGAAATCACCGGAACAATCCCGGCGTTGTGCGCGGCGTCCATGTGCGCGAGCTGGCAGCCCACGACTTCGCCCACGCGGCCGAGATCGACGCGGTTTCCCGCAGCATCCGTGCCTTTGATTTTCTCGCCGAGGAAGACATCGTTGCCGGGAATGCCAACCGCCTTGCCGCCGAAATCGCGGATCATCCGAACGAGGCCGGGGTTGATTTCTTCCGATAGAACGCGGGCGACGATGTCGATCGCTTCATCCGTCGTGACGCGAAAGCCGCCGACGAATTCCGCCTCAAGCCCGGCCGCTTCCATCGCCGCGGAGATCGCCTTGCCGCCGCCGTGGACGACGATCGGATTGATGCCGGCGACTTCGAGGAAAACGATATCGCGCATGACGCGGGCCACCAGATCCGGGTCCTCCATCGCGGAGCCGCCCATTTTAATGAGGAAGGTCGTGCCGCGGAAGGCTTGCAGATAGGGCAGGGCCTCGATGAGGGTGTTGGCTTTTTCGATGGGGTCCATGGCGGGCGTGAGTGGGTTTTCCCATCACCGGGTGGAAGTATCAAGCCTGTTGCGGCATCAATCTTGCTCCGAGAGGACCGCGGAGATCTGCTTCTAATCCGCTGATTTGCGGCGAGGAGCGGCTTTCTTGGCGGGCACCTTCCTAGCAGGCTCCTTTTTAGCGGGAACTTTCTTGGCCGCGACCTTTTTGGCAGGTGCCTTGGGTTTGGCAACTTCCGGCACGGGCTTCGGCAGAATCTCGATTTCTGGAACCCGCTTTGGAGCCTTTTCACGAATTAACTGTGAAGCGACAAGCGCCGCCAAAATCGCCGCACCCACCGCCAAGCCGGGCAGCCAGACGGAGGCCATGCCAAGCGCGATCCATTGCACGGATAGACAGACCCCTGCGACCACCCCGAAACCCAGCCGCCGCGTGAAATCCGACGCTTTGCAAAGCAGCGTGAGTCCGATGACGAATACCGCTAGAAATTCGATCTCCCAGACCGGAGCCAGCCGCCTATACTCGCGGACCTCGGCGAGCCCTTGGTCGGATGCGATGGCGGCGATGACGGCGGATAGATTCTGCGAGAAGGTCCGCGTCGCGGGTTCCGCGGCGCTGCGGTCGTCGCGCAGGATCACCGGGTCGGGCGCTTGTTTCGGGAACAGCTCGTCGCCGCCATCGATCAAGGCTTCGGCGGAAATTTCGGCGAAGCCGCGGATCGGCTTGAGCGGCACGGCGAGGCGGCCGTAGCCGTCGATCGGGACCACCGGCCCGGCCGGGCTGAGCTTGAGATACTCGCCGAGCCGGACTTCCACGCCGTCGGTCGGCAGGTTGAGCCGCTGGAGCACGGTGAGCAGCGGAAAGCCGAAAACCACGCGGTCTTCCCAGCGCGCGAGCAGCGGGGGAAATCGATCCGCCGCTTCCGCTTCGAGCACGGAAAATCCCGCCAGCGCGTTTTCTCCGCCGAGAATCACGCCGGGAATCGGAAGGCGGTTCACTGCGGGCAGCGACGAAGGATCACCTTGAATCGCCGCGAGCGGGATCGATGCGCGGCGGAACGCCGGCGGCATCGCCGAGGCCACCGCGCCGCGGGAAAGCGGCGCGGCCATCACCAGCGAATCGAAGCGCGCCAGCGATTTCTCCAAGGCCGCCAGCCCGATCGGGTCCGGCGTTTCCCACGCCAGCACCGCCGCCGTGGCCGCTTTTTTCGCGCCGAGCCGGTGGAAATTGGTGAAAATCACCGCGAGGTCGATGGGTGCGGGCGGCGAGGATTGGAAAAACCCCTCCGGATCATTTTCCAGCGCGACGATCACTGGTGCGTTGCGGCGGTCTAACTGCGATTCCGAGGAAAACGCCTGCAGCTTCCAGGGATCGGCGCGGGTTCCGTGTCCGCTGACGAATAGCGGCGGATTGACGAAGCTGCTAGCCACCGTCGAAAATGCCGCGCGGTCCCATCCCGTGCCCGGTGCCACGATCCAAACCGCCAGTGCCGCCGCCGAAATGAGCAGCGCCCGCAGCCGGCGATGGAACGAGCTGGTCACTTTTCCGATGGGCGGATCGCCTTGAGAACCGGCGCGAGCGGGGCCTCCAGCGGCGTGCCCGCAGTTACCTCGCCGAGCAGGCGCGCGGCCGTCTCGATGTGCGGACGATACCACTCGTCGCCCCGGTTTTTAACGATGTTGCCGTAAGCTCCGAGCGCCTGCATCAAGCGCTGCGCCGCACATTCATGGAACAAGGTTTCCAGCGGCCGCTCGTCGGCGATTTCCTCCCACAGCTTGAGAAGCTGCTCCCGCTCCTCGGCGGAATGGTCGAGATAGGGATCAAAAATCAGCGACGCGAGATCGTATTCCTGGCGTCCGCGGCGGAGGCCTTGGAAGTCGATGAGCCAGACCTGATTGTCCTTGATCATGAGGTTTTGCGACTGGAAATCCCGGTGCACCAGATGCCGCCCGACCGTGCCGAGACGCTGCGAGAGATCGATGAATGCCTGGTTTTTCCGCAGCTCGCCGGCATCCAACCCGAGGAAATCCTCGACCATGTATTCGAAAAAATATTCCTGCTCCCAGCGGTAAAGCGCCGCGTCGAACGGTGGCATCAGCTGGAAATCCTTCGGCGGCTTGGCGTAAAACAGCTTGTCCACCTGCTCGAACGCCGAGCGGTAAAGCGGCAACCGCTCCGCAAACGGCCGGTCCTTTAGCGAGAGCAAGTCCACATCGCCCAAGTCCTCGATCAGCGCCACCCGATACCTCGCACGGTCATGGATGATCGCCGGCACGCGGAGTTTCGCCTGTTTCAGGAACTGCGCAACCGGAATGAACTGGGCATTATCCTCCCGCTCCTCGGTCCAATGCACGCCGATGAACGGCTCGTGGCCCGGCGTTTTCACTCGCACGATCGTGCGGCCCGAGGCACCGCGCTTGATCGGCTCAAGCGTGATGCGCACGGTCGGGTCCACTCCGAGGAACTGGCGCACAGTGGAAAGGATCGCTTCGGTTGGCATGGGCGGGGGAAACTAGCGGGAAAAATCGCCCTCCTGCCAAGGGAAATCCAGTGCCATCTCACTCGTGATGGTAAAACCACAGCAGCACCATCAGCCCCACGCCGATCCCCCATAGCGCCCAGTTATTGGTAAACAGGTAAGGATAAACCATCAACGCCACCCCGATCGCCCGCGGCTGCCACAAATCCAGCCTGCGCCCGTAGGCAAACGCCCCCCACCCGATCGTCCCGAAAACGAAGCCTGCCAGCAGGTTGTAGGGATCGAGGCTGAAGTTCATTTGCCTGGGAAACTAAACAGTCCGCCGCAGTTACCCAGCGGAAATTCCCAAAGCTTCGCAGTTGGCTTTTCCGCGATTTCCCGGCGTCATTGGCAAGACATCCCGAGCTACAATTCCCGGTCAATTTGCATGGGAGCAGGGTGCAAAAAGCTTCGGTCACGGGTGCCGGCAATTGGGAACAAGGGAGCCTCAGTTCGCGGTGCTCATTGATGAAGTGGACATGGCAGGAATTGCCTCGAAGCGCCTAGGGTCCGAAGCCATTGGCATGATTCGCGCAAAAAGAACGCAGCGTGTTTCACATCCGAGAGGGCGGAGGGCGCGCACAACTGAAACAACGATATGTATCACCATCTCAAAAAACTAATGTACACAGTCCGGGTGGGAAAACCGGATCCTCGCTTTGGCAATATGCTCTTGGAACAATTTGGTGGAGCCAATGGCGAACTCGCCGCAGCGATGCAGTATTCGATCCAAGGGCTCAACTGCGATTTTCCGGAATATAAGGATCTTCTCATGGATATCGGCACCGAGGAGCTGAGCCACTTGGAGGTGGTCGGCACGCTTGCGCGGATGCACCTCAAACCCATGAAAACCGACGGGGAAGCTGCTGAGGCGGACCCCTTGGTGGCAATCGCCGGCGGCGGAGGCGTGACGCTTTGCAACTCCATGGGAAACCCATGGACTGCGGATTACCTCAAGATCACCGGTGAACTGGATGTGGATCTCCGCAGCAACATCGCCGCAGAGGCCCGCGCGAAAATCGTCTATGAACGGCTGATAAACTTTTGCGACGACCCGGGCACCAAGGATGCCCTGCAGTTTTTAATGACCCGCGAAATAACTCACCTCAAAGCCTTCATGTCAGCCTTGGACACCCTGACGAAGGATCCCTTGGTCATCGGCGACATTCCACCCACCCCTGGGCTGGTGGACCAGTTCTTCAACGATTCAACCGGTCAGGGTGACGATGGGGAAAAGGATTTCCGAGGCCGGTGGAATCAGGGTGGCGCAATCGATTACGTCACGTCCCCGATCAGGCCGATCGCGGAGGGCACCGCGCGAGAGGTAGTGAAAGAAATTGAAAAAGTCAGCGGGAGGGGGACTGTGCGACAGACTGGCAGAATGAAATGAAGAGCTGCGAATCCAGCGGACGAAAGTTCTAGACTACGTTGGGGAGAGGGGCGGAGCGCGGCCTATTTTTCCCACAGCCGCGCCCGCAAGGCTTCGGCTGCGGCTCGGGCTTCCGCTTCCTTTTTGCTCTTCCCTTTGCCCGTCGCGAGGATCTTGTCCTGCCAAGAAACCTCGGATTGGAAAACCCGTCGGTGGTCGGGGCCGCTCTCGCCAATCACGTGGTAAATGGGGGCCTGTGGGTGAATGGCTTGCAAAAATTCCTGGAGCTCGCCCTTGGGATTCCGCTCTTCCGGACTGGTGACCATGTTGCCGATCTCCGCTTCGAACAGACGCAGGATCAAGTCTCGCGCCGGGATCAAACCGGTGTCCAAGTAAACCGCGCCGATCAGCGATTCGAATGCGTCCGCCAACGTAGATAAGCGCCGGCGTCCGCCGGTGGCTTCCTCGCCCTTGCCGAGCAAAACATAGTCGCCGAGGTGAATCGCCATCGCGAAGCGGGCCAGCGCCCTGCGGGAAACCACTCGCGAGCGCAGTTTGGTGAGCCGGCCTTCCGTGAACTCCGGAAACATTTTGAAAAGCTCTTCGGTGACGACCAATTGCAAGACGGCGTCGCCAAGGAATTCCATCCGTTGGTTATCGAAGTGCGGCTTGTGCGACTCGTAAGCGAGGCTGGGATGAGTCAGCGCCTCCGCCAATAACAGCGAATTGCGAAATTTGTAATGAATCCGGCTCTCCAGCGGCTGCATCAGTCGTTTTACTACGTTTCCTCCCCTCCCTTCCGAACCTCACTTGAGTTTCCGATGGGAAGGATGGGGTGATCGACGGGACTCGAACCCGCGACAACCGGAATCACAATCCGGGGCTCTACCAACTGAGCTACGACCACCATTTCAGGCGGGGCGAAATGGGTAATCGATGGCTTCCGGTTTGGGAAGGGAAAAATTACCCGCCATCGCGCCGCGGCAGGGCGTTTGGCTGGCTAGGGGCATTGCGGGGCAGTTTGGGTGAGTAGCCGGATGGCTTCGGCGCGGTGCTCAGGGTAGTGGTCGAAGGCGGCGTTG
>JAYSYA010000114.1:0-1629 GCA_043716765.1 Akkermansiaceae bacterium
GCCGCCGCCGAGACTAACGCGGAGCTCGGCTTGCTCGACAACCTGCTGGCGGCGTCCATCGCCGAGGCCGCTGCGGAAATCGCCGAGGGCCTCCATGACACCCAGTTCCCGATAGATATCTATCAAACGGGTTCGGGCACCTCCACGAACATGAACGTCAACGAAGTGATCGCGGGCCGTTGCGACCAGCTCGCGGTTGCCGTGCATCCGAATGATCACGTCAATCTCGGGCAATCGTCTAACGACACGTTTCCCGCTGCGATTCATGTGGCGGCGGCGCGGGAGATCCGCAACCGCTTGGTGCCCGCGCTGGAGAGCTTGGCGGTGGCGTTGGACGCCAAATCGCGGGCGTTTCACGGGGTCTTGAAAATCGGCAGAACCCACCTGATGGACGCCACGCCGGTGAGGCTCGGGCAGGAATTCGGCGGCTGGGCGCGTCAAGTCCGGCTGGCGGTCACCCGCGCGTGGAAGGCGGTGGACGCGCTGACGGAACTCCCGTTAGGCGGCACAGCGGTCGGCAGCGGCCTCAACACGCATCCGGATTTCGCCGCCAAGACAATCGCCCGGCTGGCCGAGGCAACCGGGATTTCCTTTCGCGAGGCGGAAAATCATTTCGAAGCGCAATCGGCGAAGGATGCGTGCGTCGAAGCGCACGGCCAGCTCGCGACCATCGCCGTCTCGCTCCACAAGATCGCGTGCGATGTCCGCTTGCTCGCCTCGGGTCCGCGGTGCGGGCTGGGAGAAATCCGGCTGCCCGCCATCCAGCCGGGCTCTTCGATCATGCCCGGCAAGGTCAATCCCGTGATGGCGGAATCCGTGACGATGGTCGCCGCGCGCGTTGCGGGAAACCAAACGACTATCGCCTGGTGCGGCGTCGGCGGGTTTCTCGAGCTCAACGTTTCGATGCCCCTGCTCGCGGCCTGCTTGCTGGAGTCGATCAGTCTGTTGGGAAATGCAGCCGTCGCGTTTGGCGAGCGTTGCGTCGCCGGAATTCAAGCCGACGAAATGCGCTGCACTGAACTCATTGAGTGGTCGCTCTCGATGGCCACCGCGCTCGCTCCGCGCCTCGGCTACGACCGGGCCGCCGCCATCGCCAAGGAATCCGTCGCCAGCGGCCGGACGGTTAGGGAGATCTGTGAGAGCCGGCTCGATGAACTCGGGCTGGCTTCGAAGGAACTCGCCGGTTTGCTTGATCCCGCCCGCATGAGCGGGGAGGGCGGTTAGACCTTCCCCGGTGGGACGGAAGCGGTCCTTCACAGCGAATCCAACGGACTGCGCACATTCCCCGGGTTTGCTTCCAAGTGAGTAGCGGGTCGCCGTTCCAGTAGTTTTCCAAAACTCCGAAGACCCGCTCGACCGGGTTGTATTTGCTGTGATAGGGCGGATAGCACGCCAGTCGCACGGTCACGTGGTGCTCTGCGCTGAACTTGGTGAGTCGCTTGAGCCACTGGGTACGCCGTCCGCTGTTTTCCGGGCCGCACCGACTCAATGAAATCTGGCTCCCTCGCCCATTTCGCGAAGGTCGGCCTCTAGGTCGGGAAGTGAGGATTCGAGCGGTTTGCGCCCGCGCAAGGAGGCCGCGCTGGCACAGACAATGCCGGAATCCAATTCGCTCAAGCCTTTGCGAAT
>JAYSYA010000115.1:0-1626 GCA_043716765.1 Akkermansiaceae bacterium
TTTGAAGGCAAGCGCACTAAAGTAGCGGCTGATGGCTTGGAAGAGCTGTCACAACATGTGGATTCATTGATTGTAATTCCCAATGAAAAACTCATGGAAGTGCTGGGCGAAGATGTGCCATTTTTAGAGGCTTTCCGCGCCGCGAACGACGTGCTACATAACGCTGTCTCAGGTATTGCAGAGATTATTAATTGCCCAGGCCTAGTGAATGTGGATTTTGCCGATGTCGAAATGGAAGTCATGCGAGACTGCGCCGACAATTGCGTGGTTATTTGCTCGATCGAAAACCTCGATCCGATGGGCGTCCACACCGGCGACTCGATCACGGTCGCGCCAATTCAAACCCTCACTGACCGCGAATACCAGATCATGCGCGACGCGTCTTTCGCCGTGATCCGCGAGATCGGTGTGGAAACCGGCGGCTCGAACATCCAGTTTGCCACCGACCCGAAGACCGGCCGCATGATCATCATCGAGATGAATCCGCGCGTCTCCCGGTCCTCCGCGCTTGCCTCGAAAGCCACCGGATTTCCGATCGCCAAGATCGCCGCGAAACTCGCCGTCGGCTACACGCTCGACGAGCTGCCGAACGACATCACCCGCGTCACACCCGCCTCATTTGAGCCGACCATCGACTACGTGGTGACCAAAATCCCGCGTTTCACCTTCGAGAAATTTCCCACCGCTAACCCTGTCCTGACCACCTCAATGAAATCGGTCGGCGAGGCGATGGCGATCGGCCGCACGTTCAAAGAGAGCATGCAAAAATGCCTGCGCTCGCTCGAAACCGGCCGCTGGGGTTTCGGCTTCGACAACAAGGAGCCGCACAGCCCCACGCGCGACGAAATCGCCCGCAAGCTCCAAATTCCCAATGCCGAGCGCATTTTTTGGCTGCAAACCGCCTTCGTCAACGGCTGGACGCTAGAGGAAATCCACGACGCCAGCGCCATCGACCCGTGGTTCCTCGGCCACCTTCAGCAAATCGCCGTCGAGGGTATGCAGCTCGCCACCCTTGATCTCAAACGCGCGAAAAAACTCGGTTTCTCCGACCGCCAGATCGCCAAGGCCCGCGCCGCCGCGCCCTCGATCCATGACGCATCGATCCACGGGGAAAAAGACCAACCCGCCGGCGCTCCGCCACGCGCCGAGCCCGAAGGCGCGGTCGTCGATGTCCCGACCGAAGACACGATCCGTGCCGAGCGCAAAGCCCGCGGCATCATCCCGACCTACCGCCTCGTCGATACCTGCGCTGCGGAGTTCGAGGCTTACACGCCGTATTTTTACTCCACCTATGGCGACGAATGCGAAGCCCGCCAGTCGGACAAAAAGAAGATCATCATCCTCGGCGGCGGACCGAACCGCATCGGCCAAGGCATCGAGTTCGATTACTGCTGCGTTCACGCTGCATTCGCGCTCAGAGAGTTGGGCTACGAGACCATCATGGTGAACTCGAATCCCGAGACCGTCTCGACTGACTACGACACCTCGGAGAAACTCTTCTTCGAGCCGCTCACCCTTGAGGACGTCCTTAATATCTGCGATCTGGAAAAACCCCACGGCGTCATCGTCCAGTTCGGCGGCCAAACTCCGCTCAACCTCGCCGCCGACCTCGAACGCCACGGCGTC
>JAYSYA010000116.1:0-4783 GCA_043716765.1 Akkermansiaceae bacterium
GGCCTCACCGTTGGCAACGTCGGCTACAAACTCCACCACGCCCTGAGAAATCTAGCCGACTCGCTCCGCCGCCTCGGCGTGGAATCCGCCGACGGCTAAAGCCTCCGCGCTCTTCAAATCTCCCATGAACGACGAACCTCCAACTCCATTCGACACCGTCGGCGACGCGCCGGTTGAGGCGCGCATCGTCGCCTGGGTCCTCGGCGAGGCTTCCGCCTTCGAGGTCGCCGAACTCGAACGCCTCTGCGAAGAGCGCCCCGAGCTCCACATCTTCCGCTGTCGCATGCTGGCCCTCCATGGCCTCCTTACCGAAGCCGAAGCCGCCGGGAAAGACCATTCCTGGAAACTGCCTCCCGAAAAACGCAAGCTCCTCGATGAAATCCTCGGCGAGGAGAATGTCACCCGGCTCGAGTTTCAAAAAGAACGACGCATCCGTCGCGCCGGTTTCCGCACGTTCATCGCCATCGCCGCCTGTGTGGTTCTCGCCGTGGTGGTGTTGCAACTGATCCATCCAATCTGGATTACCCACGGCCCAATGCGTTCTGCTGAGAAAAAAGTGGACTTCATGCCTGCGAGTGAAAGGCCGGATTCCGCAGTCGCCTTGCAAGAACTCAACAAAGCCGTCCGCGATCAGGAAGACAAAGTCGAGGAGCGCCGCAAGGTCCTAGCCACCATCGTTAGATCCAAGGGCATCATCTACAAGGGACAAAATTCCTTTTACGGCCAATCCGGCGTGGACGAGGACCGGGGTGCTCGCAACGCGCTCCAAACTTACAATCAACTCGAACAGGATAAATTGCAGAAGGAAAGCCAGATCAAAAGCCTTCTAAAATATAATGGAGAACAATTGATGACCTATGCATCCGGGCTCGATCTGCCGGACAATATCATTAAGAATCTCCAACCGAAGTATCTGGATGCCAAGCGCCAACTGGAATCCGCCAAGATCAGTGGACTGGGCGATGACCACCCAACGGTGAAAGCCGCCGCCGAGCAAATTCAAGCGTCCAAGCACCAGATGGACGAAGGTGTCATCAACTTGAGAGCGACCTTGCAGGCGCAGTTAGATATGACCGCCGATCGCTTGAAATCCGTCGAAGTCATGAAAGACGACTCAAGCGAAGAAGCCATCAAGCGCGGCCTCGACGCCCAAGACTACGCCGACGCCAAGCGCGATTTCGAATCGGAACAACAACTTCTTCAAGCGCTCAAGCTCAAGCAAATCGAGCAAACCATCGCCGCCAAGATCGCGGATAAAAACCTTGTCGCGAACTCACCAGCGGATCCCGCCGCCCCCAGCGGGGAATCAGCGCGGCGGAGCGATGGCACCTACAAAGTCGAGCCATCCAAGAACGATGCCGAACTCAAACAAAGCGCCAGACAAAACCAACTCGCGAAGCAATCCGCCGAACGGCAGCGGAATGAAAAGCCTGCGGATCTTCCATCAAGCGCGGTTTTAGCAGACCCTGGCAAAGACTCGGGCATTGAAGCGATGCCACCGATCGCAGCTAAGGGCATGTCCAGCGGTTGGGGAGAAGGCCGTGTCGGTGGAGGCCACTTCGAAGGTGAGGCCCTTGCCGCCGAACCTCCAGCTCGTCCGGCTGCTCCGGCCCAACCGGAGGCTCGATCGATGAGCTCCGCCCCAACCGTTTCCAATTCCAAGTCCAAAGGACTCAAATTGGAATTAGGCACCAAGCCGAGGGTTGGGCCTCCTGAGAAGGGTGCCGATTCGGACGATTATTACAAAAGTGAAAGAGATCGTCACCGACTGGAGTCGCAGTCGCAGGTCGAGTCGCAAGTTCTACCTTCGGGAGGTGAGTTGGCGTTCGCTGACGCCTCGTCTTTGGATCAACTCACCAGGAAAGAGCTCGATATCGCTGGCGCGAAAACAAACGAACCCGCGCCCTTGCTGGTGGATCTGATGGAAGAGATCCCCGCTGCGGAGAATCCCTATTCCACCTTCTCCCTCAACATCAGCGACGCCTCGTTCCAACTCGCCAAAGCCGCGCTCGCTCGAGGAGAACGGCCCGATCCTGCCAGCATCAAGCCCGAGCAGTTCTACAACGCCGTGGACTACGGCGATCCCGCACCGGCGTCTAACGAACCCGTCGCCGCCACCATCGAACAATCCGCCCACCCGGTCATTCCTGGCAGAAATCTCGTCCGCGTCGCCCTCCGCACCGGATCGGTTGGACGCAGCGCCGTGCAGCCTCTGCGCCTCACGCTGCTGGTCGATCAATCCGGATCCATGGTCCGCGAGGATCGCCGCGATGCGATGGAACACGCCCTCTCACAACTCGGCGTGCTGCTCACCAAAGCCGACCTCGTCACCGTCATCGGCTTCTCCCGCACCCCGCATCTTCTGGCAGACGCAATGACCGGCGACCAAGCCGTGAAACTCGCCGAACTCGTCAATCAAACCGCCAGCGAGGGCGGTACAAATTTGGAAGAAGCCATGAAACTCGGCGGCCAGTTAGCGGAGCGCCACCAACTCGCCGGAGCGCAAAACCGCATCGTCCTCCTCACCGACGGCGCGGCCAATCTCGGCGACGCCGATCCCGCCCGCCTCGCCGAACAAATAAAATCGTTTCGCCAAAAGGGCCTCGCCTTCGACATCGCCGGCATCGGCGCGGACGGCTTGAACGACCGCCTGCTCAGCGGACTCGCCCGCAATGGCAACGGCCGCTACTACATCGTCGGCAACGATAAAAACGACAGTTTCGCCCGCCAACTCGCCGGGGCCTTCCGTCCCGCCGCCGAGAACGTAAAAGTCCAGGTGAACTTCAACCCGCAGCGCGTCGGGAAATACAAACTCATCGGCTTCGAAAAGGACCGCCTAAAGACCGAGGACTTCCGCAACGACGCCGTGGACGCCGCCGAACTTGCCGCCGAAGAAGCCGGAGTCGCGATCTATCAAGTCGAGCCGCTCGCCGATGGCACCGGCGAGATTGGCGAGGTCAGCGTCCGCTTCCGCGATGCCGCCAGCAAGGAAATGGTCGAGCGCAGCTGGACGATTTCCCACGACGACAACGCCACCGCCTTCGACCGCGCCACACCGTCCATGCAGCTCGCCGGACTCTCGCTGCTAGCCGCCGAGAAACTCAAAGGCGGCCCGCTCGCCGACGCCATCGACCTTGCACAGTTCGCCCGCCCGACCTCGCAGGTGAAGCAATTCTACGCCACCAGCCCACGCGTCGCCGACATGCTCCGCGTCCTAGATGCGCTCAAATAACTGAAGCGCGGAATTTACACACCCTTTACCCAAGCGACCCAAAAGTCGTGATAGAAAACCGATCCACATGAAAACCACCCCAGAGCGGAGCGTCTCAAGTCATAAGGGGAGGGGACGTCTCGTCCCCCCATTTCGAAGGGACGACACGTCCCTTCCCCTTAGGTTCATCATTCTATTCATTCTTACCCCTTTTCTCCACGCCCAGGAATCCGACGACCGCGTCATCCTCGTCCCGCTCGCCAAGGCCCCGAAAGAAGCTCCGCTCTTCTTCTCCGCCACCGCCGACGTAAAAGTCCAAGTCGGCATGGAGGAAGTCACCAGCGAGCAGCAGATCGATTTTAAAATCCACCAAGGAAAACCCGAGACCCTAACGCTCGCCATGAACGGCGCGGGCGAAATCATTTCCGTCACCGGTGAAGGCCTGCGCGACTGGTCGGTGCGCGTCGCCGAGGAAGGCTCGCGCTTTCTCGACGTGCGCCCCGTCCTCGGTAAGGGCAAACCTATCACCGAACTGCACATTCAGGTGAAAACCCGGCTCAAGATTGATGCCCGCCCCATCATCCCTCTGCTGCCAGCTCCCGGTGACGCCACCGGATTCGCCGTGGCCATCTCTCTGACTCCCGATACGGGCGTCGAATTGCTCGTCGAGAAAGCGGAAGAACTCGTGCCGGTTGATGATGCTAACAACCGAAAATTTTTCGGCTCCGGAGCCGCAAAACTCGAACTCGTCACCCTGCTCGGCGGCACCGGCGCGCGTGGGATCGAGCTCACCGGCACCGCGCTGAACGGGCGTCTTGCCACCGATGGCAACAGCATTTCTTTCAAACTAACCGCCAGCGCCAAAGCCGTCGCGATAGGCTCGGCTGTGCAACTGGCCGGCGGTGGCGCGGCACTGTCAGGCGGAGTCTCGGGCGATGGCTGGCATGTGATGCTTCGCAAGGACGACCGCATGAAGAGCTACGACTTGGTCGCCGAGCGAGCCGGTGAATTTCCTGTTGAAATCGATTTTGCCGTCCCGGTGACCAGCAAGGGCGACTGGCGTTCGCTTGATTTTTATCTGCCTTCCGGTGTCGTCGTGCCCGTGAAAATCGAAGGTCTCGGCGAGGCGGTTGCATTTGATCACACGCTGGCCGTGGTGCCGCAACGCGACGGCAAGGCGTGGCGTGGCTTTCTCCCCGCCAATGGCAGCGCCGCGATGGCTTGGCGCGAGGCGGGTACGGTAGCCGACGGCGCGTTGTTCTTCTCCAGTACGGAATCCAGCGACGTCCGAATCGGCAGCGGGCTAATGCGGCAACTGACCACCGTCGATCTCCGCGTCCTCCAAGGGAAACTCGCCAGTCTATCATTCTCGGTCGACGGCCCCGGCGAGGTGTTGGCAGTGACGGGCGAGCCGGTGCTCGGCTGGTCGGTGGCGGAGGAAAATGGCAAGCGTCGTCTCGACGTTAGGCTGAGCCGGCCCATCGAGGGTGGCGGCCGGATCGTCGTCGAAGCGCAATCCGCGCTTGGTGGATTCCCTGTGAGAGCGGATGCGCTGCGGATGATCCCGCTCGG
>JAYSYA010000117.1:0-14615 GCA_043716765.1 Akkermansiaceae bacterium
GCTAACATTCGGCGGCGTGTTTAGCAAAATCGAGGAGACCTCGGTTCCAGGAACATTGGTCCAAACGTCGCGGGTGATCTGATTGCCCGTGCCGATCACGTTCAAAGTAAGAATTTCGCTGCCGGAGCCATGGGCATTTGTCGCCGTGAGGAGAATGAGCCAAGTCCCGATCGTATCAGGCGTGCCCCCAAAGAGACCGGTCGTCGGGTTGAACGTCCAGCCGGGTGGCAGGTTGGTCGCCCCGAAGCTCGTCGGTTCGCCACTGGCGACAATTTGGTAGGTGTAAGCCCCGCTGTTTTGAATGACAAGAACATCGAGCGGGCTGAGAATTCGGGGTGGTGCCGTTGGGAACAGGCGCGTCATCGGGATGATCTCTTTGATTTGATTCGCACTCTGCCATCGCAGTTCGGCCCGCGCGTCGCCGGTGATTTCATAGAACTCGACCACGATCGGGCATCGCACTCCGGCGACCAGTTCGATCGTGCCGGAAAATTCCGTGGCACTGCTTGCACGCGGCCAGGCGTTGACCAGAAGTTTTCCATTGACCCAGACCCGCGCCGCATCATCCGCTGTGAAGAAGAAAGTGTAGATCTGCGAGAACTCGGGGAGCACCTCACCCGTCCAACGGGTGGAAAAGTAGTTGCCATTGACTCCGGAGCCCGGTGATCCGCCATTCGTCGCGTTTAGCCAGGTGAAATTGACGGTCCCATCGGTGCGGGTCAGAACCGGGCTGCCCGCGAACTTCGCCGGATTCGTCCCGGAAATGATGTTCGTCCCGCTGCTCACTTCATTCCAAAACCGTGCGCTCAGGCCAGTGCCGTTCGCGCCAGTACGATCGTGGATGAGGACCCCGGCAGACTGCGTGGTCGGAGTGGGCGGCGTATAATCGGTGCCGGAAGCAATCGCCAAGATTACCGATTCCGGCGATTCAATCAAAGTGTCAGTTTGGGGGGTAATGGTCACCGCCGCGGTGTTCACCCCGAACGGGAGTGTCACCGAGCGGCTGAGCGGAGCGTAATCGCTGCCTTCCACCGCGCTACCAGCGACGGTGAAATTCACTGTGATTGGGGTCAGTTTCCCACTTCGCGTGACGATAAAAAGGCCAGTGTCCACTGGGCTGGGTTCGGTTGCGGCGTCGTCCGCAGCCTGCACACTCACCGTGTTGACGGTGGCGGGATTGAGCGCTGCCAGCAGCGCTTCTTTGTCTGTGAGGCCACTGGCTCCGAAGGAAGTCGGGCTGTTTGGGTTACAGCCAGCAAGGATTTCTTCGTAATCGGTGACACCGTCACTGTCGGTGTCCACATCCCGAACACTAACCCGAAAAAATCGTGCTGTTCCGGGAGCGGCGATCGTCGCCTCCACATCGCCGCCCGTCCCAGTATGAGCCACTCCGACATCGCCCCAGGTGGTGGCCGCTAGAGATCCATTGTCCTGCACGTAGTAACGCTTACCCGGAAGCGTTGGGAAAGTGAGATGCAGTCCTGTGGCGTCCATGGTGATTAAGGAAACCCGGACCACCGACCCCGCCGCCAGCGGGTCAGTGCCGGCCGAGCTTTCATGGCCATTGGTGGCTCCATCACCATCCGAATCGGCTGCCGGGTTGAGAGCCCCCGCCTGATACCGGAGTGCCCAAATGTCGGGGATGGCATCGCCGTTTAAGTCCAGGGGCACCGGAGGCAGGGCCGCCCCCGCCGCACTCAAACTGAGGAAAATTAGCGTGTTAAGAACCAAGAAAGCAGCGGGCGGTCGCGGGCAAAGAAGCCATGTCTTCATGAGTGGTTGGATGGGTTTGACGATTGAAGCTTGCAAGTCGTAGAGCACATTCTCAGCCGTCGTGGAATGCCCCCGAAACAGTGCAACACCGTCCAAGTCTTACCACTGAGTCCAGTTACTCAAGCACTACTCACGGACAGCGCAAGCCATAAGTATTACCCGGCGGCAACAGCCGGTGGCCGACGGGTGGCCGAAATAAAATAAAACAATGGTTGCTTATTCGTCTGCGGCGGGACTATTCACAGTTCGATCGAACGGCGAAAGTTTGTTTAGTCGCTCTTTATTCGGTCCGTGACGCCATGATCGAAGGAAGTGTGAATCAGCATGGCGTCATTAGAATTGAATCAAATGGATATCTACGTGGGCAACTTGCCCTACACTGCTACTGAAGGAGACGTTACTGGCCTCTTCGCCGCTTTTGGACCTGTTGAACGGGTCAAAATCATTACCGACCGTGAAACCGGGCAATCCAAGGGATTTGCTTTCGTGACCCTCGGTGATCAATCCCAGTTGAATGCAGCCATCGAGGCTCTCAACGACTACGACTACAACGGTCGTGCTCTCCGCGTAAATGCTTCCGAACCAAAAGAATCTCGTCCAAGCGGCGGTGGTGGCGGCGGTTACGGTGGCGGCGGCGGCGGCGGTGATCGTCGTGGCGGCGGCGGCGGTGGCTACAAAGGCGGCGGCGGCGGCGGCGGTGATCGCCGTGGCGGCGGCGGCGGCGGCGGTGGCGGCGGTCGCTGGTAATCCAGCTTTCTTCTCGTTATAACTTCAAAAGCGCTCGATCTTCTTCACAGGGGATCGGGCGTTTCTTTTTGGGATCATTACTCGCCGATTTGTTCGAGTGCGCCATAATAGTCGCCGTAAAATCCTGCGATTTTCCACCCGACAAATCCCAGAATCAGAAAATACATCAGCTTGGGAAGCATCACCGCCACCTGCTTCACACTGCATTTGGCGTCCTCCTGAAACAGCTTGGACCAGCGATCTAGATCCTGGTCCAAGGTTCCCGCTTCCTCGCCGGTCGAATAGGAACGGGCAAACGCTTTTGGAAACGCATCATCCGCCATGAACCGCGGGCCGAGCGCGCTTCCCGCGGTCGCGGCTTTGACCAGCTTAATTCCCGCTTCGCGGATCATTCCACTTTGGGACGCTTCGGATGCCAACCCGGCGGTTTTACTCATCGAAATCCCGGCGAGCACACATGAGTGATAGACTTTGCAAAAACTCGCCATCGCCAGGTTGCGGCGCGCCGTTCCGATCCACGGGATGCGGTTGATCAAGCGGTCGATTTTCGGATTGTCACGAGCTTGCCGCGCTAACGCACGAATCCCCAAAAACAAGCAAGCTCCTGCCAGATAAACGATAAACAACGCGACGACCAAGCTGCCCAGAATTTCCGCCGAGGTCATTTCCCCCTTCATCAAGGCGGTCGGCACGATGCCAATGAAAATTCCCAGATGAAGAACGATGACCGGGTAGATCATCCCCTCGACCAGCTCCCGACGGGCGGACGCGAGCATTTCGAAATAATCTGCGAGATGCTGGAACGCGGGCGCGAGTTTCCCGCCGCGCTCGCCTGCGCTGATGATCGTGCGCTCAATGTCAGTGAGACATTTACCTAAGGCTGCCGCGATTGATTCGCCCGCTTCCAAGCCTTGGTTCAAATCCGCTAGAAGGGCGGCTTGCGGCGCGGGAAGCCGGGTGTCCAGTAGCACCGCCGCCGCCTTGCGGATATCGAAACCCGCCTCCAGCAGCTTCGCCATTTCCGAGTAGAAAAGATGCTTGTCGGCGGCGTTCGCTGTCATGGCTTTTCCATCCATATCCGCCTGCGAAACTCCTGACTAGGAATTCTTGGCGAGCATCTTCAATTTCGCGCGCCGGTAATTCCAAACGTGCAGCCAAGGGTGCTTTCCATGCTCGTCCGAGGCGAGATAAGCGGAGTAAGCAATCCCGGCGAACCACAGCGCGGGGACTATGATTAACGACAGCCCCAGCGTCGCAAAGCTCAACCACAAGGCGACAAAAACCATCATGGGGTTTCCGGCAGTGAGGATGCCAAGCCCGGCGAGGTAGTGATGCTTGTAAAGGTGACCCAGGCCGGGGATGACGCTCAGCAGAGCTGCGATTTTATCCCGGTCCACTTGCTTCCAAGCATCGATGAGGTCTTTCATGATGGTAAAATCCGCTTGTAATATGCCCGGTAATCGCCGCGGTGCAAGTTGCGAATGGCCGTCAAAGCAGGCGTGGCGCTAATGCCCTTTCCCAAAGACCAATCCGCTGCGCGAGGGGCTGTAGATTTTCATCACGCCGTCTGCCGCGACGGGATAATCGAACGCGTGATCCACCCGACCGTGGCCGCCGGTGTCGGCTTGGTCGCTGTCCAGCACGAGTTGGCGGGTTTCGAGGCCGGGCACGTGGACGGGGTAGCCGAACAACGAGTTTCCGACGGAGAAATTAAACACGAAAATATAATTCGCTCGCTCGGCGACGATGATTTTCTGCCCTTGGTCGAGGTGCAGCAACTGCGCGGGCGGTGTCGAAAGCAGGCCGGAATTGTTGGCGAATTCCATCAACTGCCGGTCGAATTCGGCGAGCCAGCCGTATTTCAAATCCGGATTGTCCACCAGTGACCATTGGCGACGGCAGTAGTGATAGGACCAACCGTTGCCCTCGCGCGGGAAATCAAGCCACTCGGGATGCCCGAACTCGTTGCCCATGAAATTCAGCCAGCCTTCTCCACCTAACACCAGCGTGACGAGGCGGATCAACTTGTGCAGGGCGATCCCGCGCTCGATGTCTGGATGCGGATCATCCTTGCCCATGTGCCAGTACATCTCCTTGTCCATCAGCCAGAAGGCGAGCGTCTTGTCGCCCACGAGCGCCTGGTCGTGGCTCTCCGCATAGGCGATGGTGGCTTCCCCGAAACGGCGGTTTGCTAGAACTCCCCACAACTCGCCGATGTCCCAATCCTCGTCGCGGCTGTGCTTGAGCAATTTGATCCAGTAGTCGGGAATACCCATGGCGAGGCGATAGGAGAATCCGAGCCCGCCGTCCTCGATCGGCCGGCACAGGCCGGGCATGCCGGACATGTCCTCGGCGATGGCGATGGCTCCGGGCTTGAGGTCCTGGATGAGCTTGGAGGCGAGTTTCAGATAGAGAATCGCCATGTCATCGGCATCTCCGCCGAAGTAGTCTTCGTAGCTTCCGAAAGCCTTGTTTCCGCGTGAGTGATAGAGCATCGAGGTCACGCCATCGAAACGGAAGCCGTCGAAGCGGAATTCCTCCAGCCAGTAACGGACGTTGGATAGAAGAAATTGCCGCACTTCCGGCCGGCCATAGTCGAAGCATTTCGAGTCCCAGCCGGGATGGTCGCCGAGCGGTCCGTCGTGAAAATACTGGTGGCCGGAGCCGTCGAAATCGTTGAGCCCCTCGGCGATATTTTTCACCGCGTGCGAGTGGACGACATCGAGCAAGACCGCCAGCCCGAGGCCGTGCGCGGTGTCGATGAGGTATTTCAAATCCTCCGGCGTGCCGAAGCGCGAGCACGGCGCAAAAAATGAGGATACGTGATAGCCGAACGAACCGTAATACGGATGCTCCTGCACCGCCATCAGCTGCACGGTGTTATAACCGGCCTTGGCAATGCGCTGTAGAATCGCATCCGCAAACTCGCGGTAAGTGTGGACGCGCGGCTCCTCGCCAGCCATCCCGACATGGGATTCGTAAATCAGCGGCGCTCTGATAGACGCCGGGTCGAACTCGTGTTTCCAAACATAAGGCTGCGGCGGGTTCCAGATTTGGCCGCAGTAATCATGCGTTGTCGCATCCTGCACCGCGCGACGGATGCACGCCGGAATCCGGTCCCGCCGGGAACCGTCGGCACCGACGATGTGCAACTTCACCTTCTGCCCATGGGCGAGCGCGGTCGCCGGCAGATCCAGCGACCAGACGCCGCTGTCCGACGAGGCGAGCGGATGGCTTTCGCGGTCCCAGTTGTTGAAATCCCCGAGCAGCGACACCGCCTGCGCGGCCGGTGCCCACTCGCGGACCTTCCATTGACTGGTCGCCGGGTGGAAATGGATGCCCACAGATTTGTGGCCGGTGGCGTAGGCGGCAAGCGTCTTCGAGCCTTGCTCGATGGCGGCAAGCGCATCGGAAAACTGCGTCATTCGCCGCTCGATCGCGCCCTGATGGGGTTCGAGCCACGGATCATCTTGGACAAGCTTCGGTTTTTCCGTCATCGCGCCTGAAGATGGAGAGTTTAACTGGCCGCGAAAAGCCAAATCCGTCACTGGAAAAATCCGCGACTTGAGCTATTTCATTGCGATGACAATTCCCATCATCCCCGCCATCATCCTGCTAAGCGCCATTCATGCCGCCGCGGATTTCGAGACGCTCGTGAGAAACGGCGATGCCCACGACGCGCAATTCCAGTTCGATCAAGCGCTCGGATATTACCTTCCCGCCGAGAAGTTAGCCCCGGACAACGCCGCGTTGCTGGTGAAAATTTCCAAGCAATACGTGCTGCGCATGAAAGACCTGCCGCAGAAAGAGGATAAAATCGCGTCCGTCCGCCAAGGCCTCACCTACGCCGAGCGAGCGAGAGCGAGCGCGCCCGGCGAGTGCGATCCCCATCTCAGCGTGGCGATCTGCCTCGGAAAGCTAACTCCTTTTCTGGGGGCTCGGGAAAAGATCGAGGTCTCGCGGAAAATCAAAATTTCCGCGGACATGGCCGTGAAGCTCGGACCCGAAAACGACTACGCATGGCACATCCTCGGGCGTTGGCATCAGTCGCTCGCCAACATCGGCGGAGCCACCCGCGCGCTCGCCGGCATCGTCTATGGCGGCTTGCCTGCGGCCTCGAATGATGAAGCTGTGAAATGTTTCCAGAAGGCCATCGCGCTCAATCCCACGCGTCTGATCCACGTGGTGGAGCTCGGCCGCACCTACGCCATGATGGGCCGCACTGCCGAGGCAAAGCGGTATTTGCAGACAGGCCTCGCGATGCCGGAGCGGGAAAAAGACGATCCGGAAACCAAGCAGCGCGGCCGGGCCTCGCTCAACACAATCTAATCCCTTTTAATCCACCTCTTTCATCATGTGCTTGCTCCCGGCTCCCATCGCGGGAATCATCCAGCGTTCCAGCCCCCGTTGAAGCATTTTCAAATGAATTTTCCCAAGATCACCCCACACAAGGCAGACATCGCCGAGCTCGAAGCCTTCGCCGGACTTGAAATGAAGCACGTCTTCGTGGTCACCAGCGAGCGCCAAGCCGGACTCGCCTTGGAAGAACTGATGCAGGCGCGCACCGTGGGCTTCGATACCGAATCGAAACCAACTTTCCAAAAAGGCCAGAAATCCGAGGGTCCGCACGTCCTGCAATTCGCTACCACCGAGAAGGCCTTCATTTTCCAGTCGCATTTTGCGGGAAGCCACCCGGCCATCATCGAGTTGCTCAAATCGACCGAACTCACCAAGATCGGCTTCGGTCTCGGCGGCGACCTCGACCAGATTTCAAACCGCTTCAGCCTCCGCCCCAGCGCCATAGTGGACCTCGACCGCTCGTTTATGCTCCTCGGCTACCGCAATGCCGTCGGCGCGAAATCGGCCGTCGCGATGCTTTTCAACCGCAAACTCTCAAAGTCAAAATCCATCACCACCTCAAACTGGGCGGCTCGCGAGCTAACTGAGAGGCAATTGCTCTACGCCGCCAACGACGCCTACGCGGCCCTCCGCGTCTACCACGCGCTCCAACAAGTCGGAAACTCGAGCGAGCCTATCAACCGAGTGTAATGAAAGCGGTCCCCCAAACAAGGGGAGTGGACATTTTTTGTCAGCTTGCCGATGCGCGGCGAAAGCAGCGGTGCGAAGCTTGGCTCTATCTCTTCCCATCGTCCGGACGGACCAAAATGTCCGACCCACTTCGGCGGCCGCATGCCGCTACTTCCCACTTTCCGTTGCCATGCTATGAGCCCGGCTCCTTAAACAAATCAAGGAAACGGTCTTCATATTCTTGGAAGACTTTAAGCCGGTCGAGCTCCTGTTTGAGTTCATAAGCGCGGGAACGATCTTCACGGGCGGTCTTGAACAGCTCGCTGATCTGTTGCTTGTCACGGCCGCTGAGACGCGGCGTTGCCGTTTCTTGCTCAACTTCCTCAATCTCCTCGGCGGGTCCTTCCTTTGCCCCAACGGAACTCTCCAGCCGCTTAAGAAATTCCATTAATCCTTTCTCCATCTGCCGGGCCTGCACATTCAGTTCCTTGAAGTCGATGGAAATTTCCGACATCGCGCTGAAGGCCTTCAGCACCGCGAGAGAGGCTTTAGGAAATGGGAACTGCGAGAAAACGCTCGGCATCTCCCCGAGTAAACAACCGCCGCCCATTCCGTTGTCGGCGGCGATTCCTAGCAAAACTCCGTTAAGCCCGCTGATTTGCCCCTCCTCCAGCATCTTCATATCCAGCCGCTTGAACTCCGCCAGAGTCGATGAATCAATGGCGGCCCCGAAAACGTGCGACTCATGCTCCGGACGCATCTGCGTGGCCATCGCGGCGAAGGTGAAAACCCGCTCCACCCCGAGTTGGCGGGCGTGCCCGATGAGCTGCGAACAAAACGCCGCGCCCTTCGATGGCGGCTGCGCCTCGCCAATGAAAACAATCAGATCATGCTTCTTTTTCGGGTCGGTCCAAAGGAACAGCCGGCTGCGCGGCAACCGTCCCGTTAGAATCAGCCCTTCCTTCACCTCGACGCGCTCGAGATCGAAAAACTCGCGTGCCGGAAACTCCGCCAGCAGGTGCATGCCAAGCTTCGCCATCATATAATATCCCGCACTGATCGCCACCGCGCCCATGCCGGGCCATGCGGCGATGAGCCACGGGTCGTTGAGATGTTGTTGGCGTGCCATGGCAAATTGGAGTTAGGCGACGTTTTGGCCTAAAAATCGTTTTTCCAATTCCCTGAGCGGAATTTTTGTCAGATCGCCCGCCACCACTCCGCCCAAGGTTTTGTGGGCTGCGGGGGGCAGCGCTTTCAGCAAACTCGGCATGATTTCCTGCGGAATCACCAACCGCCAAACCGGGTAGCCCGCGCAGGCCACGATCTCGCCGATCTTGCCCGCCACTCGCTCCAGCGCTTGATTTGCCAGCTCGTCTTCCAAGTGATGCTCCTCGCCATAGGACATTCCCGCGAGGCGGTCGGCCGGGGCACCCTGCGGAAACCGACCAGAACTGTCGGTGACTGCCTGACGAATCGACTGCGGCCTCATTTCCACCGTGCTTCCAGGGTCTTCCTGCAAATGCGCCTCGTCCAGCGGATCATCCCCCGCTGGCTTGAATTTCACGGGTCTGACACGTCCGAGATTGGCAATGATGATGAGCTTTTCCATAGCATGAGGTGGTAAATTGGGATTTGTAATATGGCCCCGTCAGGGTGTATCCGCAAGAGGTAAAAAGAACGTATTATCAGCCTCGTCGGCTGCATAATCCGGGCATAGATTCGCACGGCTTCATGATTCATCTTCTTCAAAACGCCATCGCCAAGCGCACCCGCCTCCTCACCGCGGAAACCAACGCCGGCCGCCTCATCGACAGCGGCGGCGACGGCTTGCCCGGCCTCATCCTGGAAACCTACGCCGGCCGCTGGCTCGTCTCCACCACCGGCGACCACCTCGCCCCGCAAGTCCGCGAATGGATTCGCGACCAAGGGATTTCCTGTTATTGGAAGCGGCTCGACCAGCACCAGAAAGAATCCCCCACCCACCTCGCTGGCCCCGCAATCACCGAGCCGTTTCTGATCTTGGAAAACGGTATCGCCTCGGAAATCTCGTTTCAGTCCGGCTACTCGCAGGGGATCTTCCTCGACCAGCGCGACAACCGCGCCGAAGTCCGCCACCTGATGGCCCCCGGCCTGCGCCTGCTCAACACCTTCGCCTACACTGGTGCCTTCTCCGTCGCCGCCGCCATCGCCGGTGCCGAGACGACTACGCTCGATCTATCACAACCCTACCTCGACTGGGCGAAGCGCAATTTCTCTCACAACTCGCTCGATCCCGCCGCCCACCACTTCTGCAAGGGCGACACCTTCCACTGGCTCCGCCGCTTCGCCAAACAAGGCCGCACCTTCGACGGCATCGTCCTCGACCCGCCTACCTTCTCGCGCGACGAAAAAGGCAAGGTCTTCCGCGTCGAGGAAAACTTCGGCGAGCTCGCCGCCCTCGCCGCCGACATTCTAACTCCGGGCGGCTGGCTGCTCTGCTCGACCAACTGCCGCAACCTCGGCCTCAACGATTTCCAAAAACAACTCCGCAGCGCCACCCACCGCCCGCTGAGCGCCCGCCACTCCCCCATGCCGGAGGATTTCACCGACGAGCCCTATCTCAAATCCGTCTGGCTCAAGTCCTGACCGGGGCATCCTAAAGTGTTCCGGGTCACCGCTGATGAGCCCTCTTTCCGGAGCGCGGGATACGAGGTGTTCCGGGCGGCGGAGGAGGTCGAGTCGGTGATCGGGCGAATCGTTTCCGCGCAGCGGGAGGAGCTGGAGATCGGGGACTTGGACGTGGAGGCAGAGCGCGTGGCAGAAGAGGCGCGGGAACTGGCGGGAGAGGTGCCGTTTTGCAAGGTGGGTAATTCTATCTGCCGGTTATCGCTGAAGAGCGGTCGCGTTTTTCCCTAATCCGGATCCTCTGGCCGAAATAATTCCGCATTCAGCCACGTAACCACCACTTCATGAAAACCATCCTGCTCCTCAGCCTCCTCTCCACCCTCGGCCACGCCGCTCCCAAAAACCTCTTCAACGGTAAGGACCTCACCGGCTGGGAAGGAAATCCGGATCTTTGGTCGGTCCAGGACGGGGTGATCACCGGCCGGACCACCGCGGAAAAACCCGCTGCCGGAAACACTTTCCTCATCTGGAAAGACGGCGAAGTGACCGATTTCGAAATCACCTTCAAATACAAAATGACTCCCGGCGACGCCAAGAAGTACGTCAACAGCGGCCTCCAGTTCCGCAGCAAGATCGTGGATCCCGCTAAGTTCGTCGTCGCAGGCTATCAAGCGGACCTCGAATACGGCCCGAAATACAGTGGCATTCTGTATGAGGAAAAAGGCCGCGGCATTCTCGCCCTGCGCGGCCAGAAAGTAAAAATCACCCAAGGGGCCGACCCGAAAAAGCCCGTCATTGTCGTCACGGGCGAAGCCGGCAACAGCGATGAGATCCAAGCCGCCATCCATCAAGACGACTGGAACGAATACAAAATCATCGTCACCGGCAATCACATCCAGCAGTTCATCAACGGCAAAGCCACGGTGGACGTCACCGATGAAACCGCCGAAGCCGCCAAGAAGGGCATCCTCGCCTTTCAACTCCACGGCGGCCCGCCGATGCAAATCCAGTTCAAGGACATCGTTCTCACCGAGAAATGACCCCAAGGAGCGCGGCCGTCCCGCCCACGTTCTCTCTTTGAGAAATCATGAAAAAGCTCCTGCTTTCCCTCCTCGGCACCAGTCTGGCTCACGCCCAAATCCCCACCGCTCCGGGTGCCGAACTCCAGCTCGCCGCCGACGGCTACAAGTTCACCGAAGGCCCCGCCGCGGACGCCGTGGGCAATGTCTATTTCACCGACCAGCCCAACGACCGCATTCTCAAATGGTCCGTCGAGACCGGAAGAGTTGCGGATTTCATGAAACCGGCGGGCCGCTCCAACGGGCTTTACTTCGACCGCGACGGCCAGCTCGTCGCCTGTGCCGATGCAAATGGCGAGCTTTGGCGCATCGATCCCGCAACGAAGAACATCACCGTGGTTCTCGCTCACTTTGGTGGCAAACTTTTTAACGGTCCCAACGACCTCTGGATCGATCCCGCCGGTGGCATCTATTTCACCGATCCGTTTTACAAGCGTCCCTACTGGCAAAACCGCGAGAAACCCGATCAGGAAAAACAACGCCTGTTCTATCTCCCCAAAAATGCCAAAGCCCCCCTCATCGCGGATGACACGCTGGTTCAGCCCAACGGCATCATCGGCACGCCGGATGGGAAGACGCTTTTCGTCGCCGACATCGGGGACAAGAAAACCTATCAATACGACATTGGCGCCGCTGGGATTTTGAAAAACCGCAGACTCTTCTGCGGGATGGGTTCCGACGGTATGACCCGCGATACGGCCGGAAATATCTATCTCACCGGCAAAGGCGTGAGCGTTTTCGACAAGGATGGCAAGCTACTTGGCGAAATTCCCATCCCGGAAAGTTGGACCGCCAACGTCACCTTCGGGGGCAAGAACATGAAGACGCTCTTCATCACCGCCATGGATTCGCTCTACACCTTGGAAATGGCAGTCGCAGGCAGCCGCTAAAGATCCTGATAGCGCATTGAGAAGGTATCACCGCCCTCGAGTTTTCCGCTTTCGAGCCCCTTCTTGAACCACCTCATCCGTTGGGCCGAGGTGCCGTGCGTGAACGAATGCGGCACCACCCGGCCTCGGGTTTTTTTCTGGATCGCGTCATCGCCGATCGCGTTGGCCGCCCGCATCGCTTCTTCGATGTCGCCGCGTTCGAGGTACTGCTTCGAGTGGTTCGCCCACACGCCGGCGTAATAATCCGCCTGCAGTTCAAGCCGCACCGAGTATTCGTTGTATTCCGGCCGACCCTGCAACGCCGCCACCTTGTCGGAAGCGCCTAGCAGTTTCTGGACATGGTGGCCCACCTCGTGCGCGATCACATACGCCTGCGCGAAATCTCCCGGCGATTTGAAGGTCCTCGCCAGCTCGTCGTAGAACCCCAGATCGATGTAAACCTTGCGGTCTGCCGGGCAATAAAACGGTCCCATCGCGGCGCTTCCCGTGCCGCACGCCGTCCGAATTTGTTGGCGATAGACTGTCATCGCCGGCAATTCATATTTCAGCCCATGGCGGCTGAATTCCGCCGTCCACACATCCTCCGTGTCGGCCATCACCACTTTGACGAAATCAAAACGTTCCTGCTCTTCCGGACCCGCCACCACCTGCTGTGATCCGCCCGAGGATGGCCCGCCATCCAGCAGCATCCCCGGATCCACCAACCCCATTTTCCAGAGCACACCACCCAGCACCAGCAACACCAAGATTCCTTTAAAACCGAACATGCGGCCGACCATGAGGAGCATCCCCAGCCCGCCGCCGCCGCCGCCGGATCGTTGCCCGCGCGCATCGTTCACATTCCCACTCTCTCTTCGGCCTCTCCATTGCATGATCGTGATTGGTTGATTCCGCCTAGCCTTAGCCAAATGACGGGTCAGCCGCAAGTCTGGAGAAATTACCCCGCGAGCGGACCGCGGGGAAATTGTGCTTTCTGCCAGTGCCCGGCGGGGCTACCCAGAACGGGACCGCGCGACTGCGTTCCAATCCGGTATGTCCATTTCCTCTCCATTCGACCTTGCCGTGATCGGCGGCGGCGCGTCGGGCTTTTTCACTGCGCTGCAATACGCGGAAATGGCTCCCGGGAAACGCGTTGCGATCTTTGAGAAAAGCCCGCATTTTTTGCAAAAAGTCCGGATCTCCGGCGGCGGACGCTGCAACGTGACTCACGCGTGTTTCGATCCCCGCGAGCTGGCGAAAAACTATCCGCGCGGCCCGCGCGAGCTGCACGCCGCGTTTCACCGCTGGCAACCGAAGGACACCGTCGAGTGGTTCGCGCGCTTCGGAGTGGTCCTCAAAACCGAGCCGGACGGGCGGATGTTTCCGGTCACTGACAGCTCCGACACCGTGATCCAGTGCTTTCTTAATCGCGCTCGCGAGGGCGGTGTTCCGTTGTTTCCGAAGTGCCCGTTAGTCGGTATCGAACGGCTCGATCACGGCGGCTTCTCCCTGCGGTTTGAAAATCTAGCCGCACCGGTCGAGGCGCGCGCAGTCTGCATCGCCACCGGCTCGCTGAAAGACAGCCCGCTGCTGAGTCATTTGAAAAAGCTCGAACAAACCATCGAGCCGCTGGTTCCCTCGTTGTTCGCTTTCAACGTCACCGACCGCCGCATCAGCGGCTTGGCGGGAGTTTCCCACCCCAAAGTCGCGGTCCGCCGGGAGGGTTCTAACGCCACCCAACAGGGCCCGCTGCTGATCACCCACCGCGGCTTCAGCGGGCCGGCGGTTCTGCGGCTCTCCGCCTGGGAGGCGAGGGACTTGGCGGCGGCGAACCACCATTTCGCATTCGTCATCGATTGGCTGCCCGAGCTGGATATCGAGGCGCTCAAATCGCGCTTCGCCGAAATCCGCCAGAGCCAAGGCGCGAAACTCGTGCGCAACACGCCCATTCCTCCCATTCCCCGCCGCCTGTGGGAACGCATCGTCGCGTGCTGCGAAATCCACGACCAAGCGACTTGGGGGCAATTGCCAAAAACAGCGGTCCGGTGCTTGCTGGAGGCGTTGAAGTCCGCCCGCTTCGAAGCGCAGGGCAAGACGACTAACAAAGATGAGTTCGTCACCGCCGGCGGCATCAAGCGGCCCACCATCGACTTCCGGACGATGGAGAGCCGCGTCACGCCGGGGCTTTTCTTCGTCGGCGAGTGCATCGACATCGACGGCATCACTGGCGGCTTCAATTTCCAAGCCGCCTGGACGACCGCCCACATCGCCGCCGCCGCCATCGCGAAGTTGTAGCTTTCCATCGGGCCGCGATTTCAAGATCGAAGACGGAATAAACTAACAGCTCGATAGTAGCCCGTCTCTCTGATCCGGGCAAAGAAATGCCCGATTCCCTGTGGAGAGAATCGGGCGCTTTTGAAAAAGGTTATAGGGTGAGCAGGGTGGAATTAATCCCAACCGCCGCCGCCGCCGCCACCTTTGTAGCCGCCACCGCCGCCGCCTTTGTAGCCGCCGC
>JAYSYA010000118.1:0-46807 GCA_043716765.1 Akkermansiaceae bacterium
GTCTTAGCAGAAGAGGCTAGGATTCCGAAATCCGCGAAACCCGCAGCCGCTCTGCGGCGAGCAGAGCGTGGAAACTCGCCCGGTCCTGCTCGCGGTTAGACGATAGCAGGCGATAGGTATATTTCTGCCAATGCGGCATTTCTTCGAGCGCGTTGGTCATGCGCAGGGCGATGGTTTCCGCACTATCAGTGCCGCGGCCGGAAAGCCGCTGGTAAAGCTCAGCCTCGCTGGGAGGCATCACGAAAAGATCCACGAAGGCGCGTTGGATGTCGCTGTCCTCGCAGCTCCGGACCTGGTCCGCGCCTTGAATGTCGATGTCCATCACCACATCGGTGCCGGCCCGGAGATGGGAAATCACCTCGGACTTGAGCGAACCGTAGAGGTTCCCATGAACCAGCGCGTGTTCGAGAAAATCGCCCGCGTCGCGGCGGTGTTGGAAATTCTCTCGCGAGAGGAAATGATAGTCCTTGCCATCTTCCTCGCCCGGGCGGGGCGGGCGGGTGGTGCAGGAAATCGAATAGCGGACTTCGCCGGAATCGGCCAGTTGCCTGCAAAGCGTGGTTTTTCCCGATCCCGAAGGGCCGGAAACGACAAGGAGGATGCCGGTGCGTGCGGACATGAAAGGCGATGTAGAACCCAATGCCGGGGCGGAATCGAGCAGTTTGTTGGGAATTTCGTGAAGCCCGCCCGCCCGGCGGGATTCGCACGGAAAAAGTCTTCTGATGGAAAAGCCGAGCTAGACGGCGGAACGGGATTAAGCATTACTCGCCCGGCAGCCGCCTTGTGGAGCTGTGAAAATGCCGCCGTGGTGGAATGGTAGACACCCCAGACTTAAAATCTGTTGTCAGCAATGGCGTGCCGGTTCGAGTCCGGCCGGCGGCACTTTTTTCAATGAGTTCGGTGGCTTCGTGGGTAGCGACGGAACGATTCAAGACCGCGCGATCCCCACCCTCGCGGTGTGCGCGGTGGTCAAAATCATCGGCTGGGGACAGCGTGCTTCGCTATCTCAGAAATGGAAGATGAGGCCGACGGTGAGACCTTTATCAAAATCATGGGGCGAGGTGATGGGGAACATGTATCCAGCGCGAATGTCGAAGCCTGCGGAAAGGCCATAGCTGATGCCGACGAGGCCTGTGACGTTGATGCCGCCTTTGTCGGCACCGTCAAGGGGCGTGGAGCCCGTAGCTTCTACATGGAAGTGCAGCATGCCGGTGGTGGAGTGGACGTGATCGCCGTGATTCTCACATTTCTTGCCGAAGGACTTCACGATGCCGAAACCGTAGAGAAGTTCTGTGGAGTCCGCGTCGAAGACGTGCTCGACGGCAACGGTGGTGTTAAGTGTCCAAAAGTTTCCGAGGTCGTTCCACATCGC
The DNA here is from genome assembly GCA_043716765.1 of Akkermansiaceae bacterium. GTDB lineage: Bacteria > Verrucomicrobiota > Verrucomicrobiia > Verrucomicrobiales > Akkermansiaceae > Luteolibacter. Next base: position 1,373 of record JAYSYA010000118.1, read on the forward strand.
GACGCCCGGGGCGATGGCGGTTTCGCCGCCGAAGCTGCTGCTTCCTGTCGGCAGCACTATTTCCGTCTGTGCAGTTAGGAGAAAGCGCTCGCTCTCGACGAGGAGGGCGCGAGGCACGATGGCGAAATCTCCCAAGCCGGAGGCAGTGACGACACTTTCCTCGTCTTGCCAGACGTAAGGAACTTCCATGATCATGCCGAGTCGCTTCGTGAAGGCCCATTCGAGTTCCAACTCAAACTCGTGTTCGGCGACGCCGTTGCCTTCGCGGGAAGAGTAGTCGAGGAACAGGTCGCGGCCGGTGAAGGCAGGTTCGATCCCAAACGAATGGACATAAGGCGTACCGCGCTGGCTGCGGTGAATATGCTCGAACGGTTCGTTAAAATCTACGGCAGTGGCGAGGCTGGACGATAGTGCAGCGAAGGCAAGGGAGTTGACGAATGGCTTCATGGCGCGGCGACTCAAGAGGATCAAATAATCGGCCGCAACCATTTAATGCATAAAATTTGCAATAGCTTCAAAATGCGTTGGACACGTATCGGCGGCCGCTCCCGCCAGCAAGCGCATCGGACCGGCCTTTTCCGGGCGGAAGAACCACCTCCAGTTCGCCAGTCGAGCACAAGGCCATGAAGCGGGTGGCCCTCCGGGCAAAGGTTATGTCTGCAACCGCTGAGGCAAGCGGATTTCGAAACGACTCGCCCGGAGGTGAACGCCTCCGGGCTTTTTTTGTGTTAGCCCTAGCAATCTGGGAGACCGGCTTGCCGATGGTATCGGTTTGTCCCAGCGGGGCGGAGTCCTACTTCTTCTGGTCAGCGTATATGGCAGAACTGATACTGATCTCAGAGCGGCGAAGATGGCGGCTGGACTCTGGCGATGATGCTGCCGATTTCCTTCCGAAGAGGATGAAGTGGTTTGGATGCTTCCACCGCCTGTCCTGTGAGCCAGGAGAGCAATCGAGGATGAGCAACGCAGCACAGCGCCCGCATCAACCGCCGCTTTTTCTAGAAGTGCTGAGCCGGGGACGGCGGATCGCAAGGCGGGTCACCCGTTCAAAACAAGCTGGGCTCGTCGGGGCGGGGCGGGGGAGTGGGCGCGCCGATTTTCGTGTAAGCGGCGGGCATCGCGGTGCGGCCGCGCGGGGTGCGCATGAGGAAGCCCTGCATGATGAGAAATGGCTCGTGGACTTCTTCAATGGTCGCGGCGTCCTCACCCACGGCGACGGCAAGCGAGTTGAGCCCGACCGGGCCGCCGTTGAATTTATAAATCAGCACTTCAAGCAGGCGCTTGTCCATTTCATCGAGGCCTTGCGAGTCGATCTCAATCATCGCCAGCGCGGCGTCGGCGATTGTTCTGTCGATGAAGCCTTCGCCGCGGACTTGGGCGAAGTCGCGGACCCAGCGCAGCAGCGCGTTGGCCACGCGCGGGGTGCCACGGGAGCGCGAGGCGATTTCGAGCGCGCCGTCGCGCTCGATCGGCACGTCGAGCAAGCCCGCCGAGCGCTCGATGATTTGCGCCAGCTCATCGTGCGTGTAGTAATCCAGCCGGTTCGCCAGTCCGAAGCGCGAGCGCAGCGGCGCGGTCAGCATGCCGGAGCGGGTGGTCGCGCCGACGAGGGTGAATTTCGGCAAATTGATCTGGATCGACCGCGCGGACGGGCCGGAGTCGATGATGATATCCAGTCGGAAATCCTCCATCGCCGGATAGAGATACTCCTCAATGGCCGGATGGAGGCGGTGGATTTCATCGATGAAGAGGATGTCGCCCTTTTGGATGTTGGTCAAAATGCCCGCGAGGTCGCCGGCTTTTTCGATCTGCGGGCCGGAAGTCGTATGCAGCTGGGTCCCGGCGGCGCGGGCGATGAGGTTGGCGAGAGTGGTTTTTCCCAGGCCTGGCGGGCCGGAGAGTAGCACGTGGTCGAGCACGTCGCCACGCTGCTTTGCCGCCTCCAGCATCAGGAGGATGCGCTCCTTGACCTTTTCCTGGCCGATGAATTCGGAAAACGCGGGCGGGCGCAGCGAAACATCGAACGGCGTCGGCGGCGCGGTGGTGGTGGTCTGGTAGAAATTTTCGGACATCGGACAGGCGGCGGGATTGAAGCCTACCCGGCGGGGAGCGAGAAGTCTGGATTTAGTGGAAGGGGGTCAGGGTGGCCGACGGATTTTTAGAGATAGCGGGCTTCGAGATGGGCGAGGTAAGCGTCAGTGCTCGGGGCGTTGCCGGTGGCTTGCAGGATGAGTTCCGCGGGATCCAGCGTGGCACCGGGGGCGTGGACGGATTTTCTCAACCAGCCGAGCAGGGGAAGGTAGTTGGCTTGATCGATCGCGGCGGCGACAGCGATCTCTTTTCGAGCGGCGGCGAAGAGCTGGGCGGAGTTGATGTTCCCAAGCGTGTAAGTCGCGAAATAGCCGAGCCCGCCCATCGACCAATGGATGTCCTGCAAGCAGCCGTGGCGGTCATCCTTGGGCGCGAATCCGAACAACTCACGGGAAAGTTCGTTCCACGCGGCGGGCACGTCGGCGACTTTCAAGCTGCCGCTGACCATCCGCCGCTCCAGCTCGAAGCGGAGCACGACGTGCAGGTCGTAAGTCGCCTCGTCTGCCTCCACGCGGATCGGCGAGAATTCGGCGCGCCACAGGTAGCGCAAGAATTTCTCTAGCGGAAATCCTGCCAACTGCGGGAAGTTTTCCTGCGCGGCGGGATACCATTTCTCCCAGAACGTGCGCGAGCGGCCGACGTGGTTTTCCCACAGCCGCGATTGCGATTCATGGATGCCTAACGACACAGCGCTGCCAGAAGGAAGCCCGAAATCCTCGGCGGGCAGGCCTTGTTCGTAGAGTCCGTGGCCGGCTTCATGCAGCACGCCGAAGAGCGACGAGGTGAAATCCGACTCCAGGTAGCGAGTCGTCAGCCGCACGTCGCGCGGGCCGAGCGTGGTGCAGAACGGATGCGTCGTGGTGTCGATCCGCCCCGCTTGGAAATCAAAACCGATGGCTTCCGCGATCCGGGCATTGAAATTCTGCTGGGCCGCGACCGGGTAGGGGCCGGCGGGTAGAGTCGGGGCGTGGGTGGCGGAGTGGTCCACCGCATGGGCCGCGATTTCTCTAACTGCGGGGCGCATCGCATCAAACAAATCGGCGACGGCGGCGGTGCTGGTGCCGCGCTCGAAGCCTTCCAACAGCGCGTCGTAAGGCTCGTCCGCATAGCCCCAGAGTTCCGCCTTTTCGCGGGCGATTCCGAGCAAGGTTTCCAAGTGCGGCGCGAAGCTGGAAAAGTCCGAGCGCTCGCGGGCATCCGCCCACGCGTGCTTGGCGAGCGAACTGGCCACTGAGTCGCGGGCGACCAACTCGACCGGCAATTTCGTCGCCCGGTCGAACTCGCGGCGCAGTTCGCGGAGGTTGGCGGTGAGCTTGAAATTGGTGCCCGCGTCTGCGGCTTCGGCGGCTTCAAGGTCACGTTTCCAAGCCTCGGAGGTTGCGAGTTCGTGCCCGCGGGAGGAGAGCCAGGCGAGCTGGTCGGCCCGGTAATTCGCGGCGGCGGGCGGCAGATAGGTTTCCTGGTCCCAGCCGATAACGGCGGCAGAAGAGTGGATCACCGCGAGCTCGCGGGCTTTTTCGGAAATCGGCATGGCGGATTTGTGAATGAATCCGCCAGCCAGGCAAAGGCTGAAACCTCCGGAAGGACTGTTAAGGTCGCCTTGCCGTGCAGGGAGGGTTGTTTTTGAAATGACAGCCAGTCCCTATCAGGGCTGCGTCACCTTCAGTCGTCCGAAGAGCTTGCCGCCGACTGCTTCCGTCTTGGGAAGCGCGATGCTGATCGTGTCGGTGACGGCATCTCCGGGGTTCACCGTGACGGTCGCCGCACCCGACGGGCCAGTGACCGCAGGGATGGCGAGATTTGTCCAACCCACCAGATTGCTGCTGTATTGGAACGTAACGGAAGCTTCGGTCTTTGAATCATCCCGACGGGTGAAATCGAAAACAAAATTCGCGCCGGAAGCGTTGAGTGTCGGAGTGACCGCCTGGCTGGAGACGCCTGGGTTTCCGTTGAAGACGAATTCTACCAGGTTGGTGAAGTTGTCATTATCGGAATCCGCTGTAGGCAGTCTTTTCGCCTCCGTATCAAGACCCGGGAAGGTCATTGCCCATGTCTCATAGTTACTCGCCGGCGCGGCTCCCTGTCCGACGAAGGAAACCTGCCCGCTGGCATTCACCGTGATGGTGCCTTCGTAGGAGCCTTCGCGAAGATTTCCAGCGATTTGGCCGGGGAGCGAGGCGGTCCCAGTCGCGCCTGTGCCAGTGCCACCCGTTCCTCTTGCTAGAATACGATAGAGATCGAGAGCGAACTCGACATTTCCTGCCGCGCCCAATGTTCCGAAGCTGCCGGTAGCCCCCTGTTGTTGGACACCTGCGGCGAAAGTCTCGAACGCGGCTCCCTGATTGCCACCGAGAAAAGTATTTTGTTCGTCGATAAACGATGTGCCTGTCGGGGAAACAACTGCTAGTGCGTCGTATTCATTCTCAAATATGTTGTTCTGGCTGAAAATGCCGGCTGCGAGAGTGGTCATGGCGGTATTGCCGCCGATTGTTTCGATTGCCGAACCAGCCTGGCCAGCGGTGCCGACGTGTTGGCGAGACTGCGAAACATACGCCGTCCGTGTCGGGTCGCCGCTGGTCACAAGCGAGCTGGTTTGGGTTGCGGAAAAAACTCCGGCAAGGCCCGCATAGACGGTCGGATCGTTCTCCCAACCGGGACCAAAAGCGCTGATGAGCACAGTGTTGATATCTTGGAAGTTAACGCTGCTGGCGACATCCGGACCGGCAGCGGTCCCGCGAAATGCCGTGGCGGGACCAAGATTGGCATAGACGGTGTTAGATCCGCCGTTTTTTTGGAAAAAAAGCACCAAGTCTCCCGGTGCATAAAATGAGTTCGCTGCAGACGCGACCGGCGCAACGACAGCGATTACTGCCGCAGCGATTGAAATGGACGAATTGATCTTCATGTTTTTTTGACTCTGGAGTTGGAATAATGCCTCAGGGAAGGCCTTGATGACACTAACCTCTGAGGGATTGATCCTCGGTGGAGCCCACGGCGACGGGCAATGTTCCCGATGAAACAAATTCGTCACACAGATCGCATTGTCGCAAATTACAGGTATGCAAAAACTCTTTATGAATGCGTGTGTTGAGTCGGTCACCGACAAATTTCATCCAATTTAGAAAACTGTTAATGGAGTCGAGTCCTGATCATGCGCTCGGTGACAAGATCTTCACGCGAAATCGTTTGGTCCTGCAAGACCGACTGTATTTGTTGACGGTGTCCGCGAGAACAAGATGACCGTCTGAAACTGCGGTTCAAACATCACTTCCGCAGATTTCTAACACCAACAAAACATCAATGAAAAGCAAATATAAATACAGCGCCCTGCTCGTGGCGGTTTCGTCCATCCTCGCGGCGTCGTCCGCAACGGCTGCGAACTCGTTCTACGCGCCAGGGGATCTCGTGCTCTACTTCCAAAAGAAGGGCGGCACCGACACCGTCTATGCCAATCTTGGCGCTGCCACGGGCTACCGCGGCTCCGCCGCAGGATCGGCAGATGGGACTAACAGTATCAACTTCCTCAACCTGAATACCACGCTCACCAGTGCCTTCGGTTCTGGCTGGGCGAGCGATTCGACGGTTTATGCGGGCCTTGCCGGAGTTTTTTCCGCAACCCAAACCAGCTTGCTTGTGACCAGCGGCGACCCGACACGGACGGCGTATGTTTCACAGTCGCGCCAAAACGTCGGCACCGTTAGTCAGGCCGGTTCGTCGATCGAAACGATCGGCGGGAATACTGCAATGACCACTCTCGCTAGCGGCATTTTCAGCCAAAACAATGCGTTTGAAGTCAACTACGACGCTATGATCACGGTTTCCCCAACGGGAATCTCGGCCATCGACGAACAAAACACGTTCCTTGGTGGCAACCAGGGAGCTGCGTTCTCGACTTTCGGCGGTGGTGTCCAACAACAAGGCGATGTCGGCAGCTTCGGAACTTTCGGGGATGCCGGCGGTAACATCGAGTTTGCTCTCGATCTCTATCGGATTCTCGCACGCGGCACGGGTGGCACTGGCACGGGCGCAACTGGGACCGCCTCGCTTCCCGGCCAAATCGCTGGAAACCTTCGCGAAGGCTCGTACGAAGGCACCGTCACCGTGAACTCGAGTGGCCTCGTTTCGTTTGTGGCCATTCCAGAGCCTTCCTCCACTGCCTTGCTCGGCGTTGCCGCCGGAGCCCTTGTGCTTCGCCGCCGCCGCTCGGCTTGATATAATAGACTCACTTGAACTCCAGAAAACAAAACAACTAGATATTAACTATATGAAACCAACAGCAATCATCGCGGGCATTTCCGCATTCTCGTTCGCATCCATGGCCTTTGGCGACGTGGTGGTGGACATCACCGGAGCTACCGCTTTCCGTTCGGCGGCCATCCTGGCCATCAAATCCAGATTCGACGCGTCCGGCGTTGCCTACCAATATTCCCACGACCAAGCAGCGGGCGCTTTCAACACAGCCACCCCCGGCGGTGTCCGCGCGATCTTCAAAGGCACGTTCCCAGGCGTTGCGGGCGTAACCACCATCCGCACATCCTTCAACGGTTCCGTTGAGGGTGTCCGCGCCCTAGTGGACAGCCCAGCCAGTGATCCGAGCTACTACACTAACGTTGCCGGCAATTTCATCACCCCAGCTGCAATCGGCGGGGGTGAAACCCACACCGCCACTCCGCTTTTTGCGAAGACGACTGCCACGTCGCAATCAGAGTTCGCATTCTCGGACGTGAATAAGGCTTCGACTCCGTACAGTGGCTTTAGCCTCCAGCCGAGCAACGCCGCAGTGGGTGTCGTGGTATTCACCATGCTCACCAACGAAGGATCGACGATCACCAACGTGACCACGCAACAGTTCCGGGCTCTCTTCAAGGCGGGACTTCAGCCGTTGAGCCTCTTCACCGGCAACGTCGCTGACGACACCTTCGTTTTCGCGACGGGCCGTAACGATGGATCGGGAACCCGCACGACGTATCTTGCAGAGACCGGCTATGGCATTGCCAACACCGTCAATCAGGTGGTGACCAACGTGTCCACCTCTGGCGCTCTGGGGACTATTCAGTTCGTCCCAGCAGGTGGTGTCAATACTCCGGCTCTAGCAGGTCAAAGCACGGATAACAAGTCCACCGTGTGGAGTCAGAATGTTGACGGCAACGGCGGTTACAGCAGCGGCAACACCCTTCGCACTGACATGGGCAAGACCGGAACGGCCGTCACCGTTCTCGGAGCTGATGGAACTGACCTGTTCGGCGGGCCGGTGCGTGCCGATTTGGTGACCTTCCTCACGCTAAGTGATGCCATCTCGGCCCGTGGAAGCGGTGCTATCTTTTGCAGCTACAACGGCGTCAAACTCAACGACGTGGCCGTATCTGGCTCCGCAATGAGCGCAGCCTACAAAGGCAAAGTGACCAACGGTTCCTACACCGCCTGGGGATATCAGCAACTGTACCGCCGCAACGACATCACCTCCGGTGACGCTGTGACGGTTTACAATGCCCTCAAGACCGCCATTGTACTTCCAGCCAACCTCGGCTCCACCGGTGTTCCTATTCTCGACATGGCCGTCAGCCGCCAGCTCGATGGTGGCGTTGTCGCCCCGTAATCGCAGGGGATTGTCATGCGGGATTTCTTATTCGGTGCGGTTGTTAAGACCAGAATCCGCCGGAAGTCTTGTTATAACTTGATCATTTGTAACTGGCGTCGGGGGAGTACTCCTGGCGCCAGTTTTTTAGTTGCCTTCTTCTCCAGTCAAACACACCCCATGAAAGTTAAACCCCACACGTTGTTGCTGGCCGCCGGAATCGCCGCACTCGGTATTTATTGGTATCTGCCACAGCCGGTCGCGCCATCAGCCCCCACAAAGCTGGAGAGCGCCAAATCACCAAGGCGCACGTCCGCCCGGTTCACTGCCCCGGCGGAAGAAGCGCCATCACGTTCTCCAGAGGATAAGCCGCAAAATCCGCAGACCGTCGTGTCCCGACCTGCGCCCATCGACAAGCGGAGTGGCGCACCTGTTAACGGGGCAATCGCAGCACTTCCCGCAGGACGCCGCTCTGGCATCGCGCCTGCGCCGGAAGTGGACGCAATCGTCCTACCTGCGGTGCAGCTATCAGAAAAATTCCGCCTGCCTGCCGGGATCATGGCCCAGGCAATGCCCATTCCTGAAGCGGGAAAGACCCAAAGCCCACAAGTGCAGGCCGCATCCGAGAGGATCGTCTCGCAGTTCTATCAAGAAATTTCCCAGCAGGCCGCATTGCCAACTGTCGGGACGGACGAGGCGGTGCCCGTTGAACCAGTAATGCCGGTTGAAGTCGCAAGGAGCGACGATCCGGGACCTGCCACCATCGTGGTTGAACCGGATAGATCAACCGCTCAGATCCGCTGGAATGCCGATGAAAGTTACCGAATCCTCTTCGGCGACGAGTCCTACAACCAGCAGACGATACGAAGCGCCATCGAAGTCACGCTGCCCGAGATTCGCTGATCGGATCAGGGTTTACGATTCGCCGTGATGCGTTTGCGAAGCTCCTGGGTGTGGCCCTGCGCTCGTTCGATGTCACCCGGTTTTAGCCCGGGAATGAAATCCGCCAGCGATTTTTCCGCCGTTACCTCCCCTTGAGATGCCGCGAGCATCAACCAGGCAAGAGCTTCCATTTTGCGATCTTTGCTCTCAGAGACAGGATTCATTGTCATCCCCAGGTTGGCTTGGGCTTTGACATGGCCTTGCAGGGCAGCCTTTCGGAAATGATCTTCCGCCACGGCGGAATCCTGCGGAACACCCAAGCCGAGCTCACTCATCATTCCAAAAAAATTCAAGGACTCTGGATCATTCTGATCGGCAGCAATTTTAAAATAGCGGGCGGCGCTTGCATGGTCCTGCGCCAGGCCATGCTCACCGTAATAGTGGTAGCGTCCGATGGTGTAGGCAGCTTCGACAAGTCGCTGATCGGCTGCCTTGGTGATCCAGCGCAGGCCTTGCTCGCGGAGTTGCTCGGCGGGAACTTCAGTGCCAGCTTTTCCTTCTACCAATAATTTCCCCAGATTCAGGCAGGCCTTGGCGGAACCTTTTTCGGCTCCCTTGCGAAACCACTCGAAAGCCAGTCGTTCGTCTTTTTCCACCGCGACGCCTTGGCTATAAAAATAACCCAGCGCACCGGTGGCTTCAGGATGTCCCTGCTCAGCTGCTAGTTTTGTGAGTTCAAATGCTTTTTTTACATTCTTTGACGTGCCCTTGCCATAAAGGCTGGCCCGCGCCTGTTGGAATTGAGTTTCCGCATCGCGGTGGTCAGCGGCGAACGATGGTGCCGGGTCCTCCGAACCAACGGCGGAATGAATCGTAAACAACAGGGTGGCGAAATAAAGGGTTGGTTTCATGATCATTGATTTTGAGAATGTGGTTCACTGCGGATTTTCTTCCTGGTCGCCTTTATCTTCCTCTTCCTCTTCACCGGTGCCGTAACCGATGACCTCCACACTGAACAACGACGCGGATTCCTCGGCAAACTTCACTTCATCCGCCGTCTTCTGGGTCTCCGCATTTGCCACTGTGGTCGCGGAGGCTGCGCTTGAATTGGACGCCGCAGCTACAGCCGTGACGCTCGGTGCGGAAGGGGCGGCGGCGATACCCGTGCTGGTTCCTCCCGCGGCGATATTGCCTGCATTCAGCACCGTCTGGGCGGCGATGTTCAGGTTTCCGGTGACACGAATACCGGCGTCTCCGGCGTCCACGAAGCCCTTCGGTGCGATGAGATCGATGTTGCCCGCCTTGACGCCTTCCACGGCCGCGAGCACGCCGATGCCGCCGCCGGTGGCGAGTCCCCCAAGGTCGGTCTGCACGTTGGCGCTGGAAATATCGAACACGACACGGGTGGGCGGCGCGGTCACCACAGTACGGGGTGACGTACCAGCGGCAATGTTGCCATTCGACGACCACATCGTGATGTCGCCGCCACGCAGGGTGAAGATTCGGGCCTGACCGATATCGACACTTCCATCGGTGAAGGTGGAAATGGCACCGCCATACTCGGTCACGATGCCGGGAGGTGTGAGTGGGTTTCCGAAAATATCCGAAGCCATCGTGATCCCGCCGCCCGGGACTCCGAGGCTGATAGCCCCACCCGAGGAAGTCCGGATTTCGCGGGCTCGAGTGAAGAGTTCTCCGACGGGCTTATCCCTACCAAACAAGCTTTCTACCGCATTATAACCCGAATGATAGGTGCCGGTTTTGGCGGAATCGCGTCCCGCATCACGCAAGACGGAATAGAATTTTTCCAAAGCGACGACTGCCTGCTGCTCCGGTGTCAGGTCGCTGAAGTCCTTGTCCTCACCGATTTTCTTCCAGTAGGCAGAATCGAATTTTTCAGGATCCTGCAAATACTTGGCGATGAAGGAATCGATATCGAGGGAACTCGAAAGGCCCAGTGCCGCATCGACTCCCACGGGTGAGTTCACGCCTGTGAGGACGATGATATCGGCACCCGCAAAAGGCAGGTTCGGGTTCCGGATGTTGCCGATGCTCGTGATTCCAACGCCGGTTCCATCAAAGAAATTTGCGCCGGTGCCCAAATCGATATTCCGTCCGCTTAATACCTCAAGGATACCAGGGCCATTGATCTGGATGTCGCCGGCCATGGCATTGGTAGTGTTACCAGTGGCCGTAGTCCGCAGGTTGTCGCCGATGTAATTGCCGAGATCGAAGTTCCCGGCGAAAGTCCGCAACGACGCGTTTTCATTGAAGAGAATGATGTTCCGGCCCGCCGAGACCAAGGTAACGTCGGCGGCTGTCAGGTTTTGAAGATAGAAGGCGACGTCCGTCACGTCACGCGCGGCGATGATCCGGGTGCTTTTCGGAGAGAACAACGTCATCCCGGTGATATCGCCACCTGCGGCGTAAAGCCGGACGGGGTTCGGATCGTTTTTGTGCAGCAAGCCGGAATCGTGCAAGGCCTGCTTGACCAGACTGGTTCCTGCTAGATCCCGATAGGATCCAGTCTCCGAGAGGGCAATATTGACGTTTTGCAGGATGTCGGCGGAACTCAGCACCGCCTCCTGTCGGCTGCGTCCAATGATACTCTGATAGGCTAGAGGCGAAGTTATACCGGGAACCGATGTGATGGAAGTGTCGGAAACATTGATGACCGAGGAGGTCCAGACATCCACCGGGCGGTTATTCACCCGACCGGGTCCGGTATTCTGCAGGCCAACGATGTTACCGGTTGCTGCAAGTTCCAGATTTCCAATAGCGGATGGCGCAAGAGTCCAGCTACCCACGAGATTGATGTCTCCCGCGAAAGAAGTGGTCAGCAGATTGGGGGCTGTCAAATTGAACACGCCGCTGAAGATGCCAAGATCCACCTCGGCCAGACGCAGCCAAGGTTGATCATTCGAAGCATTGGATGCGGAACCGACTCCATTGAAGAGATTCTGACTATTGAACCACACCTCAAGAATCGAGCGGGAAGAGGCACCATCCGGCAGATTGATCTCATTGCGATGGGTGACAGTTCCGCCATAAGAGGCAACCGTGGCTCCGGAGTTGGGGGAGAAGGTGCTGAAATACGTTTTATACCAGTACTTGTTATTAAGCCCCTGGGGCAGGAGGAAGGCGTTGGTCACTGGACCTAACAGAATGTCACCACGGGCCGAAACATCGAAAGTGGATTTGCCTGCGTAAAGAGTGGTGGGAAGCCAGGTGAGTGGATCCAGCGGCGCGGTGTCATCCAGAATGCCCAACGAGGGCGAACGGGCGGCGTTGGTGGTGATCGCACCTCCGGCAAACAACAAGCCATGACCCTTCTCCACGTAGTAGATGCCACCGTCGATGTTTCTGCCAGCAACCACGGTGACATCACCGCCGCCCAGTTCCAAAAGCCTTGAGGCGTCCGGGCTGAGATTGAGATACTCAGGCGCTTCCGCAATCACGCCATAATTGGGATTTCTCACGCGTCCCGGCATGCGGGCATTCGTGGGGGCCAAAGCATCCACGTTCACGATGTCGTTGCCGGCAAACAAGCTGACGTTACCGCCGCCCAAGGTGCCGATTCCTTGGAAAAAATTGCTGAAGTCGATCCACCACGTGGTGGAAGTGGCCACGTCATTGATATTTTCTGCGTTCTGAAACGCGGGATTTGGATTAGTTCCAAATCCGCCGTTGCCGGCGAAAAGTCCCGTGGCCGCGTCCACGAATCCACGCCGGTAGAGCCAATTGGATGGCATTTGGCGGCTGGAATCCACCGTGAGCACCCCATCCACCCGCGTGTAACGGCCGATGTCACCTTGAGCTCGAAGCGCGATGTTTCCACCCGCCATCGACCAGGTCGCGGAATAGAATTGTTGGACCGCTCCAAGAGTTACGCCGCTTCCCGACTGGCTCGGGTGGCGACCAGCTGTCGTCGGCAGCACAGGCAGGCCGAAATCGTTCTCGCTGTAAATCGTGGTCGGCGTGGGCAGCGCGACTCCGGCGGTGTAAATCGTGGCGAACGAGTTGCGCAGTTGCACGTCGCGTCCGGCGTTGATGGAGATGTCACCCGTGCCCGTCCGGATCACTTCAAATCGATTCCCGCGATTGGTGGTGGTGGTGGAAATTCGGATGGTGTCTGCGGTCTGGCCGAGTGAACCCGTGCCTGCGGAACTCCCGGTCGATTGCGCGTTGGGCACTGGCGGATAGAACTCGCCGACGATGAGCGATCCCTTGAGTGGCTGGGCGAGATCCAGCGCACTGGTGGAAAGAACGCTGCGGAAATTGCTGGCATTGGTGTCAGCACCGGCGGTCAGACGATAGGACCATGACTGGGTGTTGACCGGCAGGGTGTCCTTGATGGTCATCAGCGGAGCGAGCCACATCAGCGAGTGACCATTGTCGGCGAAGAGCTGGGCCGTGCCTTGGGCGATCGGGTTGAAGCCGTCGCTGAGGGTGTTGTTGAAGATCAAATCCCCGCTGGCGCGCAAGGTTAGGACGCCGGGAGCGCTGTTCTTGCCGTAGCGGAAGCCAGATAGATCCCAATCGGCGGATGCCAACGCCTCGCTGCTGGTGGAGCCCGCGCGGGTGTTGTTGGCGAGTCCCAATGTGAGGTCGCCCGTCAGGTTAACCATTTCCACGCCGGGGCTGATGACGAGCAGCGAGTCTAGGGCGGCGGTGCCGGCGGCTGCCGGGAGGAGCTTGCTGCGGATGGCGACTTCGTTGGCATTGCCCACGCCGGACGCGCCGAGGAAAGCGATCGCATCGGAGTGGATCAGGTTGCGCTGGGCGATGTTGAGCACGCCGCCAGCAGGAGTGTAAACTTTGAAGCCCTCTGCGATGATTGAGGATGCGCCGGTGATCGTACTTTGCATCGGCGCGATTTGAAGGGTGTTGTTCGCGGGAGTCCGGGGGGCGCGGAGATGGAGCGTGCCGGTGAATTTCCCTTCAAAGGCGCTGGAACCCGGTTGGTCGTAACAGCCGACGCGGGATTCGGTGACAGCCAGATTGATGGTGGCTCCTTGTTGGAGATCGAGCAGGGCATCTGGATTGGCCGCGCCACCGAACTGGGTGCCCGCTTCGAGGAGGATCGATCCGCCTTTGCCGGCGCTGTTGAATTTTTGTGCGGCGACGCTGAGTTTCGCGCCCGCCGCGAGTATTAGATTGCCGCGGGCGGCGAGGGAAATGTGACCGCCAGTTTTGCCGGAGGCATCGATTTCCCCGGTGACGAGGAGGTTGCCCTGATCGACGGAGAGGGAGAACTCGTGGCTGCGGATCGTATGGTTGATGGCGACATCCCCGCTGCGGATTCTGAAGTTTCGGGATGCGGTGAAGCCGCCGGCATCGAGCGCGGCATTGAGGGTGGCAAGCGAGCCGCCGGCGGTGAGCGAGCCGGTGTCCAGCGAGAACTTGCCGGAGGTGAATGCTTGCGAAGCCTGCCCGAGGATAGCCCCGGAGTTAGAAAATAATCCCTGTGAGGCGCTCACGTTGAGAGTGCCGGAATTACCGCCACCGGATGCCGCAGCCACCGAGACGGAGGCTCGGCTTGATAGAACGACGTTTCCAGCAAGGGAATCCAGCGTGATGGTGCCGGCGCTGGAATAGCGGGTGAGGTCGTTGAAGGTTTTCGAGGAACCCGAGACGGAGAGATTTCCGCCGACTTGCACGTCGCCAGCGGTGGCGCGCAGGGTCAGTTGGCCGCTGGGCAGAAGGATGTCGGTGTTTGCGGCGATGGTGGAGGCTTGAAGCGTCAGGCTCGAGCCGAGGGCGCCGGTCGCCGGGGGGGGGGCGGACCCGCGCTCCAACAGCATCGGTTGAGCTGCTGTGATAGAGTAGGACGCTCCGGCGGCACCGGTGATGTGCGGTGTTTGGGCACGCAGGCTGCCGTTAGTAGAGAAGGCACCGGTGCCTTGTGTGAGGATGCCGCCGGACGCGTTCATGGCCAGTTCCTGATAGCCGCCTACGGCGAAGTTGTTTTCACCGAGCCGGATGACGCCCGCATCGATCTGCAAGCGTCCCGGCGAGCTTGCAGGAGAAACGAGTGCTGCGGCATGGACGGAATTTTCGAAATCTACTTCCGATGCGCGGATGACGACGGCCTGAGCCGCGAGTTCGTAGCCGCGCAGGCCGCTTCCGATGAGGGTCAGGCGCTCGAGGTCCGGGTCGCCGAACAAACCGCTGCCGTAGAAATCGATGCTCCGGTAGCTCCGGAGGGTGAGGGCTTCGGCCTGCAAGACTCGATCAAGAGTGGCTCCCTTCAAAATCAGATGGGGATCAACGACTGATCCGGCGAGGGTGCCGGAGGCGTTGGCAAAGGCCACGCTGATCTGGCCGCTGCCAAGGGTGAGATGATCCGCAGCGAGGGTGAGATCCGAGGCAAGGTCTGTGCCGTAGGTGGAATCCAGGATGATGGATTCAGCGCTCAGTTTCACCGAGGAGCCGATATTCATTTGTGCCGCCGTCGAGCCGGTGACGCCGGTGCGCTGGATGGTGGCTTCCGAATCCATGCCTACCCGCAGCAATGCGCCGTCACCGGTCACGGCTAGCAGGTCTGACTCGAACTTAGGGTCTCCGGTGGCGGTTAGGGATGAGCCGTCGGTGATTGTTAGTGAGCCTTTTGAAGCTAGCACGATGTCCGAGGCGGAAAGATTTCCGCCGGGATTGTCGAGCGTGAGGCTGCCGGTGCGGATTTCCAACGATGTGTTGCCAGTGTGATCCCGGTGGCGGGTGCCGCCGATGAGCAGGCTGTCGGCTGCCCATGAAGTGAGGACGGAAGTTTGCAGCGTCACGCCTCCGCTAACTGCGGCGGATCCTCCTGTCAGGCGGATGTCGGCGAAGCTGCTGATGTCCACGGTGGCTCCAAGTCCGGGAGATTCGGTCCGCAGCTTGCCGCCGAGCCGCAGCGCGGAATTGCCGTGAAACAAGGCGTAGCCCGCATCGCTAGGCAGAGGCTGGGGACGGCTGAGTTCCAGCTTGTCGGCGATTGCGCCAAGAAACTTGTCCGCCGAGTAGGTGTCGTAAGTCGCCCGGTTTTTGATGACCGAGGTGGAGGCGATTTCAAACCGCAAGCGGACGGCGGGGCTGGCTTCAGGTCCGCTAAAGCGATTACCGATGTAGCCGGAAACCAGTTGCGCCCCGTCGGGAGTGCCGATTGATCCGCTGCCGCTTCCGTCTAGCGAAGTGACGAGGAAGGAGCCGGGAAGGAACGCATAGCGCCGCGGCAGCAGGGTGTAAGTCCCGGCCGGCAGACCCGCGCTACTTTCCAGAGTGATGGTGTCGCCGATGCCGAAAGTGGAGCTTGTGTAGCCGGGATCGTCCGCCAGAGATGCTGCGTTGGGGCCGGTATTAAAGGTGTTATAGGGAGCAAAGGCGAATGAGGATGACGGCACGATCGCATAGGATTCCGCAACCTTCGACCAATAGTGGTTGATCGAAGGACTTTGTCCGGTGTGCCGCACCCGTGCGGACCAGGTTTCCCCGCCGAAGGTGACGAGGTCGCCCGCTTGATAGTCGATAGCCCCGCCCCAGCCTGCGGAGGCGGATCCGAGCAGGTCGGTGCTGCCACCGTTGCCGGATACCCAGCGCGTGGCGAACAAGTCGCCGCCGCCGCGGATGTCCACCACGGCAGCGGCTTGCATGTGGACGGTTTCTCCGGAGATGGAGATGGATTTTTCCGGCAGGCCGGAAAGCGTGACGTTGACGCCGCGCGGGTCGATCCAAGTCTGGCCGTCTGGACTGATGCCAAAGGGGGCCAGCCATGCCGGTGAGCCGGGCGCGGTGGCGGCGGAGACGGAGGTCAAGCTGCCATCGCCGAGCGTCAATTGCTGAGTGACCGGAGAGGCGGCGGTGGATCCGGCGATGGCGTTGGCCGGGGGGGTGGTGCCACGGCCATTCCAGCCGAGGGTGATCGTGCCGAGAGGTGCCCTGAGAACCCCGCCCTGATGGATCGTAGTGGCGAAAATGGATAGATTTCCGCCGGCGGAAAGCGGAATTTCACTGCTGCCGGACGAGCGGACCGTCACCGAGCCGGGGCCGGACGAGTGGTCGTAGGCAAAGATGGAGAATGAGGCGAGGGTGGTCGGATAGATTTGGGCGGCATCCAGCGTGAGATCGCCGGCGATGTTGAGTGTGCCGTTGCCGCGGATGTCGCCGCGGCCGGCGTTGAAATTCGCACGGCCGATGTTATGAAGCGAGAGGGTTCCCACATCGATGAGTTTTGCGGTGAGAGTCAGGCTGCCGGTGCCGTGGGTGGGGGCGAAGTTGTGTGCGCTGGATGGGAGGGCGGGATCCTGCTGGAATGGCAGGAACGCGTCGTCCGGGTTTTGAGGTGCGAGGAAATCCTGGCCGATGGAGAGGTAGGAAGAGGTGATGTTGACCGAGTTGTCCGCAGTGATCACCCCGCCTGCGGCGAGGCGGAGATCGCCACTCACGTTCAGATGGATCGCGCCTTTGAATGAGACGTTGCCGCCATAAGGGATCGGAGAAGCACCGGAGAAGTAGTTTCCGCCAAGGCTGAGTGAGGCGAAGGAACCCTCGGTGAAGCGGTCGAGAGTGAAAGCTCCGAGTTTGCCGTAGGCGGAGCCGGTCGGACCGTTCAGGGCGATTCCGACACCGATGGCAGCGCCTGGGTTTAAAATCACGTCGCCGCTTTGGGTGACCACGAGATTGGTGTCCGCGCCGGTGCGGAGTTCGCCGTCGCGATCATATCTTCCGGATGAAACCAGCAGCCTGCCGCCGGTGGCGGTCGGTCCTCCGGCAGCACCGAGAAGAGTGGCGTCCGAGAGTAGCATCTGGGAACCTGAGAGATCAATCACTCCGCCGTCACTGTCGATGCGGGTGGCGACGCCCTGCGCGTTCAGGGGCGGACCAGTCAGCCCGCTTTGGGCGAGGATTTCCCTGCGGACTCCGCCTGCCAGAGATGCGGGGTTGAGATCCAGAATGCCCGAGGTGCCGGACGCATCTAGCAAGGCACCTCTTTCCGCGAGGATATTTCCTGAGAGAAAAATGCCACCTCCGCCCAAAACTGCGCCGACACGCCGACCGAAGGAGTCTGGCTTCAGCACGATGGTGCCGGCAACCGAGAGCTGCGAGGCTCCGTCCAAATGCACCGTGGGCAGCGCTTGAGTGACCGAGAGTCTCTGGGACGTCGTCAACGGGAAGGCTCCCGCGCCGGCGACGGAGATATTTCCTCCGGGTGCCGTGACGGAGCCTAGCAGGGTGACCGTGCCGCCCTTGAAGGAGACGCTTGCCGCGGGCTCGGTGACGATGGATGCGCCCTCGCCCATCACGATGTCGCCACGGACTTCGAGTTGGTCGAGAGTGAACGGGTCATCGGACCCGAGGGCGGTGAAGCTCAGGCTAACGGCCGGACGCAGGCCGTCTTCGTTGATGAACGGCCTGAGCGTGACACCGCCGCCTTGCGCGGGATTCGCTTCGGCGATCAGGCTCTCCGCGAGCGGCCGGAGCATGGTGTTCGCCGCGATCGAGATGGCGGGGATGTAGGATTCGAATTGCCCGCTTGAAGGAGTTACGGTGGAGCGCGCGCCGATGCCTGTGAGCGAATATTTTGTGAATCCGCCGGTGCGGAAAAACCCCTCCGTCAGATTGAGTGCGCCGGGGTGGGCGGTTCCCCCCACGGTGATCAGACTTGCCTGGATGTTGAGCGAGCCTCCGCTAGAACCCGAGTAGCCGCGCAGGGTGGAGCCCAGCGTGAGGTTGCCGCCGATCAATCCCGCAAAGCCGGGATCGGTGCCGGTGATGATCGAGAGGTTTCCACCCTTGCCGTAAGATCGCGCTCCCTTGCTGGAAACAAGGACGCCGCCGGACACGTCGATTACGGAATAATTCTCGAGTGAGGCGAGATAGGATTTGATCGTGATTCTACCACCTGCGGTCACGATGGGTTGTTCCATGGGCGAGAGGCTTCCCGGGAGGTCGTCGGCAATCAATCCGGCGGTGGATAGGCGGGCGGTGCCTCCGAGCACGAACATTCCACGCTCTGCGGAAGACTGGGGGAACGGAACCAACCCGGCGGGATTCAGAATGGCGAACTCGGCCGCGAACGACGGAGAAATGTTATAAGTCGTGAAGTCGAGTGCGCCTCCGGGAGCGATGACCGAGCCAAAGATTGATAGATTCGCGGCGGCGAGAGTAACGGAGCTTTTGGGGGCGGCGGTTAGATTCACGTCTGCGGGCACGGTGATGGAGCCGTCCGGATTGACCACCTCAATGGAGCCAAAGCCTTCCTCGTCGAGCAGTCCGGTGGCGAGCACTACAGACTCTATCCGGCCGGCGGGCAGTCGGGCGGGCGCGGCATTCGCCCATGAGAACTCCGGAACGAAAGCCGCTCCAAGGTGTGCTGCGAAGCTCACCCTCGGCGGAGTCGCTGAGTGTTTGACGTAGTCGAGCGCCGAGCTACCGGGAATGGAAACCGCTTTTTCGGACTCGAAGCCGATGCGCAGGCTGCTGGCTGCCGGAGGAGTGGACCGCTGCCGTGGTCCCTCCACGGTGGCTCCGCGCAGATTGCCGTCGAGCGCCATGCTCGGTGCGGTTAGCGACAAGGTGCCGCCGGCCGCACCTTCTAAGTGGGATCCCGAAACCGACTTCTTGACTAGCGGGATGATGAATGTTTCCATCGCGCCCCATTTTTCGGAG
The DNA here is from genome assembly GCA_043716765.1 of Akkermansiaceae bacterium. Classification (GTDB taxonomy): domain Bacteria; phylum Verrucomicrobiota; class Verrucomicrobiia; order Verrucomicrobiales; family Akkermansiaceae; genus Luteolibacter. The sequence continues at coordinate 20,568 of JAYSYA010000118.1, forward strand.
GCGAACACCGATTTTCCGGTAAAGACGCCGTCGTAAACCTGATCGGGCGTCGCGTCTTTGATGGCGACGAGCCGGCCGTTCGAAAGAAGCATCGAGGCGTTCACCGCGCCGCCCTCATGACTGAAGAAGCCACCTGAGACATCAAGGGAAGATCCGTTGCGAACCACGATCGAACCACCCGCCTGAAGGGTGATGTTGCCGCCGACTGCGGTGAGCTGCGCGGCGTTTCGTTCGATGATTCCTGCCAGACCGGTGACATCACCGAGCGGCGTGCCGATCCAGAACCTACCGTTATGGGTTCCGGTGTTGCGGATATCAACTGTCAGCGGCCGGCCGCGGAGCACGGAGTCGCGCTGCAAGGGGGAGTCCGCCAACTCGGCACCCCGGAACTCGACGTTCAGAATGCTGTGCGCGAGAGGAACGAAAACATCGACACTTCCCGCGACATTGATCGTCGCCGCCTCATCGACGTAGATTTGCCCGCCTTCGAAAAAAAACTTCTGAGTTGATCCGGTGTAATAGTTAGTGATCCCGGACTCGACGCTGCCATCGGCACCGAAGATTGTGCGATTTCCGTCCGCATCCTTGTAGGGCCAGACGCCCGCGCGGATCGAGACTTCCGCATTGGGAGCGAAGAGAGCGGCGTTTTTGTCTAGGTGGACTGCCAGTCCCTCGATGTTTACCTGGGAACGCTCTGGCAGCGAGATTCCCGGCACCGCCTTGCTGCTGGCGTAAGCGGGAAGGATGCGGGAGACGCTGTTATTGCCCAAGGTGACCGCTCCGGTGTGCTGGTTGAAAAACACCGGACCTCCGGTGCCTTGCTCGGTGGTGCTGTCAAAATTCGGATTCGCCACAGCGCCATAGCTGGCTTTCAAGTCGATGCGGCCGTTGAGACTCACTGAGGTGCTACTCTCGATGACACCGAGCTGGTTGACAGTGCGGCCGACGACCGAGACGTTTCCGGTTAGTGCTTCGATGATTCCCGCGTTGATGGCCGTGCCGGAGTATTCATCCGCCGCGCCGATCCACACGTCGAGGCCACGGAGACTCGGGTCAGCACCGTCGTGCGCGGCGAAGGCGACTTGCAAACCGGCGGCGAGAATGGTCTGGCCGGACTCGGTGGAAATCGTCCCGGCATTGGTGACATTGGTGCCGACGAGCGTGATCCTGCCGCCGTTTCCGCCACTGCCGGCGGGGCTGGTAATTACGGCGCCCGCTTGCACGGTGACATTCCCGTAACGGCCGGATGCGGGCGGCGCTTCGGGATTGAAATCCGGCGTGCCGTCCGCACCGCCGGGCACGGCAAGCCCGGAAAAAAGAAATTGGGCATCGCGGTTGTTCAGCAGCCCCTGGGAGACGAGGTTGGGATTGATCGGCAGCGAGGAGACGGTGAGACCGCGGGCGTTGACCTGGCTGCTGCCGCCAAAGATGATGCCGTTTGGATTGATCAGATAGACTTGGCCGTCCGCCTTGATGGAGCCGAGGATCTGGGTCGGGTTGCCACTCGGGTCGGTAATTTTGTTGAAGGCAATCCACTTGCTAGCATCCGCGCCGCCAGCGCTTTGGTCGAAGCTGAGGGTGGTGTTTTTGCCGACGTTGAAGGTTTGCCAATTGAGCAATGCCTGTTGGGTGGTTTGCTTGATGGTGACGGTGGTGTTTTCACCGGAGACGGTCTGTATCGGGAGACTGGCACCCGTCCATTTGGCGGGAGCCGTGGCCAAGCCGGGAGCGACTTGCAAGCCGCCGGGGGCTAGGCCGTTAGGCACGCCGGGAAGTCCCGAACCCAGGTGGTTGCCCCCGTTGATGGCGGCGGCGCGGGCGGCGACTTGCAAGGCGCGCATGGCGTCGAGCGTCTGTGTTGTGCGGCGCAGGACGTCGCGGGTGTTAGCCCTGGCGGCGTTCGTGGCGGTGGAAGTGGCCGAGCCGCCGGCAGGGGCGGCGGGCGAAACTGCGCCGCCACCGGAGGAGCCGCGAAGGACGTCACGCGCGTCCGCGTTGAGTCCGGTGACAAACACCACGAAACCTGTCAGGACGGGCGTGCCATAGCGGAGCGCGGCACCAAACAGCGGGGTGCCACGGAAGTAGAAACGTTTGGGCTTCATGGAGAGATGCGGGGTGCGGAGGTCGCGCTTTTATAGCTTGGTGGAAATTTTCCCGAGTTCGATCTCATTGATGGCAATGGGATTTTCCCGCACGAGTCGGTTGAGGAACTCTTGGCGCTTGAGCTGGGCGCGCTCTGCCCGGAGGCGGGCGGCGAGTTGTCCGCGAATCTGAGCGAGCGGGGGCGTGTGAGGCTCGCGGATGCCGAGCACCTTGAGAATGTGCCAACCGTCCTCAAGTGGGATCGGTTCAGTCACGCTGCCGGGTTTGAGTTTTGGAAGTATCTTGCGGATCCCGGGTTGGATTTGCTCCTCCGTTAACCAGCCGATTTCACCGCTTTGGGTCGCACTCGTCGCTTCCTCGCTGTTGGTGCGGGCGATGGCCGCGAAGTCCGCGCCCTTGGCCTTGAGTTGCCTGACGGTCGCATCGAGCTTCGCCTTGTCACCGGCGATGAATATCTGGGAGAGGTGGAACGAGCGCGGGACGAGAAGCTTGGATTTGGAGGATTCGTAGGCGCTCTCCAGCTCTGCATCGCTCGGGTAGCCGGACTCGGCGGCGGAGGCGTTTTGAAGGAAGCTTTCGGTGAGCGCCGACTCGCGGGCGCGGACCAGCTTGGCGATGACGGCAGGCTCTTGATCCCAGTTTTGGTCGATGGCCTGCTTGAGAATGAGCCGCTGGACCAGCAGAGCCCGGATGTAACGATTGAGAGCGGCGGTGTCGTTGGTGAGGGAGGTTTGCTGCTCGCGATCCATGCCTGCTAGAATTTCGCGAGCTTCGTCGGAATTGATTTCAATGTCACCGATCTTGGCGAGCACGGAGGCAGGCTCCGCGTGGAGCGGTGCTAGAGTTAGCAGAATGAAGCCAAGTAAAAACTTCATGGGTTCCGTGCGCTGATGCGCTTGTCGAGGATCTTGTCTTTGTAGCCTTGGACGAGATTCTCGATCTTGACGCGGGTCGTGCCGATGAATGGCTCGCGCGCACCGAGCGCCTTGCCGAGGGCGTAATTTTCGTAGCGGTCGAGGATCTCGTTGGAGGTGTTGAAGAGGGCGATGTTCTTGGATTCGCGGTCGGCGACGGCGCGCTTGAGCACGATGATTTCGGCGGCGAGTTTGGCGCGCTCGTCCTCTTTGGTGCGGGCGACTTCGGCGGCTTTCTGATAGCCGGCTTTCCATCTTTCGAGAGCTTCAGTGTATTCGACAATCCGCTTTTCACGCTCGGCGAGCTTGTTGTTGAGCTTGGCGATGGACTCATCCGAGGCGGTCTTGTCCGAGCTGCTTTGCTTGATTTGTGCGGTGAGGCGTTTTTCGAGATCGGCGGTTTTCGCGGTGAGATCGGCGTTCTTTTTTTCCCCGGCGGCTTGGGCGGCCATCGCGTTGGCGGCATCCGTCTGGGAGGTGCGGAGCTGGAGCATGACGCCGCGGAGTTGCTCGCGGAGTTTCTGTGAGGGATCAGCGGGTTCTGCCGCATGAAGGGGAAGCAGCAGACTGGAGAAGATGGCAAGAAGCGAGACGCTCCTTGCACGGTCTTGAGCGAGACGCTCGAGCCACAGGATGAAGGATGAGGATTTCATGGAATGATTAGAATTTCGCGTTGATATCGAACTGGATGGTGTCGGAGCTGAGTGGCGGACCGGCGATTTCGTTGGAACTCATCCAAACAAGACCGAGGCGGACAAACGGGGAGAGCGCGAAATTGCCGCCGAGGGTGAAGCCTTGGACGTTGGTGCCACCGCCGCCGAAGTCGGAGTCGGTGAAGCCGTCAACCACTGCGTCGGACTCGACATAGCGGTAGCCGAAAGCGGCCTGCCAGTCGCCGAAGGCCTCAAGCGCCGGCTTGCCGACTTGGAATGCGGAATACCACGCGAGGTCGCCGCCTTCGTAAGTGTCGTCAGAACCGCGGTTGCCGATGGCGGTCGCTTCGTCAACGTCGAACGCGAGGTTCTTGGTAACTTCCCCGATGACGGAAAGGGTGACGGGGTCATAGCCCTCGTATTCAAGTTTGCCGGTGAGCGTCAGGTTTTCAAACTCGGAAGCGAGGCCGAAATATTGATACTGATCTTGGTTGCCGAAGTCGTTGGCGGAGTTAGGGGTGATGTCGCGGAGGGCGATGTAGGTGTTGCCGCGCTGGGCGAAGCTCGGGCGGGTGGTATCGGTGTTCCCGGCGTCGCTGGCGCTGAGCGGGGTGAAGGGATCGGAGATTTTTCCTTGGATCCCGTCGAAGCTGTAGTAGGCGACACTGAACTTGGTCTTCCAATCCTCGGCGAGTTCCCAGTCGATGCCGATTTGGGCACCCGTCAGCCATTTGTCGGTGCTGGCGAACTTGCTAGGTTGATTGGAGGCGAAGTTGAAGTCGGTGTTATAGACTGGGAAATAGCCTGCGGTGAAGAAGGTGGAGACGCAGTCGTTGAGCCTGACCTTGCCGCGCAGGGCAAGTCCGTCGAAGCCGATGTCGTCGTCCCAATGGATGTCGGTGGAGAAGAATGGATTGTCGAAGCGCCCTGCCATGAAGGTCAGCTCCTGACCGTCGCCAGGGCCGGCATCGTAGCTGAGGAAGGCGCGGTCCAGCCAGATGGCATACTTGGAGAAGTCGCCGCCGGAGCCTCCCAGAGTCTGGTTCGTGGAGGTGGGGGAGTTGCTGTCTCCGGTGGCGAGGCGGATGCCGCCGTTGAAGCCGTTGCCGAGCATGATATCGGCACCGAAGCGGGCGCGCATGCGGACTCGTTCGCGGTTTTCGTTAACGTTGTATTGCGGCGCGAACTGCGGGTTGCTGGGAGAGACGTCGTAGGGAGCGCCGGTGTTGATGTCGTTGAAATTCGGGAACGCGCCCGTGTCATCGTTTCCATCAGGAAAATAATCGCCCTGGAAGCGCATCCGGATATCTCCGAAGGGGCGGAAGCGCGTGGTCCACTCGGGGGATTGCTTCTCGCTCCATTTTTCCTCGCGGGCGGCGGCCATCAGTTCCTGTTTGATCTGGTCGCGCATGTTGTTCTTCACGACCTCGGGAATATAAGTGACGCGCATCTCGTCCTCGCTTGACGCGGGCGGCAGGGCAGCGATGTCGGCCTTGGCGGCGGCGGCTTGTTGCGCTGCCAGGGCATCGGCCTCCGCCTGCTGAATCATCTCGGCGGCCTCGGCCTGCGATAGGATGCCTTTTTGGACGAGGCGGCTGATGAGGTTGACAGTGACGTTCTGTGTGGGCGCGGCGGATGGGGCTTGGATAGGAAGGTCGCTAGGGCGCGGGCCTTCGGCTGATGGATCGAGAGCATCCAAAGGCGTTGAAATTTCTGCGGGAGACGCGACCGGAGTGGTCTCTGTTGCAACTTCTTCGGCCCTGAGCAGGTTGGTGACTCCGAGCAGGGCGGCGATGGCAAATGGACGGGTAAGAGACATGGGAAGATGATTAGATGCCGGGCTTGCGGGCATTGATTTTGAAATCGATGTAAGGTGGCATGCCGGTGGGCGGCATTTGGGAGGTTTGGAGACCGATGAGGACCTGTTCGATGGCGGCGAGGTTGCTGATGTTGCCGAGAGGCTTGACGCGCGTGACCAGTCCGTTGGTGTCCACCCAAAGGCGGATGCCGTCATTCATGATGATCTGTTTGGTGGACGGATTTCTCTCGAGGGCTTGTTTGATGGTGGCGACGAGGATCTTCTTCGCATACCAATCGATGCGCGCTTGTCTGCCGCCCGCACCGCCGATGCTGTTGCGATTGCCGCCGCCGTCGCCGGCCTTGCCGAGTCCGGGTATGCCGGGGCCATTTCCTTGGATGTTAGTTCCAAGGACTTCGGCGGGCGGCTCCTCGTTCGGAGCTTCGGGCGGCGGCTCCTCCAAAGGCGGTTCCTCGACGAGCTCTTCGGTCTTGTCTTCCGGCGGCGGCTCGGGTTTGGGCGGCTCGACCTTCGGAGGTGGCGGCGGCGGCGGAGGCAGGGTGATGGTGACGATGGCGTTTGTTTTTTTCGCGACGGTCTTGGTGGTCTTGCCTCCGCTGAGCAGGAAGGAGACGACGCCGCCTAGCAGCACGACGGCAAGCAGGATGCCGATGAAGAGCCGCTGCTTGTTCGGCTTGCTCTGCTGGGGCGGAAATGGAGGTCTTGGGGACATGATCGGCTGCTATTTCGGCTGGGTGGCGAGACCGATCTGGGTGATGCCGACGCGGCCTAACACGTCAAGCACGTCCATGACGCCCTGATACTGGCTCTGGCGGTCGCCCCGGACCACGACGGGCAGCTCGGGAGTGGCGGCCTTGAGGGCTGTGAGCTTGCTCTCCAGATCGGAGAGGGTGACGGGCAGCGTGTTGAGGCGGATTTTGCCCTCGGTGTCGATGGTGATGGCCTGGGTCTTGGGCGCGTCGAGTTTGGGCGAGGAGGCCTTGCTGGCGCTGGGGAGGTTAACCTTCACGCCCTGGACGCCGGCGGTGGTCATGATGATGAAAATCAGCAGCAGCACCAAGTAGAGGTCCACCATGGGCGTGACGTTGATGTCATCGTAGCTTTTGTCGTCGGCGGAGGCCATCGAGGTTTGAGATTTAAGATTTCAAATTGGGGATTCAATGGCTTGAGCCGCGAGTTTGGTCAGGCTCGACGGAGGGCCGATAGAACTCGGCCATCTTGGCGACGAACTCGTCGATGAAGACCTGCATGAGGGCCAGCGAGTTCTTAATGCGGCCGTTAAGGTAGCTATAGATGAACAGAGCCGGGATGGCGACAACGAGGCCGACGACGGTGGCAAGCAGCGCGGACGCGATCCCGGGGGCGATGGAGTTGACGTTGACCTCGCCGGACTTGGCGATAATGGCGAAGGTGATCATGACACCGACGACGGTTCCTAGCAGTCCGACATAGGGTCCGCCGGCGATGCTGATGGTGAGGTAAACGAGGCCGTCTGAAAGGCGATGGCTTTCGTGAACAAGGCCGGCGTCGAGGCTGGCGCGGATGGCCTGGATGGACCGACCGGAAAGGCCTTGAATACGGTTGTTATCTTTGTCGAGTCGATGGCGGATTTCCTCGGATCCGATCTGGTAGATGTGGTAGAGCGGAGATTTCTCGATGAGTCCCTGCTCGCCCGGATCGACTTGGCCACCGAGGCTGCTGACGTTGGAGTGGTCATCGGGATTGAGCGCAGTGAGGTCGGTGGAGAGGGATTTCCACTGGTTGAGGAAGACCTTGGTGCCTTTTTCAATGGAGTTGAGGTAGAGGAACTTCTTCACGGCGACCGTCCAGCCGACGACGATCATGACGGCGCAGACGCCGATGGCGATCCAGCCGTCGAACATCATGTTGTTCGCAATATCGCCGAAGAGTGACAAGTGCTGCATCAGGTGGCTTTGCTCTGCCGCGCCGTCGCCCTCGACCTCGCCGAGGGCGAGCGTGCGCTGGGCGGCGTCGCTGGCACCCTGATTGGCGGAGGCGAGCTTGACCCAACTAGGAGAACGCGCGGTTTTTGAAATTGAGAATTCATCGAGCTCTCCGGTGAAGGCATTGGTTCCTGTGGACTCAACGACAAGGCCGCCGATAGAAAGCGGTGTGTTGAGCGGCGGAAGCCCGGCGTCGACACTGGCATAAGGAGCCCCGTTGAGGAAAAGTTTTAGGGATTTGCCATCCGCGACGATCACGAGATGACTCCAAATGTTAGTGGCGACGGCAGCGCCTGGCTGGCTGCGGATGGAGCCTGACTGAACGACGGGCATGCCTTGGTCGAGCAGCAGGCGGAAGGAGTTTTGTCCATCGGCGCGGCTGAGGATGACCGCGTTTTCTTGGAGGGCGGCGGGCTTAAACCACGTCGAAACAGTTAGGGATTGGCTTTGTTTCCATTCCAAGGACGCGGTCGCTGGAATGAGGACGGGAGCGGCACCTAGCAGACGCAGGCCGTTGCCGATAAGCGACCCCTCGGCGGTGGTGGCTGCGGTTTCGGCGTTGTTGCCGTTGCTGGTGGTGTCGGCAGGGGCGAGGCCGCGGCCGGCGAAGTGATAGACGAGGGTGGTATCGGCGTCGAAGGCGTCGGCGGGTTTCACGTCGGCGGGCATGGCGGCGTCCGCGTTGCCGAAATAGACGTGGAAGGTTTCCTTGGCGGCCGGCTTTACATCCGGCAGCTTGACCCAGACGAAGGCTTCGTTGAGGAGGTTGTCGTAACTCTCGATCTGGTGCGCCAGGACGGTCTTGCCGTCGGCGGCGACGAAGCGCAGATAACTGCCATCCTCACGCGCACTGGCGAATTGAAAATTCCCGTCAAACAGCCTCACCAGCACAGTGATGCCACCAGTCGGATCGGTGATGGCGGCGGCGTCCGCGCCGGTGTCGAGGGTGAGCTTCTGGCGCTGGCTCCAAGCGAGATTCCACCATGTGGATTCTTCAGCCTGCGAATGGCCGGCCAAGGCAGCGGCCATGATGAGTCCGCCGAGTAAATTGATAGCTGATCGTTGTGTCATAAAGAAAATTGGAGAGTTGGTAATGGTTAGAAGTCGGCCCACCCGCGGAAGGTGACGCGGACGTCGCCGGCGTCGGTGTCGATTTGGTTGGTGAGCGGCAAGGCGACATCCAGTGAGCCGTTGTAGTGTTTGAGGACACTGAAGCGGGTTCCCAAGCCGATGCTCGCGAGGTCGTAGCTTTCCTGCTGCGATGGCAGGGCATCGTAAATCCCGACCCACGCGGCGTCGGCGAATGCGTGGAAACGCCACTGGTCGGAGTTGGCCTCGGTGTTGTCGGGCTTGCCGATGAGCGACGGGCTGCGAAACTCGATGCTACCCGAGATGCCGTTATCGCCGAGCGCGGTGGCTTCGAGATAACTGCGGACGGTGTCGAGGCCGCCGCCGGCGAATTGCTCAGCGTTGATGACGGGCTGACTTGAAAGCTGGCCTTGGATTTTTCCAAAAAGCTGGGAACCGCCATTCAGGTCGCGGGTGTGAGAGAAGTCACTGCGAAGATATACATAACTGCCGTCGGCATTGTAGCGCTTATTGGCATAGTCCTGCCCGCTAGTTTCCATGCCGCGCAAACTGAAGTTGAGCGAGATGTTGAGCGCGGTAAAGCCGTTTTCGTGCATCCAGTTGGCGCCATAGTTCGCGCTGACGGGGTAGTATCCGATGGGCGATGAGATTGTGTCGCCGCCGATCACAATATCCTCTTGGAAGTTCTTATAGTCGATGCCGAGACTAAAATTTTGATAGAATTTCGCCGTGGTTGGCAGGTCATAGAGCGCCCGCAGTCCGAGGATTTCTCCCCGGCCGCCGACCGCCGCGCCGCCGAGCGTGGAGACGTTGCTGTCTTGTTTGGTTCCTTGAACCATCAAGCTCACACCATCAGAGACCCGGGCGAGATAGTAGCCGGAATAGACCAATGCGTCGTCCGTGTTTTCCGGGGCAACTTGGAAATTCAGTCCGATCGTGTGACCTTTTTGGAATAGATTTCCATGGCTTAAGGATCCGTTGAGCCGTAACGCCGTGGTGTTCGAGCTGTAGCGGTTGTTAATCTCCAAAGAGCCGTGCAGCGGTAGTTCATCCTCCACATTGAGGTCGATATCCACCGTCCCCGGCTCCACTCCTTGGCGCAGCACCGGCGTCACCCGTCGGTCGGACAGGCGGTTGAGTGCGACCATTTCCTTGCCCACTTGGTTCATGTCCGGGACGCGGCCTTCCGCGAGGGACGGGGCCTCGCGTTTGATCTGGCTTGGCAGGAAGAACTGCGCGCCGTTGACCCGCACGCGCCCGACCTTACCCTCGACCACCTGCATGCGGATCACTCCGCGCCTCGGATCTTGCGGCGGGATTGCGACCGATACCGTCTGAAACCCCTTGTCGTGATAGACTTTCTCCAGTGCCACCCGCGCCTGCTCGACATCTTCGGGAGTTCTTGCCGGGCCCAGAAAGGGATACACCGCCTCCTCAACCTCTAAGTTTTTCAAGCGCCGCGCCCCCTCCACTCGATATTCGCGGATATAGAAATTTGTAATCTCCTGCGAGGTTACGATGGGTGAACAAATCCCTAGAAATAAGCCCACAAGAATCATTCTCGAAGTCATACCTTGTGACGAATAATTTGTGTTTAATGGAGAAGAAATCATGAGTGGGCCGCAAGATCCGGAACGGGTTTAGGATTCGTTTGCGGATCGCTTTTTCTCAAGGGGACTCGTGTGACAGTGCTGTCACATTCCTGGAAACGCTTCCAGCAATAGCACGCATTGCTGCGGAAACCGCCCCGGACGCATCGCCAAAATGCTTTTGCGGAGCTGTTCGAGTTGGTGCTCAGCAGTCACATCCCAAAGGGTTGGGTGGGTTGCAGTGGCGAAGTAAAAGTTGCAGGAGTCATGCGTCCGCTTTGGCGATGCTATAACCGATGCCGCGGACGGTTTTCACCCAGCTCCCGTGAGCGCCGAGTTTGCGACGCAACCGTTTCATGTGGGTATCGAGCGTTCGGCTGTGGCTTGCATCGCTGTAGCCCCAAACACTGCGGAGGAGGTCGTTACGGTCTTGGGGTTTGCCCGGGCGCTCGCAAAGAAACATTAGCAGCTTGAACTCAGTCGATGTGAGTTCAGCGGGTTCATCATTCAAATAGAACTTCAACGAATTCTTATCAAACCGGAAAGGTCCATGGCTGTAATCAACCGTGCCAGGTGGTCTGTCCGAGCGCTTGAGGATGGCTTGGACGCGCAGCATTAGCTCCTTTGGGCTAAAAGGCTTTGAGAGATAGTCATCGGCACCGGCTTCAAGTCCTTGAATGCGATCCTCGGTTTGGGCCTTGGCTGTAAGAATGATGACCGGGGTATTGGCAGTGCGGGAGTCCCGCCTGAGCTCACGGAAAACCGCATAGCCGTCGCGACCGGGCAACATAAGGTCGAGAAGAATCAAATCGGGCCGTTCGCGAAGCGCAAGTTCGGTGCCTTCCAAGCCATCGTGAGCTTTGATGACCTCATAACCCGCGCGTTGCAGGTTGAAGCCGATCAGGTCCGCGATATCGCGTTCGTCTTCGACAATTAAAATTCGCTGCATTGAATCGACAAAGTAGAAGGCTTGATTCAATTCCATGAACTTATTGCTGGTGACGATTTAGCCACATGGTTGCACCTAGCTAGTGCCTAATAATTTGGTTTCCTGCGGATTTCTGAATTACCTCAGAAATCTTTGACCCGTGCATTGGAGTCTCATCCGACTCGGACACAAAAAACCCCGCAAACTATTGTTTGCAGGGATTGAAAGTGGAGCCGACTATCAGAGTCGAACTGATGACCTACTGAAATGCAGTTGGATGCAGGCATGAGCAAGCCAGTGAAGAGAACAAGAACCGTTGCCGACAAGACCTCTGCCACCGGAATCACGATCCGCCCACTCGTTGACAAACAGGGCTACGTCTCCCACCTCGTCCAAGGCTGGAAGGAAAATGGCAAGTGGCAGCACAAACAATTCAAGGAACAACAGGATGCTGAAACCTTCGTCGCGCTCAAGCGCGTGGAACAGGAGAACAAAGGGCGATCACAGCGGCTCGTCCTTTCTCCTCTCACAGACACCCAGCACGAACAAGCGCTCAAAGCATTCGACTTGTTGGGCGAAACCTACCCCTTGGCCGATGCCGTGCGCTTCTTCCTCAGGCACCACCGCCCGCCAGAATTCACCATCCGCCTTGCCGACGCCATCAAGCTCTACCGTGACGCCAAGGAACGCGATGGCCTGCGCCCCCGTTCGCTCCAAAGCATCGCTTGGACGCTTGGCGCATTCACCACCGCCACGGACAACCCTCACGTCCACGAAGTCACAGCGGCACAGGTGGACGCCTTCCTGCTCGGTCTCTGGGCCAAGAACGGCAAGGACAAGGCAACCCGGCGCTCATGGGAAATCCACCGTGGAGCATTGAGCGGCTTCTTCGCCTGGAGCGCCACCGCCGATGCAGCCAGCAATCGCCCGTTCACCTTCACCAACCCGATAGAAATCATCCGCAAGTTCTCCTCACGGCAGGTCCGCGAAGAACAAGACGCCAAGCCTACGACCACCACCCCGCAGGACGTGCGGCGGATGCTGTCCGCCCTCATCCGCTGGCGGGGTGGCAAGATGGTGAAGCCTTACGCGCTGCTCTATTTCACAGGCATCCGCCCGAATGAACTGCGGAGAATGTCAGGAAGAGAGCGCGAACTGGTGAACCTCAGAACCCGAACCATCACCATTCCCGCCAATGTCTCCAAGACCCGTCAAGAACGGCAGGTTCAAATTTCCGACAACCTCGCCGCATGGCTCGAAGCATTCACTGACCCGGTGATCCCGCCCGACTTCGAGCGGCTCAACAAAAAGCTGCGGAAACACTTCGGCCTCTCCCATGACGAGGCGCGACACAGCTTCATTTCCTACCACGTCGCCCTTCACCGCAGCATCGGCGACGCCGCGCTACAAGCGGGCAATTCCGAGTCCATCGTGAAGCGTCACTACCTCAACACCCACACCCGCGAAGAAGGCGGCGAATTCTTCCGCATCATCCCCGCCGCCCGCAAGGCCGCGCTCGCCCCGCTTCCAGCGCCCGCAATCAAGGAACACCTCAAAGGGGTATAGCCGTCCCCAAGCGCCTCTTGACAGCCATCATCCGTGTTGCTAATTTGACAACAGGTTTCCGAATGAAAATCATCACCAAGCGTCGCATCCTCGACTATGCCAAGCAACACCCGAACGCCGCCGCCAACCTCTCCGCATGGATCACCCTGGCCACCTCCGCCAAGTGGCAATCCATCGCCGACGTTCGCAAAGTCCTTCCTCATGCGGACCTCGCCACCGTCGGCAGTTCCAAGACCGTCACCATCTTCAACATCGCTGGCAACCACCACCGCCTCATTACCGCCATCCACTACAACACCCGCAGCATCTTCATTCTGAAAATCCTCACTCACGCCGACTACAGCAAAAACCGCTGGAAAAACGACCTCTAAGCCGATGAACGCCACCAAACCAACTCTCCCCAGCTTCGCCAAGCTGCCGAAGACCTACGAAGCCCTTTGCCGCCTGCACCTGCCGCGCACGCTGCATGACGAAATCGAACTCGATGCCGTCACCGAGATCATCGACCTCATGGCGGGCCACCCGCTCACCGCCGATCAAGCCGACTACCTCCAAACCCTCGCCGAGCTGGCCGAAGCCTACGAATCCGCGAACCACCCGGCACCCGCCACCCTGCCACCGCATCAATTTCTCGCCGCCCACCTCGAAAACATCGGCATGACCGCCACCGAGTGGGGCAAGCTCATCGGCATCGACCGCTCCACCGCCTCCCGCCTTCTGCGTGGCGAGCGCAAGTTCAACACCGCCCACGTCAGGAAAACCGCCGAGGCACTCGGTCTCGAAGCATCGCTTTTGATTTAACCGCCACCATGAAAACGCCCGCTAATTCTTCCACAGTTTTCACACCTGAGAGCGGCATGAAATCACAAACCAAGAAACGGACGCGCAGAATTGTCGATCCGATGTCAATCTACGAGACTGAGTGGATAGACGTTGACGTGGATGAATATTGGATTCGGCTGCAAAACCCTCCTGAAAACGAGCTAATGAACGACCTCTGCCAAGGATCTACTTGGCATGTGATCTTCGACGATTTCGACGAATCCCCTGAATTCAGGAAAGGATTCATGAAACCATTCTTCACTCCTGAAGCTCAGCGCGGGCGCACGCGAGGGGCGACTTAAAATCCCGGAATTTTTTGAGGAGCCTCACATTCTAATCCTCGAACCACGGGAAAAAACCGGCCCCCGTCCCCGCAACATACCGCAATAGAACGCGTTAAAACCCGCATTTAGGTGCATTTCAAGACATTTAGGGCCGCACCACCACTACACAAAAAAACCCGCAATCGGTTGGTTTGCAGGCAATTAAGATGGAGCCGGCTATCAGAGTCGAACTGATGACCTACTGATTACAAATCAGTTGCTCTACCACTGAGCTAAGCCGGCTGGTGTTCCCGCAGAACGAGGCGGAGTATTCTCATTCCGGCCCCGCCGCAAAGCCCAAATTCGACTCGGGCGAGGAATTTATCTCCCGCCCGGTCGCGATGGCGCTTCGACTTGAAATGCGCCACGTTTGACATGAAAGCGGTTTCATGAAGATAATTCCGCCTCAAAACCAGTCCGGCGTGCCGACGGCGTGCGTGCTCTCACTTTCTCAGAACTTCAATTCAGTGCTCCCATCCCTCACCGGCCAATCCCCGGAACATCTCACCGCTTGGCTCAAGGAGGCTGGCGAACCCGCTTTCCGCGCGGAGCAGATTCTCGAATGGGTGTGGAAAAAAAAGGTCACCTCCATTGAGGCGATGACCAACCTGCCCGCCGCGCTCCGCGCGAAATTGGCAGACGGCTTCCGCCTCGCCGCGCTCGAACACAGCTCCACCCAGGGCTCCTCTGACACCACCCGCAAGTTCCTCTTCCGCCTGCACGACGGCCGCTACGTCGAAAGCGTGCTGATCCCGGCGAACCCCGCGCTCTACGGCGAGAAATCCGACCGTCGCACGCTCTGTGTTTCCTCACAGGTCGGCTGCGCTTACGGCTGTAAATTCTGTGCCTCGGGACTTGCCGGCTTCACTCGCAATCTCGACGCTGCGGAAATCGCCGGGCAGGTTCTCGCCGCCGAGCAACTTTCCGGCGAGCGCGTCGACTCCCTCGTCTTCATGGGCATGGGCGAGCCGCTCGCCAACCTCGACAACCTGCTAGCCGCCATCGCCCTGATTACCGGCCCGAAAACCCTGCATCTCGGCGCGCGCCATCTCACTATTTCCACTTCCGGCCTCGTCCCGCAGATCAAACAGCTCGCCGAGCATCCGCAGCAGATCCGGCTCGCGATTTCACTCCACGGCGCCACCGACGACGTCCGCCAACAGATCATGCCGATCAATAAAAAATGGCCGGTCGCCGAGTTGTTCGCAGCGCTCGACCATTGGAACGCGAAGAAGACCCAGAAGCTCACGCTCGAATACATCCTCATCCAAGACGTCAACGACTCGCTCGAACAAGCCGCCATTCTCGCCCGCCACGCCCGGCGGTTAGGCGCGAAGGTGAACCTCATCCCTTACAACACCGTCGAGGGACTCGAATGGAAACGCCCGCCGAACAATCACTGCCGCGCGTTCCAGCAAATTTTGAAAAACGCCGGCGTCACCGCTAACCTGCGCCTCGAAAAAGGCCACGACATCGACGCCGCCTGCGGCCAGCTCCGCCTCAAACAGGAAACGGAGGAAGGCATCATCGCCGCCCCCACAAAGCGCTAACAACTACGCGCGGAGCATTCCGCTCCCTCCGCATTCAGGCGAGCCTTGCAGCGAGCAGGGCCGCCAGAGTCGTCGGCGTCGCCAAGTTAGCGCGTGTCAGGTCTTCCGCCACGAGTTCGAAGTCGAACTGGTCTTCCACCGCCGCCATCAGCCGCACCGTCGCCAAGGAATCCAGACCCGCCTCGAACAAATCCCCGTCTTCGGGAAAATCCCAATCCAAGTCGATGACCCCTTCATCGTTCAGCCAGTCGATCAGTTCCACAGGGGTCGGTGATTTCTTGTTCGTTACTTCCATGTGGAAAAACGGTGCTATGACTTTTTGGCCGCTTCAAGCGGAAAGGTTGAAAAAATTTTGCATCGCGTGCGCAGCCGGAATTTCACGGAGAAAGACACCCGAACGCATCATCCTTGCACGCTCCCGGGAGGACCGCTAGGACTTCGCCATGCCGTCCCCACAGCGCTTTCATCACCGGCAGTTCGCCGATGTGGACGCATTGGTGGCGTTGAAAAAATCCCTGCGCATCTCCGTCTGCATTCCCACGCTCAACGAAGCGGAGACTATCGGCACGATCGTTTCTACCATCCAGGATTCCCTCGCCCGCCCCGGCCTTGTCGATGAAATCCTCGTCATCGACTCCGGCTCCACGGACGCCACTCGCGAGCTCGCCGCTGCCGCGGGAGCCGGCGTCCACCTCGCTTCTGGGATTTTTCCGGACCAGACGAACTATTGCGGAAAAGGCGAAAACCTCTGGAAAGCCCTCCACGTTTCCAGCGGCGACATCATCTGTTATGTCGATGGCGACATCTCGAATTTCCACCCCGGCTTCGTCACCGGACTCGTCGGCCCGCTGCTCGCCGACCCCGCCATCGACTACGTCAAGGCCTTTTACGAACGCCCGCTGGCCTATGGCGATGAATCCCACTCGACCGGCGGCGGGCGGGTTTCGGAAATCCTCATCCGCCCGCTGATCTCGCTTTTCTATCCGGAGCTAGGCGGCATTCTCCAGCCGCTTTCCGGCGAGTATGCCGCCCGCCGCGAGACTTTGGAATCGCTGGCATTTCCCGTCGGCTACGGCGTGGAAATGGCGCACCTCATCGACCTTGCACGCGCCGGGAAAATCGACCGCATTGCCCAGACCGACCTCGTCAAACGCATCCACCGCAACCGCGATGATGACGAGCTCGGCAGCATGGCCTTTGCCATCCTCCGCGTGGTGCTCCGCCGCTTGGAACGCGATGGCAAGCTCACTCTAGCAGCTCCCTTGCCGGCTCTCTATCAGTCGTGGTCGATCAACGGGGAGAGCATCGAACCGCTCTCGAAAACCATCTCCGAGCCCGAGCGTCCGCCGGTCCGCTCGGGCAGCTGATCAGACAAAAAACGCCGGCGGAAATCGAAGCGGGGGGGGCTTACGATTTTCGTCGGCGTTTCAGTCTCGGGGGGAGTGCTTTCTCGCCGCCAGCTTCCCGGGGGGGAGTTGCTCGCGGCGACCCATGAGAGATATTCCATTTCCGGCCACAAGGATATGGCGTGATCGCGTAGGGGCGATCACGGGGGGGTGATAAGCCTTAAAAGCGGGCGCTGGCAGGGACGTGATGGCCGTGATGAGCAAGGAGCCTCCGATGTGGCCGACACGAACGACGCTCCCGAAAAGCAATTCCCAGAGCATCGCGACGGAGGCATGGTGCGAGGCACGAACACGATGCCGCAGGCCGGGGTGCGGAGCATCTTTGCGGTTGGGGGTGGGCGGCGAGCCGGGAGGCGGTGAAGCGGAGCGGAACCGGGGGGCGGCGGGAACCGCCTCCCGGCTGGCCGTGCGGGGTGGAGCGGGCGGGGATGCCAGTGATAACGAGCCTAACATGCGGCTGGTGCGGGAGCTGCACAGGCCGGAGGGCACTTGTGCCGCGATGGCTTTTGGCCGACCTCCCCGAAGGCAGGCGGCTTGGACATACGCCACCGCCTCCCCGGCCGTTTGGTCGGTTTAGCGGCATCGTTGCGGTCGATGCCGACCGCCTATATTCAAAAGACTATGACGAGGCTGGCGGACCCTAACGATTCAAAGAAGATTATCAGGTGATCGCGCAAGACGACCGACATAAGCCTTGAAATCGCGCGATCGCGGGGGCGTGATGGCCGTGATGAGCAAGGATGCGTTTCTCCATGAGTTGCTGGGCAGGATGTCGGTCGAGGAAAAGGCCGGCCAACTCAATCTCCTAACCGGCGCGATGGACGACACCGGTATGAAGCACTCCGAAAATTTGAGGGAGAAGATCCGCGCGGGCCACTGCGGCGCGGTGCTCAATGTTTACACGCCCGCCGCCACGCGCGCCTTGCAGGAACTTGCGCTGGCGAGCCCGCTGGCGATCCCACTGATATTCGGCTACGACGTGATCCACGGGCAGCGCACGATCTATCCGATTCCGCTAGGGCTTTCATGCTCGTGGAATCTGGATCTCATGGAACGCTGCGCCCGGATGGCAGCGGCGGAGTCGGCGGCGGACGGCCTTCACTGGGTTTACTCGCCGATGGTTGATATCTCACAGGACCCGCGTTGGGGACGGGTGGCGGAAGGAGCGGGCGAAGACCCGTGGCTGGGCGGGAAAATCGCGGCGGCGATGGTGCGCGGCTATCAGGGAGATTGTCTGGCAGACCCCGCTTCGGTGATCGCCTGCGTGAAGCACTTCGCGCTCTATGGCGCGCCGATGGGTGGGCGGGACTACAACACGGTGGACATGAGCCGCCGGGCGATGGAGGAGACCTATTTCCCACCATACCGCGCGGCGATCAATGCCGGGGCGCGGACGGTGATGACCGCCTTCAACGACATCGACGGCATTCCCGCGAGCGCTAACCGCTGGCTGCTGACCGAACTGCTGCGCGAGCAATGGGGCTTCCGAGGCTGGATCGTGACGGATTACACTGCGGTCACCGAGATGAAAAGCCACGGCACCGCCGCCACGGATGCTGACGCGGCGCGGCAGTCGCTGGACGCCGGGGTGGACATGGACATGGTGTCAGAAGCGTTTCTAGCAGAGCTGCCGGGTTTGCTTGAATCCGAAGTCATCCGCGAGGCACAAATCGACGCGGCGGTGCTGCGGGTGCTGGAAACGAAGTGGGATCTCGGGCTTTTCCGCGATCCCCTCGGCCGCTGCAATCACCAGCCGGCGATTCATCCAAGCGCTGCAAACAGGCAGCTCGCGCGTGAGGCCGCGCGCGAGTCGTTAGTCTTGTTGAAGAACGAAGGCGAAATCCTACCTCTCTCAAAACACCAGACCATCGCGCTCATCGGCCCGCTCGCCGACAGCCGCCGCGACATGCTCGGCTGCTGGATCGCCGCCGGGGATGAAGCGCTCGCCGCCTCGCCGCTCGATGGATTTCGGGAAATGGCGAACATCATCCACGCCAAAGGCTGCGGGATCAACGAAGCAAAGGAGGATTTGTTAGCCGAAGCGATTCGCGCGGCGGAGCAAGCGGACGTCGTCGTGCTGGTGCTCGGCGAGAGCTGGCAAATGAGCGGCGAGGCCGCCAGCCGGACGGACATCTGCCTGCCGGAATGCCAGCGCGAATTGGCGAAGCACATTCTGCAAACCGGCACGCCCTGCGTGCTCGTCACGATGAGCGGACGCCCGCTGGAGCTGACATGGGAGAACTCGCAATTTCCCGCCATCCTGCATGCGTGGGCGCTCGGAACGGAGGGCGGCCGCGCGCTGGCGGAGGTGGTTTTCGGCACCGCCGCGCCGGTCGGAAAACTCACCATG
This sequence comes from Akkermansiaceae bacterium, assembly GCA_043716765.1. Lineage (GTDB taxonomy): Bacteria > Verrucomicrobiota > Verrucomicrobiia > Verrucomicrobiales > Akkermansiaceae > Luteolibacter. The sequence continues at coordinate 39,644 of JAYSYA010000118.1, forward strand.
GGGTTCCCCCGCAGCATCGGCCAGCTGCCGATGACTTACCGCGAGAAGCCGACCGGCCGGCCCTTCGACCCGGCGGTGCAATATTCATCCAAGTATCTGGACGCGCCTAACGACGCGCTCTATCCGTTCGGCCACGGACTTACTTACGGGAAATTCCGCCACGGCGCGGTGGCCATCGACGCGCCGGAAATGCAGCCGGGCGGGACGGTCACCGTCACGGCAGAAATCACCAACCTCAGCGCGCATCCGGCGACGGAAACGCTGCAACTCTACCTTCGCGATCTCGTCGCGTCAGTCACCCGCCCGGTAAAGGAACTGCGCGGCTTCCAGCGCGTCACGCTCGCCGCCGGCGAGTCGCGGGTGATTTTCTTCCGGATCACCGACGCCGATCTGAGTTTCCCCGGGCGCGATTTTCGGCCGGTCGTCGAGCCGGGGGATTTCGAGGTGATGATCGGCCCGAGCTCTGCGGAGCTGAGGGCAGTGAGATTCACGCGGCTGCAGTGATACGGGCCGGACCTTTTCCCTTTGCCTTGCCGCGGGAATGGCTTACCAAGAGCGCCCCGCCGCATGAGATTGTTTCGCATCCTTACTTTTAAAGAACTGAAGGGGTATTTCCTGACCCCGTTCGGCTGGGTGGTCCTAGCCTTCGTCACGATCATGCAGGGCGTCTCGCTGTCCACGGCGATGAAGGGATTCCGCGACACGCCGGTGCGCGACAGCTTGGTTTACGTGACCTTCCACACGCCGCTGTTCTGGTTCTATTTCCTGTTTATTTTCCCGCTGATCACGATGCGGCTGTTCTCCGAGGAAGAGCGCTCGGGGACTTTGGAAACGTTGCTCACCGCGCCGGTGCGGACTTGGCAGGTGGTGTTTTCAAAATACGCGGCGGCGATGATTTTCTACACGGTGCTGTGGATTCCGGGACTCGTTCAGTTCAAAATGTTCGAATGGGTAACAGATCTCCCGCCCGCTTGGACCCCCGGCGCGCTCGGCGGGGCGTTCACCGTGGTGATGCTGATGGGCGCGGCGTTCACCGCCATCGGCTGCCTGGCCTCGGCGCTGACATCGAGCCAGATCATCGCGGGAATTTTCACCATCGGGCTGCTGGTCATCCAGTATTTCATGGGATTCGTCACGGTCATCTGGGGCGAGTCGTTCGCGGGTGCGCCGTTTTTCCATTATATTTCCTCGCAGCAGCACCTGCATTATTTCGCCAGCGGATTGTTCGACACCCGGCCGGTGGTTTATTTTCTGAGCCTCGCCGTCTTCGTGTTGTTCCTGACCTATCAAGTCGTTGACTACCGCCGCTGGCGCCGTTGATTTTCCTGATTATTTCTCATGTCCGCCCCTTCCTCCGAGTCTCAAGGAAAACCCGCACGCCCGCTGAACCGCTGGGGACTGGGCACGCTTTCCGTGCTCCAGATCGTCTTGCTCGCGATCATCCTCATCGCGTTGAACTATCTAGCATCCCACCACTTCACCCGCGTCGATCTCAGCCGGGAGGCCGCCTACACACTCTCGCCCTCCACCCGGAACTACCTGAAGGACAAGGTCGTCAGCGAGCGCGGAACGCCGATCAAGTGGATCATGGCGTTTCGCCGCAGCTCACCGTTTTACGAACGGGTGCACGCGCTGGCCGAGGAATACAAGCGCCATTCCAATGGGAAAATCCATTTGGAAATCGTCGATCCGCTCCGCAGTTCCGACCGCACGCAGGAGGTCACCGCCGCCTACGGACTTCCGCTCACCAAGGATCTCATCATCATGGACGCGCGAGCCGACGACGGGGCGGTCTCCACCGAGGACAAGGCCGGCAACCGCATCCTGCATCCTAACGTTAAACTCATCGTCGCCGACGACATGGCCGTTTACACCACCGTCGATTCCCAGCGGAAAATCACCGGCTTCCAGGGCGAGGACATCCTAACCGCCCGCTTGGTCGAGTCGATCGAGGGCCGGGCGCGCAAGATGGCTTTCCTCGCGGACAAGAGCCGGATCGATGCCGAGGGCGAAAACTCCGCAACAAAGTCGCTGCTCGACACCCTGCGTTTTCAAAACGTCGATCTCCAAGGCATCCATCTATCGAGCCTCGCGGAAATCCCCGCCGATGTCGAAGGCGTCGCGCTGGTGGCACCCAAATACGATCTCACCGCCGCCGAGCTCGCCGTGCTGGAAAAATACTGGAGCACCCCGCGCGCCGCCATGCTAGTGCTGCTAGAGCCCGGCGACACCCTGCCGAAGTTGCGGACTTTCCTCCGCAGCAACGGCATCACGCCGCAGCGCGACCGGGTGATTTCCCTTGTGGACCAACGCATCGACACCACCGCGCGCGGCATCTTCACGGGAGGCGTGAATTTCACCAAGGACTTCGCCGGCCAAGCGACCGTGTTCGAAGGCGCGACTTCATCGCTCGAAGTGCGTGAAGGCGCGGACGATTTGATGAACCGCCAAGTGAACCCCATCGGCCTGATTCAGGCGGCGGAAGGATTTTGGGGCGAGACGAAATTTGGCGAGAAAAATGTCGGCTTCGATGAAATGGAAGACACCAAGCCGCCTTTCTATCTGGCCGCCTGCGTCACCCGTGGAGCCGCCAGCGACGACCGCTTCGCCGCCGACACTTCGCGGATGGTCGTCATCGCCAACACCGACTTCCTCGACCCCCAGCGGCAGCGCGCGGAGAACATCGATTTTCTCGCCTCGTCCGTGAATTGGCTGATGGACCGCCAGTCCCTCGCCGGCATCGGCCCGCGCTCGCTGGCCACTTACAAGCTGCCGATTCTCGACGCCCAGGTCTCCTTCATCAACCGGGTGAACCTATTCTTCCTGCCCGCGTTCCTGATGCTGGCGGGGGCCTTCGTCTGGTCCTCGCGCCGTGCCTAACTGCCATGCGCTCCCTCGGCTTCACCCTGATCCTTGCGCTGTTAGCCATCCTCGTCTGCGGGCTGGCGGGCTGGCAGTGGAAGGAAGGAAATTTCAACTCCGTGCTCGGCACGCCTCCCACCGCGATGGGCGAGCGGATCTATTCGTCGTTCACCCCCGGCGAGGTGAAGCACATCGAAATCTCACGCAACGGCGTCATCGCCAGCTTCGACCTCGGCGAAAACGGCTGGCAGGCCACGCTGCCGTGGCAGGACCGCATGGATCCGCGCGCCGCCGTCGGCATCATCAATTTCACCCTCGGCCTGCGCGTCGAGGACTTCGCCGCGCGCGCCGAAATCGACGAACAAAAAGCCGGTCTCCGCGAGGGCGGCGTCAACATCCGGCTGGAAGGGAAAAACCACATCCCGCTGGCGCGATACAAAATGGGCCGCGTCACCCCGTGGCTGGCCACCGTCAAGGACATCGAGAAACCCGTGCCCACCGTTTTCATCCAGCCCCGCGACGAGGGCCGCAAGCGCTTCATCTATGCCTGCACCGGCGACATTTCCCCGCTCTTCAAGGACGGCTTGAAATACCTCCGCGACCACCGCCCGTTCTATTTCAACCCCATCGCCCTCCAAAAAATCCGCATCCGCGCCGAGCAAGGCGAACTCACCCTCGGCCGGGAAACCCCGCAAAGCCCGTGGCGCGTCGTCAAGCCGCTCGACCTCGCCACCGATCCCGCAGCCATCAAATCCCTCATCGAAGGGCTCTACGAATTGCAAGCGGTGAAAATCTCCGACCGCGCCTCAGTCACGCTTCCGACCAACGGCACGCTCGCCAAATCGGGACAAATCGCCCTCACCTCGTTCGGCTCCGACGCCGAGTCGGTGCTGGAAATTTTCCCCCGCGAGACTCCCGAGTCACGCGACGTGCGGGCTTCTATCAGCGACCGGCCGGACACGATCTTCGACCTGCCGCTCAAGCCCGAGCCGAACCTCGTCTCCCTGGCAGACCTGCCGCTCGCCATCAACGACCTGCGCGACGCCACGCTAACCAATCTCAACATCCAATCGCTGCGCGGCATCCTGATCCAGCCCGCCACCGGCGCGGAAATCCTCATCTCACGCACGCCACCGCAACCGTGGACCGCCACCATCGACGCCCAATCGCAGGACGCTAACGAAGAACGCCTTTTCACCCTGCTCAAGGCGGTCACCGAAGGCCGCGCGATCAGTTTCGAAACCGATGCCGCCACCGACTTCACCCCGTGGGGACTGCATCGGCCGTTTTTGAAACTCAGCTTCCTCGGCAAGGACAACCAGGCGATCAATCTCGCCTTCGGCATCGACGGCAAGGGCGGATTTTTCGCTAACCGTCTCGGCACGCCGACGGTGATGCGCGTCGACCAATCGCTCGTCGCTTCCATCGCCGTGCGTCCTTACGAATGGCGGCCGGCGCGGCTGTGGTCGCTCGACCGGGTCAATCTAATGGCCATCGGGCGCAAGTCCGGTGCCGAGCCGCCGCTGATGCTGCGCTATGATTTCAACAAGGAGGAATGGACCGCCAGCCGCGATGACAAGGACATTACCCCGTCGCTCGATCCGGCGCGGGCGAATTTCTTGTTAGGAACCCTGGAAGGACTCAAGGTCAACCGCTGGCTTTCTCCCGACGACGAGTCCGCCGCCAAGGCGCTACTCAACCCGACGCTCGCCTTCAAGGTCGTTGAAAAAGCCACCAACGACCTCGGTGACTTCACCGGGCTCGTCAGCCGGGAAATCACGCTCGCACCCGGCAGCGCCGGAGCCAACCCCGCGTTCTACTATGGCCGCCTCAACTCCGATGCCCACCCGTTCCTGCTAGACCGCGACAGCTACGGCAAGCTCGCGGCGGACCTCTTCGAAAAGAAATAGGAAGCCCATGCTTCGATTTCCAACTTGACAGACGAGGGTCACTGCACCACCAGTTACCACATGAATTATGTCACGACACTTGTGAGAACCAGCGTCTCGCTGGACACCGGCACGTTGGCGCATTTAGACAGCCTCGCCAAGCGCTGGTCTGTCTCGAAAGCGGAGGTGATGCGCCGCGCCATTCGCCAAGTGAAAGCCGAGGCGGATGCTGAGGATCAACGCCCCAGCCCGCTCCAAGCCTTGGAATGGCTGCAAAACGGCGCGGGACTGAGCGTGGCCGAGGGTGAGGAATTCAAGGTGGACATCGCAGCGGAACGCCAGGCGAAACGCTACTGGTGGGAGTCATGATTCACTTGGACACGAATTTCTTGGTGGATCTGGTCACGGCCGGATCACCCGGCGGCCGAAAGATCTCCGCCTGGTTGAAGGCGGGGAAATCCGTGACAACCAGCGCGGTTGCGTGGGCGGAATTTTGCAATGGGCCACTGACGAAAGCGCAGAAAGATGCGGCGTTCGCCGTGCTGGACCGCACCATCACCGACTTCACCTGGCGGGAAGCCGAGGAAGCGGCGCGGCTTTTCAACCTCAGCGGCAGGCGGCGCGGCTCGCACACGGATTGCATGATCGCCGCAGCGGCGATTGTTTCCGGCGTGCCGCTGGCAACATTCAATATGGCGGATTTCCAGCGGCTGGTGCCGTTCGGATTGCGGCTCGAAGGTTGAGGTTGCCGGATGGGCCGGGGCATCTAGTCTCCGGCAAATGTTGAACCGCTTTTATGGAGCTTTTGACACGGAGCGGCGCTCGGGTGTCTGCGACGGGTCGGATTACCGGACGCCCTTCCAAATCGACCGCGACCGCGTGCTGCACACGCCCACTTTTCGGCGCTTGCAAAACAAGACGCAGGTATTCTGGAGCGGCGAGTATGATTTCTATCGAACCCGGCTGACGCACTCGCTCGAAGTCGCGCAGATCGGCAAGTCGATTTCCTACTGGCTGAAAAGTGAATCTAGCGGACCGCTCGGCGACGACTTCTTCATCGATCCGGATCTGGTCGAGGCCATCTGCCTTTCGCACGACCTCGGGCATCCGCCCTTCGGCCATGCGGGCGAGCGGACCTTGAACCACCTGATGCGCGGGCACGGCGGCTTCGAGGGAAACGCCCAAACCCTGCGCCTCCTCACCGAGCGGATTTTCTCCGCGAAACGCAGCGGCATGGATCCCACGCGGGCATTTCTCGACGGCGTGCTGAAATACAAATCGCTGTGGACCGAGCTTGGAAACCAACCTGAGCACCACTTCATCTACGACGCGCAGCACGCCTATCTCGACTGGGCGATGGGCGGAAACGACTTCCCGCTGGAGCTCACGCCCGGCACGACGCGCGACAAGTTCAAGTCCATTGAGTGCCAGGTGATGGATTGGGCGGACGACACCGCCTACTCGCTCAACGATCTATCTGACAGTGTGCGCGCCGGATTCCTCAACATCGAGAAAATCGAAGGCTGGGCGGAAAAACATAATGAACCCGTCGGCGAAGGCACGCCGCTCGGAGACCTGATGCGGGCGATCCGCCGCAAGCGCGTCGATCCTTTCGTGGGCAAGCGCATCGGGAAATACATCCAGTCCACCCGCTTGGAAACGGACGTCAATTTCCTCAGCGGCTCGACGAACCGCTACCGCTTCCGGCTGGTCATCGACGAGTCGGTGAAGGCCGAGTCCAAGATGTTCAAGCGCCTCGCGTTCGAGGTGGTTTTCCTCTCGCCGCAACTCAAACAGCTCGAACACAAGGGCAGCCGGATGCTGCGGCAGTTGTGGGAAGTGCTCGGCGAACGCTACATTTCCCAACAAAGAATCGACGGCCAGGATTTCCAACTTCTCCCCGCCGACACCGCCGCGGAAATCGCCGCCGCTCCCGATGAAGCCGCACGGGCGCGCCTGGTCTGCGATTTCCTCTCAGGCATGACCGACGGCTACGCCGCGCGGACCTACAAGCGGCTGTTCTCGCCGGACTTCGGCTCGATCGGCGACCTGGTCGGTTAGGCCGTAGCGGACATCTTGAGCACGCCGACGTAAGGCAGGTTCCGGTATTTCCCGTTGTAGTCCAAGCCGTAGCCGACGACAAACTCATCACCAATTTCAAAACCCACGTAATCGGCGTTGACCTCCTCGGCGCGGTGCTTGTTTTTGGCTAGCAGAACGGCGGTATGCACCGCCACGGCGCCCTCTTCTATCAGTCTTTCCGACACGGCATGCAGGGTCCTGCCGGTGTCGAGGATGTCGTCTAGCAAAAGCACATGACGGCCTTTCACCTCCGGGAAATGGCGGTCGAGGAAATCCACCTTGCCCGAGCTTTCCAAGCCGCCGTGATAGCTCGCCACGTTGAGGCACTCGA
>JAYSYA010000119.1:0-4759 GCA_043716765.1 Akkermansiaceae bacterium
CGGCCGACGCCATGCATGAGCATCGGGCGGCTGCGGATCGCTTCGCGGTGGTGCTCCTCGTCGTAAAAACGCAGGTAGAGGTGCCACCAGTTGTAAAACTGGTGCTCCTCGGCGTGATTCTCGGCACCTGCGGCGACGCGCACTTGACGCTCTTCGTTTTCGCCGGGGTCACCGATGCCTTGGAACCAGCGCTCCGGCCTCAGCTCCTTCGTCGGGGGCGGCCTTGCCGGACTGAATTTCGGCGTTAAGTTGTGTGGCTTGAATTTTCATTGGCAATGAATTGTAAAATAGCGATATCGCCACATAGTTATGCTTGCAACATTTATTTTCGTCTGATACGTCTTGGTCCGTGAAACTCAAAGCCAGCCAGCTCGAACGCGTCGCCGCCTTGTTCCGCGCCTTTGCCGAGCCCACGCGGCTGGCGATCATCCAGGAACTGAAGTCCGGCGAGATGAGCGTCTCCGAGATCGTCGGGCAGCTGCCCACCAGCCAGGCCAACGTCTCTAAGCAGCTTAAACTGCTTCATGACACGGGGCTCGTCACCCGCCGCAAGCAGGCGACGCAGGTGCTCTACGCGATCGCCGAGCCGATGGTTTTCGAACTCTGCACGCTCGTTTGCGACAAGCTGAACCGGGACGCCGCGAGACCCGCCAAGTTAAAATTCTAGTCCTTGAACACCGGGAAACCCGCCGCCGGGCGGAGTTTCAAAGGCGGCTCGATCTGGAACGATTCCGAACCGCCGATCTGATAGGACCCGTAAGCAATGGGGATGACGGTCAGCAGCAGCGCGGGCTCGTCCTCGTGAACGATCTTGGAGATGTGGACGACGGCCGCGCAGTTGGGACTCTTTTTGACGCCCAGGATGTCGCCGGATTTGAAGGAGCTCGCGACCTCGGCTTGCTGCGTGGGGAAGACGTATTCGATAAAAACCGGATACGGTAGCGGCTTGGTGAAGTCGTCGGGTTTTACCATCGCTTGCGCGCGAATGACGATGCCCGGATCGAAAAAATCCTTTTTGCTTAATTTCCTGATTTCCCCAACCTGATAGTCGCCCTCGATGTAAGTTAAGAGAAGCGGCCGGTCGAAGTTCGTGAGATAATTGCGCATCAGCAGGGAATTGGCGCGGACCCGCTGCTCCTCGGTATAGCCGAAATAGCGTTTGTAGAGCTCCTTGGGTGCGAGCGCGTTGCCGTTAGGGACATCGAGCACGGTATAGCGTTCCAGGACCGGCGAGCGGCCGAGCTTGCCGAGGATCTCGTAGTTTCTTGGAATTTCCGGATGGCCAAACACGTGCAGGCAGACCGCCCAGCTGATGATGGCAAAGCAGAGCGCGAGGGCGTTCGCCAACAACCACCAGAAATAGGCGGGACGGCTCGGCGGCAGCTCTTCAACAATGCGGGGCACGACGGCTTGAGATGTCAGGGTGTGCCGCAGGCCTCGCCGTCCGGCACCGCGTGGGCACCCGGCGCTTCGTCAGAAGTTTCGAATGAAGTGCCACAGCCGCAGGACCTTGCGGCGCTGGGATTGTGGATTTTAAAACCGGCATCCGTTAGATGGTCGGAGTAGTCGATCTCACAACCGCGCAGGCGGTCAAAACTATCAGCCGCGACGATCACCCGCGCCGCGCCGGATTCGACGATCTCGTCGCCGGGCTGCGGATCCGCCACATTCATCTCGTATTGCCAGCCGGCACAACCGCCGCGGCGCACGGCAAGACGCAGGCCGGATTGGGGAGACTTGGCCTTGCTGGCGAGGAGCTTGCCGAGTTCTTCGATGGCTTTGGGAGTAACGGTGATCATGTGCGTTGGCGCAACCTATGTGCTTCCCGGCGATTTGAAACCGGAAATCACAGGAAGCTCAATCACGATCCTTTCTTGCACCCGATGAAAATCCGGGATATGGGATTTCCCCTGCGTCGCGAAGCTCTGTGAACCCTTGATTTTCCGACGATTTAAAATGGGAAGAAAGGTCTTGACGGGTACTCGCTGCGCCTCTTCATTCCGCTCCGCCTGCGATTTTTTCGCAATGCCCCTAGGCTAGGTGAAATCTGGCCTGTTTTTTGACTCAAGCGCATTTTATTCCATGTCCGCATCCAAATCTTCGTCCAAGAAACCCGCCGCAAAACCCCAGGTAAAGGTTCCACAAGCGGCAGCACCCAAGGAGGACCCGAAGAGCAAAAAGCAGGCACTTCCGGTAAAAGAAACCCAGGCGAAAACGCCGGCCATCGTTCTCCCCGCACCGAAAGCCCCCGCCAAGTCAATCGGAGAAGCAACACCGAAAGGCGTCATCAAGACTCCCGCCATAGCCGTGGTCGAAGCCAAGCGCAAGGCGGCGGTCACCGATAAACTCGCGCCGGTCAAGACGCAAAAGGATGCTCTGAAACCCGTTGTAAAACCTGCGTCGGCCAAGACCAAAAAAGAAGCCCCCGCCACGGTCGGTGCCGGAACCAAAGCCTCCGCTAAGATTCCCGAGCCCGCCAAACGCCGGATCGACACTCCTGAAATCCAGGAAAAAATCCGCGAACTCATCAAGCTTGCCAAGGAACAGGATTACCTGACCTACGACGACATCAACGAAATCCTGCCTAACGATCTCGTCGATCCCGACGACGTCGAGGCCATCATGGAGCGTCTCCGCAACATGGAGTTCGACATCATCGACGCCTCCGAAGTGGACCGCTACAAGGACAAGAAGCGCGACGAAGGCGACGGCGAGGAAGAAGACGTCAAAGCCGACCAGAAGCTCGACATCCTCGACGACCCGGTCCGGATGTATCTGAAGCAAATGGGCCAGGTCCCGCTGCTCACCCGCGAGCAGGAAGTGGAAATTTCCAAGCGCATCGAGGATGCGGAAATCGAAGTTGCCAAACACCTCCATCTGTTCGGCTTCGTCACCGACTCCTATCTGGAACTCGCTGAAAAACTCAACAAGGGCAAGGAGCGCTTCGACCGCGTCATTCTCGACAAGAAAATCGAGTCCCGCGAGCGCTACATGAAAGGCCTGCCAAAACTCTGCGACCAGCTGAAGCAGCTTCACCACGAGAACGACGACCTGTTCCGCCAGCTTTCCGCCAAGAACCCGCGCAGCAAGAAGAAGCTTGAAGAGGAGTTCCAAAAGAACATTCAAACCCTCAACCGCGTCTTCACCCGCTTTTACTACAAGCAGAAAGTTGTCGAGGATTTCTGCGAGCAAGTGGACGAATACATGCAGAAGTTCTGGAAATACGGCCGCAAGCTTCAGGTCGATCCGGAAGACAAGGAGTTCGTCACCAAGATGCGCGAAGTCCAACAGCGCACTTGGCACACCCAGGAAACCTTCGAGGAAGCTAACAAACAACTCCGCCACTGGCTGAAGGAAGCGCTTAAGGCGAAGACCGAGATGGTCGAGGCCAACTTGCGCCTCGTCATTTCCATCGCCAAAAAATACACCAATCGCGGTCTCTCGTTCCTCGACCTCATCCAAGAGGGCAACATGGGCCTGATGAAGGCGGTCGAAAAATTTGAATACCGCCGCGGTTATAAATTCTCCACTTACGCCACCTGGTGGATTCGCCAGGCGATCACCCGTTCCATCGCCGACCAGGCCCGGACCATCCGCATTCCGGTCCACATGATCGAGACGATCAACAAGCTGATGCGCGTGCAAAAGCAGCTCGTCCAGGAATACGGCCGCGAGCCTTCTCCGGAGGAAATCGCCGAGGAAATCCACCTTCCTGTCGAGCGGGTCCGCGCCGTGTTGAAAATGGCGCAGCAGCCGATTTCGCTGCAAGCGCCCGTTGGCGATTCGGACGACACTTCCTTCGGCGACTTTATCGAAGACAAGGCCGCCGACAACCCGATGGAAGAAGCCGGTTTCTCAATGCTCAAGGACAAGATCAAGGACGTGCTCGACACCCTAACCGAACGCGAGCGGGAAGTGCTCGAACAACGCTTCGGCCTCAAGGACGGCTACAGCCGCACGCTAGAAGAAGTCGGCCGCCAGTTCCAAGTCACCCGCGAACGGATCCGCCAGATCGAAGCGAAAGCCCTCCGCAAAATGCGTCACCCGACGCGGATTCGGAAGCTCGAAGGCTTCATCGAGCTGCCGGGCGCATAGGAAATTTACTTTCAGCCAAGGCCTTGATCGGCTATCCGTCCCACGTGGCTTTTCCCCAATACCGCATCCCGATCCAACGGCTCAAGGAAGAGTGGGCCAGCCGCATTGCGCGGGAACGGATGCGCAAGCGTCGCCCACCCGCGCCGCCATCCAAAATTACGGACAATAGCGAACCGTGGATTAAAAACCCGTCATCCGTCGCCGAATTTTGGGCAATCGCCTGTAGAGTCAACGAAACCGTCGCGAAATGGGCGCCACCGCAGGACAATTCATCACGGCGCTAACCGAAAGCCATGATGTCATCGTCATCGCCGGTCTTGCAGTCATCGCGCACGGCTTCAACCGACCCACCAAGGACGCCGCCGTCTGGCTTGACCCGGGTGAATCTTCCGAAGTCTGGGCCAAGGTGATCGAAAGCACATGGCAGCGGTTTCCTGACCTTTCCATCCATACTTTGCCCGGATGGCGTCAGGTCGCCGGGGTGGAGATTGCAGTGGCGGCGGCAGAGGTCGGAATGGTAAGGATCAACGGACTGGACTGCCCGCTCGATATTTTCCGCCGCCCCAACGAATTTCTGGAGGAATCCTTCGGCGAAGTCCTTTCGAGGTCCACCCGCAACGCGGACGGAACTTGGCTTCCTGATCCGATTGATCTGGCCATCAGT